>JBCCLR010000016.1:0-27514 GCA_039026755.1 Pseudomonadota bacterium | reverse complement strand
CGGCCGGGTAACTGGCGTCGTTGGTGAAACGACAATTGCTTTTACGGGTTTAAACGCGGTTGCCGCGCAAACGCCGCAAACAATTCGAGAGATTAGCAAAAGCGGCGCAACCATGGCTCAGGAATTGAGCCGTTCGATGGACACGCTGTCTGGGCAGATGTCAAATGCGTTTGAGCGGTTTTTAAAAACCGGGAAGCTGTCATTCGATGATTTGAAGAATGTTGCAACCAGCGCATTGGATTCAATCTTCGACCGGGCAATTTCATCCGGCCTTGATGCAATCTTCGGCAGTTCCGGGGGCGGCCTTCTCGGCTCACTGTTTGGCGGTTTTGGCGGGTTTTCCTTCGCGCCGCGGGCAACTGGCGGGCCGGTCGATGCCAACCGCGCTTTCCTGGTTGGTGAAGCTGGGCCTGAAATTTTCGTGCCGGGCCAATCAGGCCAGATCGTGCGGCCGCAAGGCGCGGCAACAGCGCCGATAAATATTACCGTGAATATGCATGTTCCGAACGGTGCCTCACAAGGCGCGATGCGCCAATCAGCAAGTCAGATTGCAAGCCAAGTCAGCCGCGCCGTCAGCCGCGCGCAGCGTAACGGCTAATTGGTTTTTCCTCTCAAATAAAGACACCTTAAAATGTACTGGCTCGCATCTGGTGATGCGGCGCTTCGTAAAGCGCCGTTAAAGCGTTTTGACCCACGCTATTGGACGGTCAACTTCCCCCGGCCAATGATGGCCAGCGTCATCAACCCCGCTGCAGATCAAATCCGCCTCGATCTTAATTTTCTGAGGTACGAAGACCTAGCGGGGCTCATTTGGGAAAGTGAAGACATGATAGACCATCCGCTGGTGCGCTATGTAACCCAGCGCAGCTACGCCAATTGCCAGCTGTCGATGCGTTGGCGCTCCAGCGGTGTGCGCGGGCTAAACGCAATAAATGGTCCCACATTAACCATTGAAGGACGCGACAGTCAGGGCGCGGCGAGGTCTTGGTATGTGCGGCTGTGGAACTATGCCGTTGGTGACCCTGAAGACGCGGTGATTACGATTGACTTCAACGCCCTAGAAGCGGGCTTCAGCCTGCCTGGTGAAACCGTCTATATCGCCGACATTGACCGGTTGTTCATTTCTCTTGTGCCCACGGCCTATGATGGCACAACAACGGGTCCACTGCCGGCGCCTGTCGATGCCTGGGTTGAGATAACTGATATTAAGAGCAGCGGGTCAGGCAGTGTTTTAGATATGGGAGACACTGCAGTCCCGCCGCATCGCCTGCGCGCCGCAACGGCTTATGATGACCAGTTTAACCAAGTGCCAGAGCGCATCATCGCCAATCAAGAGGCGCTCGGCTACCGCGACATCATCAACCATTATGTTGGAATGAGCCACTATCCCAACCTGGCTTGGGATGCGGATGCGCAACGCTATCTGCCGCAGTCAGGTTCTGCGCCGCGGCTCAATACACCGACCGTTGCCTGGCACAAAGCCTTTTGCCAAGCCGCTAAAGCCCGCGGTATGCGCGTTATCTTATCGCTTTCGTTTGAACTGTTTGACGCCAATTGCCCCGATGATTGGAAGCAGCGGACGCATGATGGTAGCCCAGCGCAGACCGGCTGGGTGCCACCCTCTAGCTTGCTCTCCCCGTGTAACACTGACGCGATGACATACCTGCAAGAGGTTGCCGTCGCATTTTGTCTGGTGGCGCAAGATGCCGGCACCAATTTTGATTTCCAATGCGGCGAGCCTTGGTGGTGGTATCAAATCGGTGGCGGGTTCGAGCCATGTTTCTATGACCAGGCAACCATGGATGCCTTTACGCAGGAAACCAGCCTGCCCGTGCCGACCAAGCACCTCTCGGCACTGGAAACACCGGATGCTGATCAACTGGTTTATCTGGAGTGGCTGGAAGGCAAGTTGGGTGCTGCGACTTTAGCGTTGCGCGACGTCGTTGCCACAGCGTTTCCAAGCGCCCGCCAAATGATCTTGTTTTTCACGCCGCAGGTTCTCTCCAGCGCTGTACCGCTGATGTCCTATGTCAATCTGCCCGATGCTTGGGCTTACCCTGCCTATGACGTGTTCCAAGTTGAGGATTATGATTTTGTGACGGAGGGCAAATGGGCCAAACGCGCCCAAGCCCTAAGCGAGGTTGAAAATCGGTTGGGCTATGGACCGGCGGATGCACACTATTTTGCCGGCTTTGTGCTGCGTCCTGAAGACGTGCATCTGTGGCGCGATATTGACCGCGCCGTGCAAGACGGCTTTTTGCGCGGCTATGCAGATGTTTTTGTTTGGGCCGCACCGCAAGTTCAGCGCGACGGCTACACCCCCTTTGACCTAGGAGATGTTGAACAGATGACCTTCCATGATGTTGTCTTTCCTTTGGATTTAAGCCTTGGCGCTATCAGCCGGCCAACCTATTCAACTGAAGTCATTGAAACCACATCTGGTGTTGAGCAGCGCAACAGCCTTTGGGCTTTTCCGAAAATGGAGTTTGAAGTGGGCCAAGGCCTGCGCTCGATAGCCGACGTCAAAGCGCTATTAAGTTTTTTCCACGCGCGCAAGGGCCAAGCCCATGGGTTTCGCTTTCGCGATGTATTCGATAGCTCAACCGCAGCGACCGGTGCACCTGTTACTGCTACTGACCAATCGCTGGGTACAGGTGATGGCGAGAAAACTGAATTTGATCTGGTCAAAACCTATGAGACAGACGGTATTCGCCGCATTACGCGGCCCATCGCATCTAGCGTTAAAGTGGCCATTGCGGGCGCTCAGCAGCCGAGCGGCTGGACCGTCGACAGCGCGCGCGGGGTCATTCAGTTTGATAGCGCGCCTGCCGCGGGACAAGCGATCAGTGCAGGCTTTCAATTTGATGTGCCGGTGCGGTTTCAAACCGATAGCTTAGAAATCTCCCTCGCGCGCTTTGAAGCAGGCGAAATTCCAAGCGTTGCCCTGGTTGAAATACCAGACGACCGTATCGTCTAACGCCTTATGCAAACGCTTTCGAACGAACTGCAGGCGCACCTCGCTGCGCCGCTCACGACCCTTGCCATGTGTTGGCGCATTCAGCGCATCGATGGTGTGGTACTTGGCTTTACCCAGCATGACCGGACCCTTGAGCTTGGCGGTGTTGCCTACTCTCCCGCGCCCGCATTTTCGATTTCTGCGATCGAACGAACCATGACGACTGCCGTTGATAATCTCGACGTTGATGGGGTTTTCGCCAGTCATGCGCTGACCGATCAGGACTTGGAATTGGGCCGCTATGACGATGCTGAATTAAAGATCTTTCGAGTCAATTGGGCGGACCTTTCGATGGGTCAGCAATATTTGGCGAGCGGCATTATTGGCCGCGTCAGCCGCACGGATGCGGGGTTCACAGCGGAGCTGCGCGGGCTGAAGCATCGTTTGCAGCGCCAAGCATGTGAGGTGTATTCACCGCATTGCCGAGCGCGCCTTGGCGATCACCGGTGCCGGGTGAATTTGGCCCTCTATCAACACCGCATGCAAGTCACTGGGCAAACTGGGCCCGGCAGTTACCAGCTTGCGGCGCCAGCGCCTGCAGATGGCACGTTTAATTTTGGTACGCTGCGCTGGCTATCGGGCCCGCTGACGGGTCAAGACAGTGTCATCTTAAAGCAGACGGGGACCCAAATTGAGCTCGACGAACGCTCTAAGGCGAACTTAAGTTTCCCGCTTGATGTGCTGTTGACCGAAGGCTGCGACAAGCGGCTTGCCACCTGCCGTGACCGGTTTAACAATGTCCTCAACTACCGTGGCGAACCATACGTCCCCGGACTTGACAGCCTGCTAAACTATCCTGGCCTCGGCTGATGCACGCAGCACAGTTTATCGCAGCGGCACGGCTGTGTCTGGGTACGCGGTTTCGTCATCAAGGGCGCAGCCCCGCGCATGGCCTTGATTGTGTCGGCCTGATTATCGTGGCCGCGCGCAGCGCTGGACGCGAAGTGCACGATATGCGCGCCTATGGTCGCCAGCCGCAGCCTGCAGATTTTGCGCGTTACATTAAAAAGAACGCTTTATCGTCTGCCGATACGCCGTCGCCAGGCGCCATTGGTTTATTTAGTTTTGGCGCCGGCCCGCAGCATGCTGGCATCTTTACAGACATCGGTATTATCCACGCCTACGCGCCAGCCCGCAAAGTGATAGAGCATGGCTTTCGCGACCCCTGGCCAAGCTATTTATCCGCTATATTCCAATTCCAGCGCGCACCCTAGACGCGCCTTCTCAAACCTAAAGATATTGCATGGCAACTCTGGTTCTTAGTGCCGTTGGCACGGTATTCGGTGGCCCCATTGGCGGTCTTATTGGCGCGGTTGCAGGCCGCTCTTTCGATACCTTGGTGCTTGGCCTGGGCAATCGCCGCGTTGAAGGTCAGCGCCGCGAAAACCTCAGTGTTCAATCTGGTTCCTACGACCGGACCATCCCGCTGCTCTTTGGGACGGGGCGGTATGCCGGCAATGTGATCTGGTCAACCGGCCTGATAGAAGCGCGCGAAGAAGAAACGCAAGGCGGTAAAGGTGGGCCGTCAGTAACCACGGTAAACTATACCTATTCTGCGTCGTTTGCTGTTGGCATTTGTCGGGGTCCAATTGCTGGTATTGGGCGGATTTGGGCCGATGGCAAACTCATTCGCTCAGCTGGGCAATCGCTGAGTGTTGGCGGCAGCGTGCGGTTTTATTTGGGTGATGGCGATCAGATGCCGGATCCACTTGTGGAGGGCAGTGTCGGCGCGAATGCCGCCCCGGCCTATAGAGGTTTGGCCTACGCCGTGTTTGAAGCGTTACCGCTTGGCGAATTTGTCAATCGCATCCCGAATTTGGAGTTTGAAGTGATCGCTGCGCCGGCGGCAAACGTGGCAGAGATTGCCGATACGCTGGTCACAAGGGGCGATATTTCTGTATCGGAAACTGCAGTGGGTCTTGATAGCGTTACCGGATATCAAGTCAGCGGCGGTCAAAGTCTGCGTGATGGCCTTGCAGTTCTCACAGAGGTTTTCCCAATGCACATCGTCGGGCAGGACGGGACGATCGCGCTTCGGACAAGCCAAACCAGTGCGCAGTTTAATGTAACGCATGACCGGCTTGGCGCTCGGCCGTCTGAGCAGCCGTCTCAGCCGCGCGTGACTTTGGAATTTGACCATGCGCTGGATTTGCCGGAAGAGATTACGGTCTCCTATACCGACCCCAGCACGGACTATCAGGCAGCCGTGCAGCGCGCGCAAAAGGTAAAACGCGGTGGCCGCGGCAGTATTGCCTTAAACACCGCAATGGCGCTGAATGCCGGCGATGCCCAGGCCCTCGCCATTCAGACACTGTCGAGGCTTTGGGATGAACGTCTTACACTTTCACTTGATGCTGGTTTTGCAGCAAGCCAGCTCGAACCTGGCGATTTAATTTCGGTCGCCACGTCGCCTGAAAAATCTGAGCTGTTTGAAGTCACCAAGCTTGCTCAATCCTCGATGATCACCTCAATCACGGCGCGCAGCCTGCCGCGTGATAGTTTTGCGGCGGCTATTGCTGCGCAGAACTATTCTGGCGAAGCACAATACACGCAAACTGTCGCTCCGCCCAGCATTGCTGCGCGGGTGTTTGAACTCCCGGCAACGTCACAATTTGGCGCTGACCCGGCCGTTTATGCGGCGGTATCAAAATTAAGTGGCACTTTGGCAAGCGCTGGGCTTTATGTTTCACGTGATGCGGGCGTGAACTTTGAACTCTTGGCGCAAATTCCCGTCGCGGCGGTCACAGGCACATGCCTCAATGGTCTTGAGGATCGTAGTGCAGCGCTGTTTGATCACGGATCTCTTCTTGATGTTATGCTGGATACGCCGGACATGGAACTTGCAAGCCGGCCACGCCTTGCCATCTTAAACGGCGCGAACCTCGCGCTGGTTGGCACTGAGCTTTTGCAGTTTGAAACGGCGCAATTGCTCGAAAATGGAGCCTACCGCCTAAGTGGTCTACTGCGTGGCCGTGCTGGAACGGAAGATATGCTCATGGGCACGGCTGCTGGCCAAGGCTTCACCTTACTGAGCAGTGGCGATATCGCGCGTCAATTGGTGTCGGTGAATGAGCTTGGAACCAGCGCGCAATATAAAATTGTCACCAGTGGGCAATCGCTCGAGAGCGCTCCAACGCAAACGTTTAGCGTTTCAGGCGCAGCGCTGCTACCTTTCGCTCCGGTGTTTTTGCGTGCGCGGTACATACCCGGAACCGGGCTAAACGTAAGCTGGATCAGGCGCAGCAGATTAGGCTTTGCATGGCTTGATGGCGCGGACGCACCGGTGGGTGAAGACACATTGGCTTTTCTGGTTACATATGCGTCTGGCGCGACATCGTTAACGCGCGATGTTTCAGACACTCAGCAGGATACCCTAAGCGATGCGGACATCTCCAGTACATTTGGCAGCGGCCCCCTGACGATCGATGTGAGCGTTGCCCAGTCAAGCAGCACTGTCGGGCCAGGTGCCGTGGCAAGCATTTCGGCGCAGGTCAGCTAAACACACGATATGAACATGAAGGAGCGCACGCATGTCTAAATATTCCTCCCGTCTGGCTTTACCGCTTCTGCAAACGGCTCAAGCGCAAAAAGAAGTAACGCACAACGCTGCTATCGCGGCGCTCGATATGCTTGTGCACGCTGTCGTGGAAAATACGCCGCAGGCAACGCCGCCAACAAACCCGGTGGACGGAACCGCGTATCTTGTCGGTACAGCGGCAACGGGTGACTGGGCTGGACAGGATGATGCCTTAGCCCTGCGGATTAACGGCGCTTGGCAGTTTCAAACGCCGTTTGATGGCTTGACGGTCTGGCTCAAGTTTTTTGGGAAAACGATTAGCTATTCGGCGGGGGCCTGGCGTGTTGGCGAGGTCAATGCCAGCGTGTTTAAAATCGATGGCGTACAGGTCATTTCTGCGCAGCAAGCTGCCATTGCTGACGCAAGCGGCGGCGCAACCGTCGACGCGGAAGCCCGCACGGTTATTACCGCAATTCTTACGGCTTTACAGGCGCATGGTTTAATCGCCACATGACCCGCATTTATCACAGCATATGGGACAGATATGCTTTGATCTTCTCTAAAACAGGCAATACCAGCCATGTAGAGCGTTGACCTGCCGTAATTGAGCCGCAATAGAGAGCCTCTATACGCGCTGCAAAGCACGCAAAAAAAACAAGGGGACTTTCAAATGCGCACACTTGCACTTGCCGCTCTTATGAGCGCGACCATGCTGTCAACCACCGCACAGGCTGAAGAAGATGGCCTTTACGCGATATTGCGCGGAGGACCTTCAGTTGTTGGGGATCAAGGCTATGAGCTTGATTCGGGCCAAAGCCTGTTTGAAACAGATGGCGGTTTGGGCGGCGCTTTAGCAGCCGGATTGGGTAAGGATTTTGGGGCCTATCGCTTGGAGCTGGAAGGCGCATTTTATAATCAGTCGGTTGATGACATAACCATAGATCCTGCGGGATCTGCAGCGACTGCACTCGGTGTTTTCGGCGCGCAACCATCACAAGGGAACCGGCGCGCTTTTACCACGATGATTAACGGTATCGTTGATATTGAAGCGGAGTCGCCATGGACGCCATTTGTTGGCGCCGGCGTCGGTTGGGGCTTTGTTGGAAATAGAGATTTGCGCGTTGCTGCTGGTGATGTGCTCGACGACAATTCAAACGGTCCAGCCGTGCAAGTCATGGCTGGCGTACGCCGCGAGATCGCTGAAGCCATTGATTTTGGCCTGCAGTTTCGACACACGCGCGTTTTTGCCGGTGATGTAACAAACGCCTTTGGCTCGCAAGTTGATGATAACTTTAATGCAACCAGCGTCCTTGCAAGCCTTAACTTTTATTTTGGCCGTCCAGATCGCGCGCCTGAGCCCGCCCCGATTGCATCGCCCCCGCCTCCTCCCGCCGCTCCAATGCCAGCGCCAGTGATCACGCCGGAACCTGAGCCTGTTGCTCAGCCGGCGCCTGAACCCGTCGTGCCAGGGCCGTTCTCAGTATTTTTTGATTGGGATTCTGCTGATATTACACCAGAAGCTGCGGACACCATTGGCTTTGCAGCCCAGGCCTTTAAAGAATATGGCCAGACAGAAATCATTCTGGAGGGGTTTGCCGATACCTCAGGTGCAGCAGATTACAATAGCCGTTTATCAGCGCGCCGCGCTGCAGCGGTCAAAGCGCAACTGGAAACGAGCGGCATTGATGGTGATGTGATTTCCGCTGAAGCCTTTGGCGAAGACCAACTGCGGGTCAACACGCTGAACAATGTGCGCGAACCACAGAACCGGCGCGTTTCCATCACCCTTAAGAAGTAACAGCGGTTGCAAAATCACTGACGAGGCAGTTCCATAGAGGGAGCGGCTTTTTGCTCCCTCACAGATATGTAAATGACCGTCGGCCCTATTTCTCGGCCAATGGAAGAGCTTGAGCAGCTTTTTGCAGCGACGTGTCGCAGCTTTTTAGCCGAGCAGGAGCGATCATGTTTTGATCAGCCACTGCTAGGAGTGTCTCCGGGGCATCAGTTAACGAGGCACTCGCGAGAGCGGCGACTTGTTCGCAAAAATCTGTCGTCCGGTAGCTTTGCGTTGCCACCTTGTTTGCCAGGGAGGTGACATGACGATCCATCATCTTACGCGCATTACCGCCATGCACGCGCTCGAAGTACTGCGATAAGGTATTGTCGTAGGCCTGAATTGCGGTCCCATGTGTTTCAACAAATGCGTTGTAGCTTTCAGCCACACGCAGATGCGTGGCGCGATCACATTGCAAAGCGCCAACCATAAGCGTGGTTTTAAGTCGTCGAATCTTTTCTGCCGTTGCTTCCGCGCTTGATAAGCATTGCTCCGCCGCATCAGCGCTGTTTGCGGTTGTAACGCTCGCTGCACAAAGGCCAATAACGGCAACGCAGCGTATTGACTTTAAAAATACCGATTTCATCTGACACGTCCTAAATTTGCTAACGCTATATGTTTGCGATCACCAAAAAAATGATCAAACACAGCCGATCTGAACCGTTACTTCCGCATCGTGCCGACACGGTATGAATCGGCAATTAACTGGTCAGTGGCATTTTAGATAAACTGTTTGGCAAATAAGCATTACGCAGCTGGTCTATGCGCTTAAGGAGGCACACAGGCGCGACAAGCGCTGTGTATTTGCGCCGAGATCGGAATAGCCATAGACCGAGTGGCTGTAGGCTGCGATCGTTGATGTTCCATCGTCAGCATCAACACTGAGGGCTTGAAGATAGATCAAGTCAGGGTACCGCATCAGCCGCGTCCGTGCGCACAACGAGGCTTTTTCGGGTTCGGAAATTACAACCTGCGCCGCTTCGTGGGATACCAGATACGCGGTGGCGCGCTGCAAAAGGTCCGCCGGCTCTATATCAAATTCTGGAGCATTTAAGACGGGTATGCCTTGGTCTTTATACGCTTTGCTATCCCATACCGCCGGCAACAAAATGGCCTGATTGGGCTTGCCCGTCTTTTCTAATGTAGAGAAGGTGCCGAACTCTTGTGCTTTTGGTGCCTTAAAGACTGATTCCAGCGCGCGCTTTAACATACCCAATCGTTGTCAGGGCATATAACGCGCCAAGGCAATAGTGTGAAATTCCATGTATGCTTCAAGGGCATGCTTCGCCGTATTTTACGTCTCCTCACCCTAAGATCTGGCCCAATTGCATGGCAACGCCCATATCGCCTTCAACTTTCAGTTTACCCATCATGAACGCCATTTGCGCGTTTTGTTTGCCTGAGGCGATTTCGATAAAGTCCGACAATGCCACAGAAATTGTGGTATCCGCGTCCGCGCTTTCATTATCGACGACAGCTGGGCTTTGCGTGTCGTCAATCCTCACAACACCATCGTCGCCGAAATCAAACATAATACATTTACCGATCCCGGCGCTCGCGCCAACGCGGCCGCGCATGTCTTCGGTAATTTCATCTAATGTCATTTAAGAATTCCATAGTATGTATGAGCAATTCAATAAATTGCTCATTGGGTTTAGACACTGTCGGTTAATACATACGTCCGAGCCTGCGCCTGATTTCATGCAAATGCGCTGTCGGCATCGTATCGACCTGCTATTGCGCGACGTCCGCTGCGGCGTCCTCTGCTTTGCCCATCATATCACCCACAGCATCTTTTGAGCTTGTTTTCATTTTATCCATGGCATTGCCAGCGCTCTCCTTGGCCGAATCCATAGCATCACCAGCGGTTTCTTTGGCTGTCTCCATAGCGCCGCCTACGGCATCGCTTGCTGAATCATAGGCTTCTTTTGCGGCGCTTCCTGCTGCATCGGTCATTCCAGATGCCGCATCTCCAGCACTCGACATTGCGTCGCTTGCTGATTCTTTGGCAGCGTCCATTGCTTCGCTCGATTCTTCGCCGCACGCTGAAAGCCCAAGCGTTAGAGCAGTCGCGATGGCCAGTGCTTTGTGTATCGACATGCTTTTATTCCTTCTATGATCCCTTGAGTTGCTTGCAGTTATTACAAGCATTATTAGGTTTTAACGATAAGAGTTTGCAATTTCCAGTGCCCAAAGCGTGACAAAGGGTTTTGACCATTCCGCTGCGCAAGTTCCAGCAAAGTGCTCGCCCCAACGGACCAGTAAATCATGGTTAACTCTCCGTAAAGTGCATGCACGCTATGTGTGCAGTTCAGCATATCAGCACAGGCGTAACATAAGATGCACCGTTCAGCACTTTGGGTTTTATGTATCAGCGCAATGTGCGCAAGCGGTGCCGCCTGTTTTATTTCATGGTCTTTGGGTTGGCTGACTGTAGCGCAAGCGATCGTTGCCTTTGGCGCTGCTGTTTTCAGTATTGCGTGCGCGCTGCTGGTCAGTCAGCTCCTTACATTGAAAAGCGATTTGCAATCGCTTTCGCAGATCCTGCGAGACCATGAAGATCAAACCGCCGTATTGCATGCGCAATGGGATGAGAGGTTGGATGTATTCGAGCGCCGCATTGCAGAGATGCGGCGGGACCTTGTTACGCACTTACAACGCGCCGATCATGCAGCTTCTTCGCTGGCAGATGTGAAGGATGTCACCTCCAGCTTGGATACTGAGAAACACGCTACGGCGCAAAGTCCAGAGCAGTCGATTGCTGATGCTATCCTATCAAATCGCATCGATTTATTCGTTCAACCGATAGTGACGCTGCCAAATCAAAAAACTGTTTTTTACGAGTGTCTGTCGCGTTTGCGCAGTGAAACGGGAGATATCCTATATCCGTCAACCTATCTGGATCACGCCATCCGCGCCAAACTCATCGGAACACTTGATAACTTTCTACTGCTGCGCTGCGCCCAAATCATTCGCAGATTGCAGCGCAAAGCGCCGCTTGAGACCTTCTTTTTGAATATCTCTGCAGCGTCATTAAGCGACCCGGAGTTTTATGATCAGTTTATCGACTTTCTATCGAATGATTCGTCGTTAGCGGCAAATCTAGTGCTTGAACTTAATGTTGGGGATATGACGAACCTATTGCCGCGTATCAAAACCGGTATGCAGATTCTCAAGCGGTCTGGGTATCTGCTATCGCTAGACTGTTCAGATGTAGATGAAGTGCCGAACGCATTTTTTGAACTTGGTGCTGGATTCGTGAAGCTTCCCGCGCGCACTATCTTGCGCGATCCAGACAAATCCATGTCCTCTGCCAAGCAGCAGGATGCCGCACTGATTGCGGCGCATGTGGAAGATAATAAGACTCTGTTTGAACTAAACGACCTTGGCATTCAGTATGCGCAAGGATTCCAAATCGCCCGGCCGCAAGCTTGGGACACTATTGACAAGACGCCCCGGCTTCGAGGTGCGGCGTAAAACAAGCTTAAATAAAAAAACCATCCAACGCGCTTCGTTGGATGGTTCCATTTTTCCACCGCTTACAACCGCACTTTAGAAATCGCCAAATACACTCACCAGTTTAGATTTCAGCGTCGCTGCATTGAATGGCTTTACAATATAGTTATTCACACCCGCCTTTTTTGCTGCGATCACGTTGTCCGTCTTGGATTCTGCGGTCACCATGATAAACGGCATCTTACCCAGCTTGGTATCCGCCCTGACTTCCTTCAGCAGCTCATATCCCGTCATCGGCTCCATGTTCCAATCGGAAATCACTAAGCCGTAGTTTTTCGTCCGCAGCTTTGACAGTGCCATCGAGCCATCGGTTGCTTCATCAATATTGTCGAAACCGAGTTGCTTGAGGAGGTTGCGTAAAATCCGCAGCATCGTCTTGTAGTCGTCAACGACGAGAATGGGCGTAGAAGCGCTAATCGACATGTTTCTCATTCAACTCCGGTAAAAGGGGTTTTCTTGCGTGTTCGACCTCCCGTATAAATTGATTGGCTGAAAAAACGGTAAATTTGACGTTCGGGTTTTTTTAAGCCACACACCGCAGCGAGGCAGCGCACACGCGCATGGTATAGCGGATACCCGTCAGTCCTTGTGGGGAGATAAAGATGCGTTTTGCGGAGCTTACGCTTGGTCAGTCTGATTTCTTTGAGAAGACCGTAACTGAAGCAGATATTGTCGCTTTTGCCGGTGTCAGCGGGGACACCAACCCCGTGCATCTCAGTGAGGACTACGCCCAGCAGACCCAATTTAAGACGCGCATCGCGCATGGAATGCTCGGCGCGAGTTTTCTATCAGCGGTCTTTGGCACCAAGCTTCCCGGTCCCGGCTGCATTTATTTATCGCAGACCCTTAAATTCAAAGCCCCAGTAAAAATTGGGGATACAGTCCGTGCGAGCGTCCGTGTCGCAGAATTACTCGAGGATAAAAAATTCGTCCGCTTTGATTGCACATGCAGTGTGGGTGACACTGTCGTCACTGAAGGTGAAGCACTCGTTTTGGTTCCAGATTAAGCTGCGCGAAGATCCATGCATCTGCATACGACACGAGACCCGCTGCCACAGCGTCTTCGCGGCGGTGTGCTTGCCCTGGGCTCCTTTGATGGCTTTCATCTTGGCCATCAAAATGTTGTCGGTTTTGCCGCCCAACTTGCTGATCAAATGCAGACGAGCCTCGGTGTTTTTGTTACCGAGCCGCACCCGCGCATGGTGTTTAGGCCAGAAACCGAGCCGTTCCTGCTGACGCCGCTGGCAACCAAAGCGCGCTTGATGCAAAATTTCGGCGTTGATCACATGTGCGCGCTGCCATTTAATAAGCAAATTGCCAGCATGCCAGCGCAAGACTTTGTGCTTGATATATTGATCAAGCAGCTTGGCGCGATACATCTGGTGTTCGGATACGATTATCGGTTTGGAAAAGGCCGCGGCGGCGGCGCAGATATGCTGGCATGGATGGGGCATTATGAAGGTTTTGGAACATCGCAGTTGGAGCCAATCGGCGTGGGCGTAGAGGGCAATGCAGGAGAGATTTATTCCTCAACACTCGTGCGGCAGGCTATTCGCGAGGGTCTGGTGCGCCGTGCGGCATCTTTGCTCGGCCATTGGTGGTCCATTGAAGGTCAGGTGCAAATGGGCGATCAGCGCGGTCGGCTGATCGGCTTTCCCACCGCCAATATGGATATCGAGGAATACATCAAGCCGCGCTTTGGGGTCTATGCCGTGCGCGTCAGGCTACCAGAAACGGGCGAAACCTTTGTCGGCGTTGCTAACGTCGGCAAGCGTCCAACCTTTGAGAAGGATGATATCAAGCTTGAAGTTCATTTATTTGACTTCGACCGCGACATCTATGAGCAAACCTTGCAGGTTGATTTCGTGTCTTTCATTCGCGGCGAACAGAAATTTGATGGGATCGATTCGCTTAAAGCGCAAATTGCGACGGACTGCGACACGGCTAAATTGGCGCTTGCCAACCCTGATAATGCAGCGGACCGGTTTCCCACGCCAAATCGAGATGACTACAGCAATCCATCTCAGCAATAGACTTCGCGCGGCGAGGTGACTACATAGCTCTCAAACATCCCAAGAGAGCTGCCCTGGCATTGCCATGACAACCGATTACCGCGATACCGTGTTTCTGCCGCGCACGGATTTTCCAATGAAAGCCGGCCTGCCCAACAAAGAGCCTAAATGGCTTGAACGCTGGCAAGCCGAAGGAGTCTATGACGCATTGCGCGCGCAGCGGCAGGGCAAAGAAAAATTCGTGCTGCACGATGGCCCGCCTTATGCCAATGGCGCGATCCACCTGGGCCATGCGCTGAATAAAATCCTCAAAGACGTGATTGTCCGCAGCCAATCGATGCTTGGCAAAGACGTGCCATACGTGCCCGGCTGGGATTGTCATGGCCTGCCGATTGAATGGAAAATCGAAGAAAAGTACCGCAAGAAAAAGAAGAACAAGGACGAGGTCGACCCCGTCGAGTTCCGCAAGGAATGCCGCGAGTTCGCCGGCCAATGGATCGACACCCAGCGCCAACAATTCAAACGCCTCGGCATTTTCGGCGATTGGGACAATCCATACTTGACTATGGACTACGCCGCTGAGGCAGCTATCGCGGCCGAACTTCTAAAGTTCGCTGAAAGCGGCCAGCTTTATCGCGGCGCTAAGCCTGTGATGTGGAGCCCGGTAGAAAAGACCGCGCTGGCAGAAGCAGAGGTTGAGTACGAAGACATCGTCTCCACGCAGATCGATGTGGGTTTCGAGATCACCGAAAGCCCGATTGAAGAACTGGTTGGCGCCAAGGCGGTCATCTGGACGACCACGCCTTGGACGATCCCTGTGAACCAGGCTTTGGCTTATGGGGAGGACATTGAGTACGTACTTGTTGAGACCGGTGGCGGAGTAACCTCACAAAAATTAGATAAAACCTCGCAGGAGATTTTGGTCGATAAGCCAAACTTTAAACCAGGCGACCGCTTTCTGGTGGCTAAGGGTTTGTTGGAGGTCTTTGAAAAGCGCACGAAATCTTATCATCGAAATGAACCATTTGTTTGGTCAGGACTAGGCAAAGACCTGGTAGGCACCATCGCCTGTCACCCCATGCATCAAAAAGGCGGCTTCTTTGCCAAACCGCGCCCCTTTCTGCCAGGTGATTTCGTGACGACAGACGCCGGGACCGGCCTTGTGCATATGGCGCCAGACCATGGCGAGGATGACTTTGACCTGTGTAAGAAGCACGGTATCGACCCTGTTTTCCCGGTCACGCCAGAAGGCAAATACCGCGATGATTGGCCTTGGCTGGGCGGTATGGGCAATGTAATCAACAAGAAGTTCACAGCTGCGGATGGCCCGATTTGCTCTGACTTGCGCGAAGCAGGCGGCCTGCTCTCCGCATCTGACGATTTCAACCACAGCTACCCGCACTCCTGGCGCTCAAAAGCTAAGATTATTTATCGCTGCACGCCGCAGTGGTTCATCCCGATGGATGATTTTAAATCCTCTGCCATGAACCGCGATGAGCTTGCGCCAGGCCGCGGTAATAATCCCACGCTGCGTGGGTTAGCGCTGGATGCCGTCGAGCGCACCCGCTGGGTGCCAGCGCGCTCGCGCAATCGCATTCAGTCAATGGTTGAGGGGCGGCCCGATTGGGTGATTTCGAGGCAGCGCTCTTGGGGGGTCCCGATCACGCTCTATTTGCACCGCAAGACGGGTCAGTATTTGATTGATCCAGAGGTGAATGCGCGCATCGTCAAGGCCTTTGAGGAGGGCGGCGCAGATGCGTGGTTTGAGGCGGACCATCAGGCGCTGCTTGGGGAGAAGTATGACCTGGCGGAGTATGAACCCATCAATGACATCCTCGACGTGTGGTTTGATTCCGGCTGCACGCACGCCTTTGTTGTCGAGCAGCGCGAGGCGCTGAAAAAAGCCGACACCACGCTGTATGTTGAAGGCTCCGACCAGCATCGCGGCTGGTTTCAATCTTCTCTATTAGAAAGCTGCGGTACCCGGGGGCGAGCGCCTTATGACGATGTGCTGACGCACGGATTTGCACTCGATGGCCAAGGCCGCAAGATGTCCAAATCGCTTGGCAATGTGATTGACCCGCAAAAAGTTGTTGATCAATATGGTGCGGATATCCTTCGGCTTTGGATGGTCTCTACCGATTATTATGATGACGTGCGCATCTCCAATGAAATCATCAAGGGCGCTGCCGATAGCTATCGCAAGCTCCGCAACACCCTGCGGTTTTTGCTTGGTGCACTAGAGGGGTTCACTGACGCTGAAAAGCTTGACCCATCTGAGATGCCGGCGTTGGAGCGCTACATTCTGCACCGCGTTTGGGAGATGGCTGATGCGGTGCGCACGGCGACCAATGACTATGATTTTAACGCGCTTTTCCAAGCCGTGTTTCAATTTTGCATCCAGGACCTGTCGGCGTTTTACTTCGATATTCGCAAAGATAGCCTATACTGCGATGCGGCAGACAGCACGCGGCGACGCGCAGCGCGCACGGTACTGGATGTGCTGTTTCGGTGTTTAACCACCTGGCTTGCGCCCATTTTGGTGTTTACCTCTGAAGAAGTTTGGCGCACCCGTATGGGCGAGAACGCCAGCAGTATTCATCTTGAAACTTATCCTGATATTCCAGCCGATTGGCGTGATGATGCAGCCGCAGCGCGCTGGGCGCAGGTGCGCGCGGTACGCCGGGTTGTGACCGGCGCGCTGGAGATCAAGCGGCGCGATAAGACGATCGGCTCCAGCCTGCAAGCCAGCCCGGTCGTCAGTATCAGCGATGCGGCAGTGATTGCAGCGCTTGATGACCTTGAGGTGGCTGACATTTTCATCACTTCGGGCGCCACGCTAAGGCATCAGGAGCCGCCTGAAGGGTCCTTTACCTTGCCTGATGTTCCGGGGGTTGGGGTTGAATTTGCACTGGCCTTGGGCGCCAAGTGCGAGCGCTGCTGGAAAGTGCTTGAAGAGGTGAAGACGGCCACGCCAAATGGTGATCTGTGTGTGCGCTGCGCGCAAGTCCTAGGCTATGTCTGATGCGCCTGCAATGCCGGCGGGGCCAAGTCTATTTCGTCAGGGCTTGTGGATTTCGGCTCTTGTTTTTCTGCTCGATCAGGTCTCAAAAATCTGGATTTTAGACGGCCTCGATTTGCCGAGCCAGCCCGGCCAAAATGTAGATGTGCTGCCGTTTTTCTCACTGACCATGGTTTGGAATACGGGCGTGAGCATGGGGCTTTTAAAAGATCAAGGCGATATTGCGCGCGGGGTGCTGGTCGCATTTACACTTGGCATCGCTGGGATTGTGGTGTTTTGGCTCCGTTCTGCCCAACATCGTTTGTCTATGATCGCTCTGGCGTTCATTTTGGGCGGCGCGATCGGCAATATTTTGGACCGTATTCGCTTTGGCGCTGTTGTCGATTTTATTCGCTTACATGCCTTTGACTATAGCTTCTTTGTGTTCAATATCGCGGACAGTGCAATCTCGGTCGGTGTTGGCTTATTGTTGCTTGAGGCCTTTCTTTCGCCATCGAATGTCTCTAGAACGTAACGCGTCAAGCACATAAAAAGCAGGCTCACTATGGTCGTTCTTCGTGTCTTTCTCCTGATCGCCTTATCCCTCGCGGCGAATGGCTGCGGTAATGCGCGCAAGGCGCTTGGCATGTCGAAAAACTCGCCAGATGAATTTGCGATTATTCGGGCACAGCCGCTGGTGGTCCCGCCTGACTTTTCGCTGCGGCCGCCACGGCCCGGTGAAAAGCGCCCTGAAGACCTCAGCACACAAGCTCAAGCAGTCGCAGCATTGTTTCCCGGGCGCACGTCATTGCCGCCGGTGAGCGCTGGTGAACGCGCGCTCCTTGAAGCGGCTGGCGCAAACAAAATTGGCCCGGAAATACGCAGCGAAGTTTCAAGCAGGGCGACGCTGGTTGCAGACAAAGGCGTATTTTTAAGGGAAATCCTAGCCACCCCTGACGGGGTTGTAGACCCTGAAGGGACCGTCATTGAACGCGTAACGAATACCGCTGCCATCTCGCAATGACCCGCTGCGCTTTCATTTTCTAAGTCCAGTGGTTCTGCGTACGCTCCCAGATGTTCTTGTTGACCAAATTGCTGCCGGAGAGGTGGTTGAGCGCCCGGCCAGCGCGCTGAAGGAATTGGTTGAAAACGCGCTTGATGCCGATGCGACGCAAATCGACATTGATATTTCGGCCGGTGGCAAGAAACACCTCATAGTATCGGATAACGGCTGTGCAATGGATGCGGACGATCTATGCCTTGCCACACAGCGCCATGCCACATCGAAGTTGCCAAGTGACGATTTAGTCCACATCACCACACTTGGGTTTCGAGGCGAAGCACTGCCGTCCATAGCGTCGGTCAGCCGGTTTAGCCTTGCAAGCCGGAAGCATGATGCGCCCGCTGGGTTTGAGCTGGTGATTGAGGGCGGCGATGCAAGGCCTGTTAAGCCATGCGCGATGTCGCCAGGAACACGCGCGCAGGTTCGAGATTTATTTTATGCCATACCGGCGCGGCTTAAGTTTCTAAAGGCCGATCGCACCGAACAAAACGCCATCTTGGACACGGTGAAGCGCCTCGCCATGGCGCATCCGCATGTCGCATTCACGCTGACCAGTGAGACGCGGACGCTGCTTAGAGTGCGTCCGGCGCAAGGCGATTTACTGGCGCGCAACACCTCCCGACTGACCGATATTCTCGGCCGCGACTTTGTGGAGAACGCCGTACCCGTCGCGGCAGAGCGCGAGGCGGTGGCGCTCAGCGGGATGATTGCCCTGCCAACATTCAATCGCGGGACGTCCATTTTTCAGTACCTGTTCGTCAACGGTCGGCCTGTGAAGGATAAGGCGCTGCTTGGCGCAGTGAGGGCTGCCTATGCGGACTTTTTGCCGCGCGATCGCTATCCCGTTCTTGCCCTGTTTTTGACCTTGGCGCCTGATGCGGTTGACGTGAATGTGCATCCAGCGAAAGCGGAGGTGCGGTTTCGCGAGCCGGGTCATGTGCGTGGGCTTATTGTTGCAACCCTGCGCGATGCTTTAGCGGCGCATGGTCACCGCGCGGCAACAACAATTAGCCAATATGCACTTGGTAAAATGCAGGCGGGCATTACTGCGCGGTCGCATTCAGCCCCGGCGCAACCAACCATGTTGCGCCGCAATTCTGCATTTATCGAACGCCCCGCAGTGGCGCGCGAACATCAAGCGGAGGCTGGATTTGCCGATGTATTTGAAGCGCCTACACCAGCTTATACAAACGCTGCTGACGTGAGCGAAAGTGCTCGCGCTGATGTGCTCACCGACATGGATGCGCAAGTGACCGAGGATGACATGCCGCTGGGCTATGCGCGCGCGCAGCTACATGAAAACTATATTGTTGCCCAAACCGTTGATGGGATCGTGTTGGTCGATCAACATGCAGCGCATGAGCGACTGGTCTATGAGCGGCTTAAAGGCCATTTGAATACTGGCCAGATTGCGCGGCAAGCGTTGCTCGTCCCGGACGTTGTTGACCTAACGAGTGGTGAAGTAGCCCAGCTCATGGACCGAGCTAGTGAGCTTGAAGAATATGGTCTTGTCTTAGAGCCATTTGGCGAAGGTGCCGTGCTGGTGCGCGAAATTCCTGCTGTTTTGGCAGGAAAAAGCACGCAATCTTTGGTGCGCGATCTTGTCGATGATTTACACGATGTGCGCGACCCTGAAAGCCTTAAAGAAAAGGTGCTTGCGGTCTATGCTACCAAGGCGTGTCACGGCTCGATCCGCTCCGGGCGCCGCCTCAATGCAGATGAAATGAATGCGTTACTGCGTCAAATGGAAGAGACGCCGCATTCTGGGCAGTGCAATCATGGTCGGCCAACCTATGTCAAGCTCAGCTTAGTTGACATTGAACGGTTGTTTGGACGCCGCGCTTAGGTTTTTTTTATTAACCCGATGGGTAAGGCCTATCGCACCCGAACCGTTGGCTAAAGCATTGCTTGCGTTTTATCGGGTGTAACACCACGTGTATCGATTTGCGCCACAATCGTGTCGAGCTCTTCATATGCAATTTTTAGGTGTATGGACGCAAGGCTAAACCCTGCATCTTCGCAATCCTGTAATAGGTAGCCGACACACTCTTTAAGGGTCTTCGCTATATGCGTTTTCGTCATCTCACTTCCACCCATTTGAGCCCCAATCTCTATTTATCACCCCAAAGCCAAAAGTTGCATTTATCAACTTATAGTTTTATCATAAATTTGCAACTTGCAATACGGTAAATGCGGAATTATCGCGTGCGCGCTGCCACAAGATGTCGCAAGCCAGGGTGTCTAGGTCGCCGAGCTCTTTATTTTGGCATTCAACGATACAAAGCGTACCGGGTTTGATAAGCCGGCGCTGCTGGGCTGACGTGATCGCTTGGGCGCTTAGGTCGCTTCCATAGGGTGCATCGGCAAACACCAGGTCATACCCGCTCTCATAGCGCGGCGCAGCATCTGCGCGTCCCAAGAAGGTCCGTGTGAGGTGTTCGCATTTAAGCGTTGAGATGTTCGCTTTGATGGTCCGCATGGCGCTGTGATCTTTGTCAACAAAGGTTGCATGGGCTGCGCCGCGCGATAGAGCTTCAAGGCCAAGCAGCCCCGATCCTGCAAATAAGTCTAATACGGCGAGCCCTGAAAAGTCTTGCGCAAGCTGGTGCGCTAGCGCGCTGAAAATCGCTTCGCGGTCGCGGTCAGTTGTTGGCCTTGTCTTGTTTCCGGGCGGCGCAGACAACCGCCGCCCCTTATAGCGCCCGGCGATAATCCTCATGACTTGGGCTTTTGGTGCGCACTGCCTGGCTTTCCATATTTCGTTTTGCCGCGCGCGCTTTGCGCGGCTTTTCGGCGCTGCCCTGCCGGTGGTTTGTTCGGTTTGCGTTTTGCTTTGGCCCAACCAGTTTTTTGCACGGGCTGGTCTGCGACGCCGCCAAGACCATGCTCTGACAATATACTCTTGAGCATGGCAGGCGGCACGATGGCTAAACCCTCGCGCGGCAAACTGCCCAGCTTAAAGCCGCCATAGTGCGTTCTGATAAGCCGGTTCACCGTTAAGCCGAGATGCGCCAGGACATTGCGAACCTCGCGATTTTTCCCCTCTTCTAAAGTCATTGTGAGCCAATGATTTTGGCCCGTTGTACGCTCCAATGTTGCGGATATAGGCCCGTAGGTCACGCCATCGATTTCACTGCCGTGGCGCAATGCTTCTAAGGCATCTGTGTTAACGCGGCCATAGGCACGCACCCGGTAGATGCGCGGGATGCCAGCGGCTGGATTTTCGAGTGCGTGGGCCAGCGCCCCATCGTTTGTCATTAACAGCAGCCCCTCGCTATTGAGATCGAGCCGTCCAACAGACACCAGCCGCCCAACTTTTTTTGGGAGGAGGTTAAACACCGTCCGCCGGCCTTGCGGGTCTTTATGGGTGGTAATAACGCCGCGTGGCTTGTGAAACCGGTATAGTACTTGGCTTTGCGGCGCGCTGATCGCGTTGCCATCAACGCTGATGCCTTCGACACTGCTTAAAAACGTTGCGGGGTTTGTGATCACTGCGCCATCAATCGCAATACGCCCTGCAGCGATCATAGCCTCCACATCGCGGCGAGAGCCAACACCAGCGCGGGCAAGCACTTTGGCGATGCGTTCGCCTTTGCGCGAAGGGTCAGATGGTGGTAACCGGCTCATGGCTCCACAGCTATAAGGCTGGCGCTCGCTGCTTGGCAATCGCCTTGACGACATCTGATAAACCCCGCACACATAGCCCATGAAAGGCTCCTCCTTCATGGACGCCGCATTTGAATGCGCCCAGGCCGCCGCGCGGGCAGGCGATGTGCCTATTGGTGCCGTCATTGTGCGTGACGGAAAGGTCATAGCGCGTGCGGGAAACCGGGTGGTACAAGATACTGATGCGAGCGCGCATGCAGAAATCGTTGCCATACGTGCAGCAGGCAAAGTGCTCGGCAGCGAACGGCTGCTCGGCTGTGATCTCTACGTCACGTTAGAACCGTGCCCCATGTGCGCGCAGGCCATAAGTTATGCGCGTATCCGCCGGCTTTATTTCGCCGCCTATGACCCCAAGGGCGGCGGCGTGGAGCATGGCCCTGCAATCTTTGACCAGCCCACCTGTCACCATCGCCCGGAAGTTTATGGGGGTCTGCGTGAAGCTGAAGCCGCGCAGCGCCTCACGGACTTCTTCAAGGCTAAGCGCGCATGAACGAGATGCGGCAATATCTCGAATTTGAGTTTTGGCGCGATATGTCAGGCGACTTTATGGCGTGGTCGATGAGCAATGTGCTGACCATCGAAGCGCTTGGGCAGATCGCGTTTTTACTCATTGCATGGCTGCTCACTGGTTTCCTTGCCCGTTTTATCAGCCGCGTTACTGAACCACTGCTTGCAAAAGCGACCTGGATCTCCGTCTTGCGCAGCATTGTTATGCCGCTTATTCGGCCGATTGCCGGGCTCATCTTGCTGCGTCTTGGTCTTGCCGCCGCACAGGCAATTGCGTGGAATACCGCCCTGCTTGTCATTGCCTCCTCCTTGCTTACGGCGTGGATTGTCATCCGCTTTGCCTCCAACCTGATCCGCAACCCAACCTTATCGCGCGCGTTTGCAAGCATTGCTTGGCTTCTTGCAGCGTTAAACATTTTTGGCTTGCTGGGTCCGTTGGTCAGCCGCCTTAAAGCATTTAACATCGGCTTGGGCGACACCTCCCTTAACGCCTATTCGGTGATTACGGGCATCACTGCTGCGATCTTGTTTTTATGGATTGCTTCGCTGCTTGGCCGCGCTGCGGAAGTACAACTGAGCCGCTCACGCGGTCTTGAGCCATCTTTACAGGTCCTGTTTGCAAAAATAGCCCGCTTCGTGCTGATCATTCTTGCAATCGTCCTGGCGCTATCATTTGCCGGCATCGATTTAACTGCGTTTGCCGTGTTCTCTGGCGCGCTGGGTGTCGGGCTTGGGTTCGGACTACAAAAAGTGGTCTCAAACTTTATGAGCGGCATCATTTTGCTGCTCGATCGCTCGGTCAAGCCTGGCGATGTTATAGAACTTGGCGAGACCTATGGCTGGATCAATAAGCTGGCAGCACGCTATACATCTGTGGTGACTCGCGATGGGACTGAGTTTCTGATTCCCAATGAGGATATGATTACCCAGCAGGTGATTAACTGGTCCCACTCCGACCGCAATGTGCGCCGAAAAATCCCGGTTCAAGTCTCCTACAGTTCCGATGTAGAACTTGCCATGCAGTTGATGCTCGAAGCGGCTGAAAATACCGACCGTGTGCTCACAAAGCCAGCGCCCAATTGCTTGTTGCGCGGCTTTGGATCGGACGGCGTTGATTTAGAACTGCGCATGTGGATTGATGACCCCTATAATGGCTTGTCTAATGTTGCCAGCAAGGTGAATTTAGAAATCTGGCGGTTGTTTAAGCAGCATGGCATAGAGTTTCCGTTCCCGCAGCGCGATGTACACGTGCACCCAAGCACAATAGAGCGGCTGCGCACTCTGAGCGATTTTCAAAGCCATCAGGAGCCTGACGCATGACCCAGCGCCGCACGTTTTTAAAGTTCGCTGGCAGCGCGCTGAGTATTGCACCTTTTGCAACCCTCAATGCCGCTCAAGCAGCCCGCAAGACGTACGATACGATTGTCGTGGGTGCCGGCTCTGCCGGCTGTGTACTCGCTGCGCAGCTGAGCGCAAAGAAAAACCATAAAGTGCTGCTCATTGAAGCTGGCGGCGAAGCCACGCACCCTGCCGTGAATCAGGGAACCAAATGGTTTTCTATGCTTGGCTCCAGCAGCGTCTATGCGGATATGACGACTGAGCAGCCCGGTCTGGGGGGCAAGCAAATCTTTGCCGCGCATGGCAAGGTGATTGGCGGCTCAAGCACCATCAATGCAATGATCCATCACCATCCCATGCCGTCGGATATCGACAGCTGGGCCGTGCCAGGGTGGAGCTGGGCTGCGCTTGCGCCGATGCTAAAGCTGTCAGAACGATTTACGGGGAAGGCATCGTCCCAGCGCGGCACGCAAGGCCCTATTGGGGTAACCCTGCTACCTGATCCGCCGCCACTTGTTGATGCTTCGTTTGAAGCGGGCGATGCACTTGGCTTTGGCACATCACGCGATATCAATGGCGCCACCAAAACCGGCGTCGCACTCAACCAGTTGGCGTTTGCGGATGGCAAGCGGCAACACACGGGGCTGGCTTATCTGGCACAGGTGCGTGGCCGGCCAAATCTTGATGTGTTGATTGATAGCCCGGTTGCTCAACTGGCCTTTAATGAAGATATGTGCGTGGGTGTCCAGTTACGTGGCGCGCAGGCGCCAATCCTGGCGGGCCGCGTCATCTTATCGACTGGTGCATTGCGCACGCCGCAGCTTCTGATGCTATCAGGCATTGGCCCGTCCGACCATCTGCGGGCGCATGGCATTCGCGTGCTGGCCGATAGCCCGAATGTGGGACAAAACCTGCACGACCATTTGCTCTTTTCAGGCAATAACTATGCTGCAACCGGCGGCGGCAGTTCCGCTTATCATGGCTCGGTCGCCGTCATGTATGCTGCGTCGAAAGCCAGCGGTGAGCGCGATATTTTGCTGAATGTCTCAACCAATGCGCGAGTATTCCCGCCGCTTGAGAGTGCAGATGCAGGCTTTAAATCCTCATTTAGTTTCACCAAACCAAAAAGCCGCGGCGCGCTTATGCTGGCCAGTGCCGACCCCGCTGCAGCGCCCATCTTAAATCATCAGTTCTTAAGCGACCCAGCTGACATCAAAGGCGCAATTGCCGCCCTCAAGGTGAGCCGCAAGCTCTTTTCCCACCGTGCATTTTCCGCTTTTAACGCTGCCGAGCTGAATACTGATGCGTTCCGTGATAACGCGGCGATCACTCGATTCCTCGGGCGCGCCGCAACAAGCTTTGGCCATCACTGCGGTACGTGCGCTATGGGCGTTGATGAGACTTCCGTGGTCGATCCTAGCCTTTCTGTACGCGGCGTTCAAAATCTTAAAGTTGTCGATGCATCAATCATGCCTCGCATCCCCTCCGCGCCAACCAATGCGACTGTGGTCGCGCTTGCTGAACTGGCGGCGCAGCGCATTGTGGCCTCCTAATACGCTCAAATATCGAGTTGCGAGATAAAGCGGCGCACCATGGCAGCTATTTGCTCGGGCACCTCGATTTGATGCATATGGCCCGCCCCCGCCGTCTGTGCCAATGATATGTATTTAGACGCCTTTTGCATTGCCCGCCCATCATTGAGCGGTCTATCGGCGAAGATCGTTAGAGCTGGTACCTTAAGCGCCGCGAGCCGAGCTGCACCGTCAAATGAGAGGATCGCATCCCAAGCCCTGCGGGCAACCTCGGGCTGGGTTTTGGCCATCGTCTTGGCAACGTTCTCCACGATTTCTGGTGCAATTTTGTAGCGAAACTGATCGCGTGCAAATTGCTTTAGATGCGCAGGAATGTCCGCTGTCTTGAGCGTCTCACTATGCGCTTCATTCCATTTTACGGCGCCGGAGGGTGATATGATATTGGCGGGGTCGAGCAAAACAGCGGCCGCTGCATACCCGCGCGCTGCGAGGTCAAGTGCGATCTGCCCGCCCATAGAGTGGCCGATGATCAGGCTCCTTCGCAACGTCGCGCCACAGGTTTCAATCACCGCGCCTGCTTGCGCGGCTATGCTATAGTCACGGGCATTTGGGCTTTCGCCGTGCCCAAGCAAATCGATGCTCTGGCAGTAAAATTCATCTTTGAGCAGCTCGATAAGTGGCTGCATAGCAGCATGGGAACACGCCCAGCCGTGGATGAAAACAAGGGGCAGGGCGTCTTTTGGTCCAGCTGCCCAGGTCTTCAGCATCACGGGTTAATGTTCATGCGGCCGCCATGGCCTTTTCTGCCTGTTCCCAAGCAAGATCGCCAAGCGGCTGGGCCATCGCGCCCATGTCTTTCGCATGCTGGCTTGCCGCTGTACCGCGCACCACGCGGCCTTGGATGCCATGCAAGATGGCTGCTAAGCGAAACATATTGTAAGCGATATAAAAATCCATATCTCGGGCGGGAATGCCGTCACGCCCGGTGCGCTTGCAATAGGCGGCAATAAAGTCCGCCTCACTGGGGATATTCAGGGCAGGCAGGTCGCGGCCAATCAGCCCAGTGGTGCCCATCGGCGGCATCCTATACATCATGAGATGATAGCTAAAGTCGGCCAGCGGATGGCCAAGCGTGGACAGTTCCCAGTCGAGCACGGCAAGTACCTTGGGCTCGGTGGGGTGAAAAATCATATTATCGCAGCGGTAATCGCCGTGCACGATAGAGGTTTCTTCACCGGCGGGGATGTTTTCTGGCAGCCATTCAGTCAGCCGGTCCATGGCACCGAATTTCCCGGCGTCTGGATCAGCTAAATACTGCTTCGACCAGCGCCCAATTTGCCGTGCAAAATAGTTGCCGGGCCGGCCATAGTCTTCCAGCCCAATCGCTTTATAATCTGCTACGTGCAGTGCGGCGATGGCAGCATTCATGGCATCGAAATAAGCCGGTCGTTCGGCATTGGTGAGCTCGGGAAAGGCTGCATCCCAAAAAATCCGGCCCTCGACACAGTCCATGATGTAAAACCAGGTGCCAATCACGCTCTCATCGGTGCATAGGCAATAGGTCTTGGCGACCGGATAGCCGGTGCTTCCCAGCGCGGTAATCACTTTATATTCGCGGTCCACCGCATGTGCGCCTTTGAGCAACTCGCCCGGCGGCTTGCGGCGCAGGACATATGATTTGGCCGGCGTGTTGAGTTTAAATGTGGGGTTGGATTGCCCGCCTTTAAACTGCTCAACCTCTAACGGCCCTTCAAAACCATCCACATGGCTGCGCATATATGCGTCAAGCGCACCGATATCGAACGCATGCGCATCGCGTACACCCATCGTGCCGCTAAATTGATCCTGCCTCGAAGCCGACATCCCGTTCCGTCCTTTTTCCCTCGGTCTTTATTCTCTAGCGATAGTGCGGCGCTGCACAGGCTGCAACTTACACTTATGTTAAGCAGTTTGATATCGGCACTAGAAAACCCCCATGTCCAGGCCGGCAGCCATCGCTTCGCCAAGCTCTTCAGCGTCTTTTAAGAAGCGGTCTTGCCATGCACCCTTAAAGATCAGCGTCTCTTGCACGGGCTTCCATTTTAGACCTTTGGTTATGCTGGTAATGGCGCGTTTTGTGCCAGTGCCATCAAGGCCGGCGCGAATATAGGTAGAAAAAGGCAGGCCCTGCGTTTCGTCTAAAAGAGGGTCATAGCAGCGGTCAAAAAAGTCCTTTAATGCGCCGGCCATATAGCCAAGGTTTTCCGTCGTTCCCAGTATAACGGCGTCAGACCCGAGAACATCTTGCGGCTGCGTGTGAAGCGGGGCGACCCAGTTGGTCTGCACGCCAGCTACTTTCTGTGCGCCCGCCAAGACGGCATGTTTGAGCGCTAGCGTATTGGGCGAGGGCGCATGCGCAATCACGCACAAGGTCTTCACCATTTCGTCTATGGCGTTTCGCGCTGCATGGCGCGCCAGCCAATATCGCTGCGGTAATACGCATTGTCCCACTGAATTGCGCCGACCGCCTTAT
>JBCCLR010000015.1:0-28103 GCA_039026755.1 Pseudomonadota bacterium | reverse complement strand
GTTACCGCCCAGCCTGCGCGGACGCGGCGCAATGGCGCTTTACAGTGTCGAGCAAGGCCGCGCGAATAGGCGCCTCCGCGCCTGACTTTTGCGCATCTTGCGCTTTTGACGACAACACATCGCACACCAAATCGCAAAATGCGGCATCGTCAGCGCTGATCGATAAACCGGCACGCCGCACCACTTCGGCAATCATCAAACTGGCGCGCATGGTCGGCACTTGAATTGCAGTACCTGACGTGCGGAAGTCGCGCACCAGAGCAACAATGCGTGCCGCCTGCTCGTCTTCTAGGGCGGTACGGTGGCTGACGATCGCGGTCTCGGTTTCCAGCGTGAGATCGTCGAGGTCAAACGTGATCATCCGATCAATCAGTGCATCTTGCGGCGCCTGCACGCCGGCATATTCGAGGCTGTTTGAGGTGAAGATCACGCGAAAATCGTCATGCACTGGAGCAAAGCTGCCTTTGCCCGCCGCCGCGGGCAGCACCAAGATCCCCTCCTCCAACACCGATAGGAGCGCGTTGTTGGCTTCTGCAGGCGAGCGCGTAAACTCGTCATACACCAGCGTGCCGCCGCCGAGTGCAGCTTGGGTCAACACGTCATCGCGCCAGTTAATGCTGGTCTCGCGCTCAAGCTTGTGCACCGAATGAACATAGCGATCGAGCACTTGGCGCGTGCGCACGCCAGTTTCCTGGCCAATCAAAGAGGCCGTGTCACGCATCGCATCGCCGTTGAGGAAATACACCTTCCGGCCGAGTTCATGCGCTAAGAAAAGCGACAAGGCGGTTTTGCCGCAACCCGCTCGGCCGCGAAAATGAATTGGTATCCGCGCTCCTAAATAGCGCAGTGCGCGGCCGCACAATTGATCGAGTTCATCGGTGAGAACAAAATCTTGCGTGAAGCTGCGGCCAGAAAGCGCCACACCGGTATCAAGCTCTTGCGCGGCATCTTGCATATTAGCAGGATCAAAGACCCGATCACTGAGCGCTTCACGCTTTACCACCATAAGTAATACCAGCCAACCAATCGTTTTGATTTAACATATTGTTTCGTTGATATTTTATAGATTAATTATGGTTAACAATCGGTAATCAAAATACCTATTTTACTACTTATACGGGTTTTTAAGGTAAGAGGCTACTGGCCTGCTCTTGCCATGCCTCAACATTCGCGAGCGTACTGACGGGCCCAAGGCGCTCTCGGATAGCATCTGGGCTGGTGTGGGCGAGATCGACAAGCGTATGAATTCCTGCCTGCTCCAAACGCCGCGTCATGGCGTCACCGATGCCTTTGATTTCCGTGAGCGGCGGCAAGGCTTTTGATGCCACTTTGCGCGGTGCGCGGCGCTTTTGCGGCGCTGGTTCAGCCGCCAACAAGGCGGCCCGCGCACCGCGTCCTTGCGCCGAACGCGACTGCATTGCCTTTACATTTTCGCGTTGCTTCGCAGCGGCTTGACGCTGCTGCAGCGCCGCTTGCCGTTGCTTTAAGCGCGCATCACGCATTTTTTGTTGCGCATCATGCGCTGCTTGACGCGCTTTCGCTGCACCGTTACGCAGCGCTTCGCGTGCATTGCTGCGCGCTTCCAAGGCCGCTCGGCGCTGCGGCTGCATGGTTTTATCACCATCAGTTACGCGCGTTGCCGATGGCGCATTCGCTTTCACGCGAACGCCGCGCTTGCCTATTTTTGGTGTGTCTTTTTGCTCAACGGGCGTTTGCGCAATAGGCGCTTTGGCCAGCGTATCCGTCGCAGCAAGCGCCTCCGGCTTACCGAGCCGCTGCAAACGTTCACGGCGCAGCTGCGCAAGGTAAGAGCGCGCTTCTTGGCGCACGATATGCGCCTGAGATGCGGGTCCGGCTGAACTGGGCTGAGACATCGAACACCCCTTTTATGAGCTTGATGTGCGCTGCGGCAAACAAGGCGCATGGCGACGCCATACGCCTTGTTTCATGCAGTATTATGCTGCAACAGAAACAGGATCGGTCGTCAGACCAACGGCCTCTGCATAGCGCAAATATGTATCGACGCTGGCGACAATCGCCCGCACTTCAACGGACAGCAGCTCAATACCAACGAGCGACACGCGGATGAACGCATCGACAACGACGCCTTTGTCCAGGACACGGTCAACAACCTCAGCAAGGCTTGAAGACGCAACGGTTTTCTCAACAGCCATGGAAACTCTCCTTTAAAACGGCCTTCATTCGATGACCTCCGCGCCAGGCCAATGCGGCAACTGGCTCGGAGTTCACATCACACCCAAGTAAGGTCGCGCCCGCACTTGAGTATCTGCAGCTTCAGGCTGTAGACGAGAAAAGATATACACAATACAACTTAAAATTGTGATAATGTATCCTTGACAAAGGGTAAATCTGCGAAGATTTCGTGCCATAGAAGAGGGTTTTGCATGGCCTGCGCAAGGCCTTCGATCTCACTTGAAAGCGGACGGTCGACATCTAAGAATGCTGCGTGCTGGCGGATATAGGCATGCAATGCGCGCGTGGTTTGGGAGAAATCTTCGCAATCGCACTCGTTAATCCGCAAGTCGTAAGCCTGCGCCATACATAGCGCCTGTATCGCGATGATCCGGTAAGCGTCAGCAAGAATGGCGCTGGTCTTGCGCGCTGCAATCGTGCCCATAGTCACCACGTCTTGATTGTTCGCATTCGTAGGGATGGATTGCACAGACGCTGGTATTGCCTGGGTTCTTATCTCAGCGACCAATGCACTTGCAGTGACCTGTGCGCCCATAAACCCGCTGTTCAAGCCAGTTTGATTGCCTTGTAGAAATGCCGGCAGTCCCTCACTCTGCTTAACATCAGTAATGCGTGCGATTTGGCGCTCAAGCAGAACACCAAGCATGATCACTGCATTGGCAAGCGCATCACTGGCAAAGGCTGTATGCTGCCCAAAGAAATTGCCTGCGTGAAGCAGCACCTCCTGCTCGGCGAAGACGAGGGGATTGTCGGTCACCGCCGCCAGTTCGCGCGCAATGATCGCATCGTGCGTCTCCAGCACATCCAGAGACGCTCCTATAAGTTGTGTTATACAGCGAATACTATAGGGGTCTTGCGGTATGATTTGGCCGTGCCGCACAGCGCCTTCACCACCAATCTGACCCGGTAGCGGCGCGAACGGCTGCAGCATGTTTGAGCTTTCGGAAAGGCTCCAGAGAAGCTGGTGCATGCGCTGCTGGCCCGGCTGGCCGCGCACGGCTCCAACATTTGGGTGCCATGCCGCACGGTGCCCTGAAAACATCTCAGCATTCATGAGCGAGAGGACGCTTGTTAACACGATAGCCTGCCGCGCCAGCACGCCATTAAGTGCGGCAATGCCAGTCATCGCCGATGTGCCATTCACAAGTGCTAAGCCTTCCTTCGGGCCGAGGCATAATGGAGTAAACCCGATGCGCTTAAAGGCTGCGCTGTTTTCAACTGGGCCGCCGGCATCGAGCCAGCCGCCTTCCCCCATCAGCGCCAAAGCAACATGCGCCAAAGGCGTTAAATCACCACTTGCACCAACGGTCCCCTTTTCAGGGATCACGGGTGCCAAGCCAGCATTCAGGCTGGCCGCTAAAATATCTGTTACTTGCCGTGAGACTGCAGAATGACCTTGGCTCAGCGCTGACAAGCGCGCAAACACAATTGAACGGGCCTGCAGCCATGGCAACGGCGCGCCAACGCCAGAGGCTAAATGATACACCAAATTGCGCTGCAGGGTGTCGCTGCAGCGCGGGTCTATATGATTGTCGGCGAGTGGGCCATAGCCGGTGGTGACGCCATAGATGCAGCGCCCTTGCGCAATCAGGTCATTTAAAAAAGCCTCCGATTGCGCCATAGCTAAATGCGCAGCATCTGTGAGGTGCACTGTCGACCGGCCCGAAGCAACCGCAGCGGCCTGACCTAGTGTCGGCTTTGCATCTGGCCCCAAGCTGACCGCCTGAACGACCCCCTCGCAGGGCTCAACCAGTCGGGTTTGAAGCGCCTGATCAATGCTATTGGGGGCGCATATATTCATCGGGGGCAGATCTCCAAAACCAGCCGCAGCAGGTTACATTTTAATGTCGTTTATAGCACGGCTAGACCTGCCCTGACTGCGTTAATAAACCCTAAAGAGCACTCGTAAAAATAGCGCATTTCTTAAGATGCTTTTTCAACGCGCACCCAGAACTCAAATTATAAGCCATTTTTCTGATCGGCAATTTTCTTTTCCTTAACGCATTACACGTAAAAGGCGAGCTGCGTTGATATGAAGATGAACGCATCAAGGCTGCGCATTGGCAACACGGCGCCGCTTCGAAAAATCACGTTAAGCACAGGTATGCCGGCAAGTGGCGGCAAGACTTTTTTGGAGATCAAATCATGGAAATGGTCAAATTTGGATCGAACGACATCGCAAACCTGCTTGCGACAGATCCCGAACGCGTTGAACGCCTGCCTTTTGGTGCAATGCTGCTCGATCAGCAAGGCAATGTGATGCGTTACAATCACGTCGAATCCGGCATCAGTGGTCGTTCGGCCGAGGATGTCATGGGCAAGAATTTCTTTAACGATGTGGCGCCCTGCGCCAAAGGCCACGCGTTTTATAAGAACTTTTTCAAAGCCGTCTCCGAAGGCCAAATCAACACGGTGTTCGACTATGAATTCGATTACAAAATGAACCCGACCAAAGTGCGTATTCAAATGAAGACTGCCGATGCGTCCAAAGGCATCTGGATTTTCATCAAACGGGTGTAATCGCCACTGCTTGTCGAGGAGACTGACATTATGACGGACGCGAATAGCGATATGGGCTTTGAGGAGGACTTCTTTAGCCCAGAAGAATTGGCCATGATGAACGGCGCTGATGGGGATACGGAGGAGCTTTTCGTAACGCCGTCGGTCGATGATTTGCAAGCGCAGCTGCAAACCATGGCATTGATGGTCGACCAAGGGTGTGAACGCGAGCAAGAACTGCGCGTTATCTTAAAAGGTTTGCGCGCTGCGCAGGCAGATGATGATAGCGCAAGCTCAGCCCAGCAACAAACCGAGGCTTTGGCCCGAATGGTGATCTTGAGCTGTGAACGCGAGCGCGCATTGCAAGAGAAGCTGGCCGAGCTGCGTAAGCTGTTTGCTGGCAACTCTGCGATAGATCGTTGAACCTAATCGCACACAAAAATTGGGCCAACCAGTCATGACACGCGTTGTGCTGAAGCGTATGGGAAAAGCGCCGTTGGTGTGCTCCGGAGATGTGCTTGTCGAAGCGGCAAGCACGGGCCCGGCGCACTGCACAGTGCGCATCTATGAGGCCGAGGCAGACTTTTTCGGTCATGTAATGCTGGCCGTTGGAACAGCGGAACCGCTGAGCTTTGCGACCCAGACGGATGATATACAAAGCCTTTATGACTGGCTGATCCGCTTTAACCCGGCCGACGGCATTGACGTGGCCGATTTGTTGGCCCGCGCAGTGCCTGATGTTGACGCGATGCAGCAGTGCGCAGGTGCGATCGCCGGTCGCCTCAACGATGCGCGCGGCGCTTATCAATCCGCATTGAGCGGGATTATTGGACCCTTGAAACCTGAAGCTTTAGCAGCTTAAGCGCTGCATCAATGGAGAATGACGACATGTCGAATGTACAACTCTATAGCCAAGTCGCAGCAGAAGTTGCGCCCAGCCTGCGCTCAATTGTGCCGGAGGGGGCTGAGCCGATGCTGGCTGAAGAAGACTTTGCACCGGAAGAATTTTTAGCTGAAGAGCCATCGAATGCAGCACCGACCATGCCGCAAATGCCGTTTCGCCTGCGCATCACAGGCGCCCGGCCAATGCATTTCACAGGGCGGCATTTGGCCATGGCGACCGCTTGGTCAACATCGGCGCCGCGCTGGTATGAAATTAACCTGTATGAGACAGACAGCGACGAGATTATTTGTGATGTTCGCCTATTTCATAAAGCCGAAGGCAGCAGCGACCTCTATCGGGTGACGAAGCACAGCGATTGGCACGGCGCCATCGATTGGCTGGAAAACTACAACACGGGCCATGATATTATTTGCGATGTTGGCGTGGACGATGCAGCCTTGAGCGCAGCAGAGGTGAGCTTACGCGGCATTACCGTGCGCCAGCATATTTTGGAATTAAAGACGCAGTATCAAACCATTTTGGGCAACCTGCTCTATGAACTAAAGGTGCAAGACCTCGATTAGAGGTCGCACAGGAGCGCTGAAAGAGACCCCATATCTTCGATGTGAGATATGGGGTTTTTTCTTGGGTCTTTACCAGTCGGACGCCTTGCCCAGCGCATTCACCGGCAACGCCTGTCCAAACATAAATGCACTCGGGCGTTCAGGGGTATTGAGGTGTTGAGCGCACAGTTGCCGCAAGCGCTGTTCAAGTGTTGAATGATCGTCAGCTCGGTTGTGCGGCACCACGAACGCCTTCAGCCGCGCGCGCTCAGCGCAGTAGCGAACGGCGCACTGCGCAACATCGGGAAACCCTGTGACAACCCTCGCCACATAATCCGGGAAAACGTTAACCCCGCCTACTTGCACGGCCCCGTCTCTGCGCTTGTGCAGCGCAAAAGTGTTCTCCGGGCCCGGTGAAACAACGTCCATCAACGCCGTCTTGGCGCCGGTTTTTAGGTTGATCAAAGATGCGTCGTCACCAGATCTTTCCAACATCCAATGCGGCAGCAAACTATACGGCGTATCAGGCGCGCAGCGGAAACCAATACCGCCGGTTTCGCTTGAACCGTAGACATCAAGCAACGCAGCGAGCCCCTGCTCTTTTAGCTGTGTTGCCAGCTCTGCCGGCATCAGCGCGGCACTCGATACACCGTGCACATCCGCCGGGAAAGCCGGGATCGAGCGGGCCAAAAATTGCCAACTGACCGGCGCGGCGACCAGCAACGCGCCAGGCTTTTGCAAAGCGCGCTTAAGGGTTGCAGCGCTGGCGAAACGCATGTCTTGCACCGGCCGCTTAAGCGCTTGCGCCAATACTACCGTGAAAACAAAACCAAACAAATGCTGCGGCGGCACAAGCGAAACGATATGTGTGCGTGTCTCAAACATCGCGGCCCATACGGAGATTTCCGCATGAAGCATATCCAGCGCATGCGTGCAGGACTTTGCCGCTCCGGTTGAGCCGGACGTCCGGAATGTCAGCTGCGCTGCGCCGCTGGCGATCGACAAGGCAACGATGTAGACCCAGTCCCCCAGCGTTTCCGCGGCAAGCAGATAGTCTTCTGCGCCGAACTCAGACAAATGAAAAAACTCATTGAGCGCGGCGGCGCAGTTCATCCGTTCTAAGCTGTCAAGCGCCAGGCCCGTGTCTAAAATGCCATATGCATCGTCCCACGTGTCGGGCCTTAGCCGCTGCAGATCAAGCCGCCGATTGCTTGCAACTTCCTGGGCAATGATGTTGGCCACGAGACGGGTTAGATGCACCCGATCAATCCAACACGTCGACGGCCAGGCTTTATCCTCTGCGTGCATAACGTCATCCTTCGTTCGTTCTGATGATTTGCTACTATGAGTATATTTATACAACCTTTACGATTATTTTTATAAGATGACGCAAATTGCAAACGTCCGCGGAGAGCCGCCGAAATGTCCACTCAAACGTCCGCCAGCGCCGCACGTGTCACGATGTCTGCGGCGATGCGCGAAGCCTTACCCAGCGCCCCATCCGCACCCCCGTATCACGCAAAAATTGTGCTGCGCCGCACTGGCAAAAAGACAATGCGCTTTGCCGGCGACCTCATGGCTGAAGCGACCGGCTACCCAACTGCAGCAAGCCACTGGTATGAAGTGCACGTCTATAGCCGTGTCGTCGGTGGGTATGTGGCTGCCATCCGCCACTTTTTTAAAGGCGCCAGCCAGCGCGACCGGTTCATTGCCGAGAGATTTCAGGGCCTGTCAGACATGATGGCATTTATCGAAGAGTACCGCGCGGATGCCGAATGCGCTGTTGATTTTGACCCCGCGGACCCCAAAGCCAGTGCTGCAGACATTGCCATCCACGCTGCCGGCCTGCGCACGCGCAAAGCCGGCTACATCGCGGCCTATCAAGATGTCGCGGGGGATGCCCTCGATCAGCTCGACAAGGTGACGCAAACGTAACGCGCAAGCGAAGCGCATAAGCGTATTGCAAAAATACATTGCACAAGTGCAGCGCCTCCATGCACCGGCTTAGACCTTTGGCCGGGCGGCCACAATGTGCGTCCGCAGCCCGCCAATCGCCTATTAAAAAGTATCGACAGAAAAACTGTTACTTATTTTAATTCTCATTATCGTGTTTTGCGCTATACCCCTGTGCGCAACGTGGTACTGTATATTTTAAACGAGTGAGGACGTCTGTGCGCATTCAAATTTTTCAAACCCTGTGTGTATTAGTAGCCCTGTGTGGGTGCCAATCTGCTGGCTTGATGGCCGATGCGCCTACGCCAGAGATGGCTGTGGCGGCCAGTGCTGCAGATCAAACGGTGAGAATACAGCAAGACCGCCAAGCAATTTTGGCGATGGCTGGCAATTACAAAGTGCGGTTTGATTTTCTAGAGACTGTTTCTTTTGTGGAAGGCTATGAGCCAAAGGAACGCTATCTTTCTGGCGCGCATGAAGCCGTCCGGGTGGTCGAGGATCGACCCGGATTTATCAGCCTGCAGCACATTCTCGTAGTGGGCAATGCAGAACAGCAGTTCCCCATCAAACACTGGCGACAAGACTGGATCTACGAGCCAGAACAGGTGCTGACTTTTATTGGCGGCAATGCATGGGAAATGCGGCCAACAACGCCCGACGAACGGCGCGGCAAGTGGGCACAAGTGGTCTATCAGGTGGATGATAGTCCACGATATGGCGCACTTGCGGCATGGTCGCACGACAATGGCGTTTCGCAATGGTCGCCCCCGCCACAACTGCGCCCCCTGCCACGCCGGGATATGACCAAGCGCGATGATTACCATGCAGTTCTTGCAGTCAATCGGCATGCCATAACGCCGGATGGTTGGGTGCATGAGCAAGACAACTCAAAGCTCATATTAAGGGACGAACCCCATGTTCTGGTGCGGGAAGTTGGCGTGAATACCTATCGGCGCTTCGATGATTTTGCCTTTAATGTGGCGGACACCTATTGGCGCGAAACGGCTGCGTACTGGAAAGACGTCCGCGCCGCCTGGAGCGCTTTGGAGCAAAGCAATGCTGAATTTGGCTTAACGCTGAAAGGCGAGCCGGAAGAGCTTTATATGCCACTGCTAGAACTCTCATCGGAAGTACAAGACGGCAAGACATCAAGCGAAGACGCGGCACGCTCCGCACGCGACGTCATCAAGCAGTATACGACGAGCCAGCTGCCGCCATTGGCCCAACGCTTGCGCGCACAGGCCACAAATCCACCCGCCGCGCGCTAAACGCCGCACCAAGATGACAAAAAGCATGAATGCTACGAAACGTTAGTGTTTAGGGTGTACCGTATGGCTGTGGGTTTACTAAAACTAAGCGGCATTCATGCAGTCAGCTGTTGTACCAGATCGGTTTCTTGCGTTTGCGTTTGGCGCTGGCGACGTTCTTCTTGAACTCGACAGCGCTCTTCGCATCGTGTCTCTTGATGGCGCTCAAGCGCTCATTGATCCCAGCGGTCATGCCGAACTTATCGGGCAGGATTTTCGCACACTGCTAGACAGCGACGCGCAGGTGGACTTTTCGCCGGTTATCGCGCTCAGCAAACGCGATAGCTTTCGATTTGGTCCGTTAAGCATTCCTATTGGCGCCAGCACAAAATCAAAACGCCGGTTTTGTGTGTTTGCCAATAAAGTGTTGGGCAACAATCGTATTTTCCTGACCATTTCACTTGAAAGCCGGTTGATATCGCCCAGTGCCGGGCTTGTGGATGCAACAAAGCCAACCGAAGCGAAAGAGTTTTTTGACCGTATAGAAACGCTGCTTGAAGACGGCGCGGAGGAGCTGTCAGACCTCCAAATGACAATTGTCGAAGCGGATGCTTCTAAAGCCGGGCAAACCGCGACAGATGCCATTTTAAGATCCCTTTCAAAATATAGCGCCGGCGGCACGCCAGCCTCTGAAATTCGCCCCGGTCAGTTTGCGGTTTTGCACTCAAATGATGCGCAGGCCCCCGATACACAAACCATTGTATCGGATGTGGAAAACAGCACAGGCATATCCGTAAACGGTGTCACGCTTGATCCCGCGCACAGCGGCGCGCCCAACCCAGCGCTGTTTTTACATACGCTTCGCGCAATCGTGGATTCCGGCGACGGCCTGACGCTCGAAGAAATCGGCGCTTCGTATCAAGAAACGCTGGGCGATAATATCAAACGTGCTGAAAAGTTTAAGCAGGTCCTGCGCAGTGATGGGTTTACCTTGGCCTTCCAGCCCATTGTCAGTTTAGCGGACCGGTCCATCCATCATTATGAAGCGCTGACCCGCTTTAAAAGCGACACAGGCTTTGACAATGCATTTGAAACTATCAAGTTCGCCGAGCAAACCGGTGTGATTGCTGAGTTTGATACGCAGGTTATAGACCGCGTGTTTCGAGAACTGCAAAAAGCCCATGCAAGCAACCAAAAGCTGCATCTCGCAGCCAACGTATCGGGCAATTCACTAAACAATCTAGACTTCCTGCAGCAGCTTTTAAGGACCCTATCGGATAACAGCGTATATTCAGACGCGTTCCAGTTGGAAATCACTGAAAGTTTTCAAATCAACGACCTGGAGGGTCTCGCTGAGGTGATTTCCGACATTCAAAGCCTCGGCTATAGCGTCTGCCTCGATGATTTTGGCGCTGGTGCATCTGGCTTTCAATATTTGCGCACTCTGCCGGTCAATTGCGTGAAGATTGATGGGCCATACATTCGTGATGCTATGGAAGATACGCGCGCCCGGGCATTTTTACGCGCCATGATCGGGTTGTGCCGAGAACTGGGCATCGAGACAGTTGCCGAGTGGATTGAAAATGAAGACCAGCATGAGTGCCTCCAGGACATGGGCGCTGATTTTGGCCAAGGCTTTTTATATGGTCCTGCGGCCGCGCTTCCAGGCATCGAGCAAGGCGAAGTCTTCCGCAGTCCACGTTAACGATCGCGTTGGGGCTTGCAACCGCTCGTATTGGACCGTTTTATAGCGGCATGCGTCGCGCCCTTAATTTAGTTGTCATCCTCGTTTTGCTTGCGGGCTGCGAGCCCGTGGATGTCGTGAATGCGCTTACCTCCACCAAGTCCATTCAATCGATTGAGACCTTTGCCTATGGCGACAAGCCGCGGCAACAACTCGACATCTATGCGCCGCGCGTGGCAAAGGATGCAGCACCAATCTTACTGTTTATCCATGGCGGCGGTTGGGATAGCGGCGATAAAGGCGATTATAAGTTCCTGGCTGAAGCGTTTACCTCAGCTGGATACCACGTAGTGGTACCCAATTACCGGCTCTATCCCGATGTGATTTATCCAGAAATTGTGGCAGATGCGGCACAGGCCCTCGCTTGGACAGCGACATATTTTAGCGGTCAGTCGATCATTGTGATGGGGCATTCTGCCGGCGCGCACAGCGCGTTGATGCTGGGCCTTGAAACGCCATTTTTAGGCAGTCACGGCATCGACCGATGCAACACAATCGCAGGCGTCATTGGACTTGCCGGCCCCTATGGAGCGGTGCCGCTTACCCAACACAAACACATCAAGATTTTCCCCGAACGCTTTATGGGCCGCGACGCACCCCTGAATAACGTTTCAGCCAAAGTGCCGCCAATCTTGCTGGCCACCGGCCTAGCTGACGAGACCGTTTACCCTAAAAATTCCGTCGAACTCGCCGCGGCATTAGAAGCCGCCGAGGCCGCTGTCGAGCTGATCACATATCCCGATCTTGATCATGTCGATGTGGTTAAACTGCTGTCACATTTCTTTGTTGACGATGGCCCGGTGAAAACCGATCTATTGCGTTTCATGGCGGCGCGAGATGGCATCAGCGGGCCGTTTTGCTAATTTGATGCGTTGAGCTTAAACAGCGCTGCCCATTTGCGTGCCTCAGCGTCAGAGCGCGTTTTAAACAGGATGCGCGCGCAACTTTCTTGCGTCGGCTCCAAGTCCAATACTGGCGCAACTTTTACAGCTAAGGACGCTGTATCGCCCTGGGTAAGCGCTGCCTGAAAATATTTCGTTGCGCCATATGTAGAAAACGTCCCAGGGCGGTCATCGCTCTCTGACATCGCAATTTTACGCCCATCGCTCAGCGTTACAGAGATTGAAAATATGACCCGCGGCTGGCCATCATCGCTCCATATCCGGCACGTCTGATCAAGTGCACGAATGTCGGCCGATGTATATGCGCGTTTGGCCAGCGAGAAGTATGGCGAATACATCAGCGCGTTTGGTTGCACATACCAAACGTATCTTACATCCAGAATAAAGCTCGTAAGGGTGAAAAATAAAACACCATATATCCAGGGATTTAACCGCAAAGACACGGTGCGATAGAGGATCGCCGTCAATTGATCCGCGCTGTAGGAGCGCGCATGCGTGATCGCTCCAGTCTTAAGCAAATCGCCAAGCTCCTGTTCGAGATCCGCGTAATCACGTTCCTGGCCATTCAACTTCCCCCAGCCAGAAGAGAAATACAGATGATCTTTCAGCTTGGGCACGCGGTCCGCCCAGAACGACATGACTGGACCAATCAGCAGAAGCCCGAGAAAAAAGGCAAAGAGGGTAGACACACCAAAATCAATGGTCGCGCCAGAAAAAGCGTCCTGCGGTATTTCGGCCTGCAACACAACGAGCGCAATGTAAAAGCTGGCCGTGCTTAGCCCGCCAAGGATTAAGCCGGGAAGTGCGCCATCTAAAAGCAAGTGCATCCAAAACGGATAGCGCTGCTGCATCTTATCCGCAGCAAGCATGTCGATCTGAACGTCAACCCAATCGGCTTGGGCATCAGAGAGCGACGCATCAAAATCGGGGTATTTTCCCTTTAAATACCATAGTCTGGCCGATTTAAACAACCAGACTATGGCGCTGAAGAGCAGCAACACAGCTGCCGTGATGATGATGCGAAGGCCCCATTCGGGCAGGCGCAAAACACCATTTGTTATATCTGATAAAAATCCATCCACGTGGCCATCGCTAGCACAGGATCACCCCGTGGTCGAACTGCGAAACGAATGTCGCCCAGTTCGGCAGGTTACCAGGTATTATAGGCGAGAAACTTGCCTGTCATGGTCACCTTAACGCGGTCGCCCTTAGGGTGTTCTACTCGGTCGACGTGCATATCAAAGTCGATGGCTGACATGATGCCATCACCAAATTTTTCATGCACCAAAGCTTTAAAAGTAGGCCCGTAGACACCGCAAATCTCATACAGCCGATAAATACATGGATCGGTTGGAATGTCCCGGTTCCAATCCTTGCTTGGCGGCTCTTGCAGCAGCGCAACAGCATCGGCGGACAAATTGAATTTTTGCCCAAGCAATTCGGCTTTTTCTTTTGGCATCGCGGCCATGCCGGTGGAGGCGGAATGCGTCCACACCGGCGACATACCAATCTCTTCCGCAAGGCCCTCCCAGGTCATACCAGCGCTTTTCTTCGCGCTTAAAATCATCATGCTTACATCGTCACGCGTCAGCTCTTGAGTCATACTGCTCCTCCAGTTGTTCAATTGTTTTGGTGATGAGAGTGTGACCGGGGCGACGTTGCAGCGGCCAGCACTTGGTTAATATTAGAGATGTTCCTTCAACATCCGTCAAGCTTAACCCTCGTGCTGGTATGGCCTAGTCAGTTTGTTTTACTGCAAGTGGGCGCGGAAACAGGAGCCAGCTGCGCTGCTTCCATGCGTCAAAGCCGGGGTGACGCGAAATCGATTTGTCTTTCTTCAGCGCATTGGCGACGAACATGGCCCACCAGAACGCTAAAATTGCAAACGGGATCCAAGACATCGCCAGCAGCGCAAAACCGCCATAGATGAGCATTTCGCCAAGATAGTTGGGGTTGCGGCAGCGCGCGAAGAGCTGCTCTGCGACGAGGCCTTTTTTAAGGCTTAGGGTCGCGTGTTTGTACGCATCAGAGGCAAAATGGAAGAAAATGCCGAAAATATTGACCGAGATGGCAAACGCAATCAGCCATGGCGGCGGTGTTTTCGCTTCAGAAATCAAAATCCAAGGGGCCACCCAATAAGAGGCAAGCAAACCGAACAGCGTCACCCACCCCATGAAGGGGTTGATGTCTGTCGCGAAGCTTTTATCGCGGAACGTCGCCTCTTTTACCAGCCACAACATCCCATACGTCCCATGCAAGGCGAGATAAACAAATGGCCCGATCGTCCAGTTTTGATAATACGCCATCATGCCGAGCACCACGAACGGCGTCAGGAACTTATGCAGGTTGATGTAATGGCGGACTTGCATGATGCACCTCTCTTACAGATTGAGCGTTGCATAAGACGTGGCAGACCGGGGTGGTCAGGTCGATGCGGCATGTTTGCGTTTGGCGCCACCTGATTTTCTTTTTACCTGTTTACTTTTGTTTTTTCCTGGCCCGGTACGCGGTTTTTTATGACCTTTATGCGTGTGCGCAGCGCGGCGCTTTGGCTTGTCTGAGCCATTGGCCTTGCGTGCACCTGGTTTTTGCGGCTGCGGCAAGGTTTCAGCCGCAGCACTTAAGCCTTCAGGCAAAGTCCCCAGCGCAACACGCCGGCCCATCAGCATCTCAATCGCTTTAAAGTCTGGCATTTCCTGCTGGCTTACAAAGGCAGTCGCCCGGCCGCTTTGACCGGCGCGCGCCGTGCGCCCAATGCGGTGCACATATTGCTCAGCAACATTGGGAATATCAAAATTGATAACGTGATCGACATCGGAGATATCGATGCCGCGCGCAGCCACATCCGTCGCAATTAAGATGCCAACGGCGTTTGACTTAAACTGCCGCAGCGCGCGCTCGCGCTGGCCCTGCGTCTTATCGCCGTGGATCGCCGTCGCTTCAATGTCACTTGCTTTAAGCCGCCGCACCATCCGGTCTGCACCGCGCTTCGTGCGGGTAAACACGATGACGCGTTCGCTTGGCCTCTCTTTAAGCAGCAGAGTCAGCAGCGCTTGTTTTTCATGCGCATTGACCCTGAGGGCAGATTGATCGACCTTCTCCGCAGGGCTTGCAACCGGCGCGGCTGTAACCCGCACCGGACGCTTTAAAAACGCTTTGGACAGCTGTTCAATCGCTGCCGGCATGGTGGCTGAAAACATCAGTGTCTGACGCTTTTGCGGCAACATTTTCGCGATCCGACGCAGCGGATGGATGAAGCCCATGTCCATCATCTGGTCAGCTTCATCAAGCACCAAATACCGGGTGGAGGACAGATCTAGATGCCCCTGCTCAACAAGGTCAATCAGCCGGCCCGGCGTGGCAATCAATGCATCGGTCCCCTTGCCCAGCTTGCGTGCCTGCCTGTGCAGCGGGACGCCGCCAACCACGGTGGTGATTTTAATGGGCGTAAATTTCGCATAGCCAAGCATGGCCTGGGCGATTTGGCTCGCCAGTTCGCGCGTTGGCGCCAGCACCAGTGCCCGCGCACCGTGCGGGTCCGCACGCTCGGTGGAGGTGAGAAGCTGATGCAATATGGGCAGCGCGAAGGCAGCGGTTTTGCCCGTGCCCGTTTGCGCCAGGCCGAGTAGATCGCGGCGCTGTAATACATGCGGGATTGCGTCCGCCTGGATTGCCGTCGGCGTGGCATAGCCACCTGCGGCAAGCGCTTTCATCAGCGGGCGGGCAAGGCCAAAATCTAGAAAGCCAGCGCGTCTAAGATCGGGTTTTTCCGGCATGGTGGCGCGTGCTCCTAAACTGCTAGACGAAAACCCAAAGTGTATATGTCGCGTTTACCTGGTAAGCCAGGTAGGGTGTTTTCTAGATTTGGTAGCAATAACCGCGCTTTGACCGAATGTCGTAAAGCAAAGCTGAGAAATAAAAAAAGCAGGCTAAGCTTGACGCTTAGCCTGCTGTAGCTATGCCTACTCCGACTAGCGCCGCGGGGTTAGGCGCGCGCTCGTTTTTGCTTACGAAGGCGAAGGAAAGCCGCGCCGCCGACCGCCGATAAGAACATCCAGCTGGTTGCCGGAAGCGGGATTGGTGAAACCAGCGCATCAACCTGAAATGCAACGCGGGAATTAGGATTTTGTGTAAATGTCCCGGTCCAAGATGCGATTGCTGTACCAGTAAGGTTAAAATTGGTTTTCGGCGTCAACCCATCAAACAGAAAATTCACAAAGCCGTTCGATTGGTCAGCAACAACAGTTGGAGGACTAACGCCACCAATGTCATCGAAATTAACCTCCAGTCGCTGGTCTTGTATCGAATTTGCATTGCCTTGGGATTGCGCCCGAACATATCCTTCAAATCCCGTGACACGGCCATCTACATCAGCCGCGCGCTGAACAACAGTACCACCCCAGTTGAAAATCACATTCGTGCCGTCATACGAATACGACCAATCAATAACTTCATTATTAGTCCAGATGAATGACGCTGACGTTGCACCAGACGACCCAGGCGTGCTGAAGCCTACATCTAGACCGTCAGCCTTTACGCCACCGGATGAATTAAACGATTGCGATAGCTTCGCGAAACCCGCAACATCCAGATCTACTGGGGCTGCCTCCGCGACGCCGCTTAATGCTGCAATAGCTGCAGCAGTGAATGATATTTTTTTAAACATGTAAACAACTCCTCAACACTAGAGGACCGTATCAATATCAAAAATATGAGAGAAATTCAAACTATTTTTTATGAAAATTTATATTTTTTTGTATGCTCTTCGTGGAAATAGTTAATATCAATCGTACAATAGAAATTTCTGCTCACAGATAAAAAATTTTACAAAGTAGAATACCGGCAAGTACTGTTGATAACTTCGCCGATTAATATATCCAATACTTTGAAAACACAAAGGGCTTTCAAAAGAGCTGCTTTCGCATACGCCTTTCATTCATTGACCGCCAGGGCTGATCACCGTTCAAAAATCGGCGACGTTACGCGCTGGCCAGCGACCCGGCAAAACCAACGGCGCGCTTAATAGAACTTTTGGAAACGCGTTATCGACTCTCGGTTTCTAGTCCCATATACACCCCGCTGAAGCGCGCGGGCACATGCTGCGGCCTGTGCGGAAAAAATGTTCGTTATTTAAAGACCACATGTATGACTTTAGAAAAACAGATCACGTGGAATGGCGGCCTGCAGCCGGAATCAGTTGCGGCCATTACCCAGCCGGGCGGCGTCATCGTCAGTCCAACAAAAGTCGGCTACATCATCATGGCGACGGACGCGGCCGGCCTGGAGCGCAAGTTCGATGCGAAGGAGCGCAAGCGCAATAAGCCGGGCGTTGTCTTGTGCGGATCCATGGAGCAGCTGCGCGCGCTTGCCGTGATGAACGATGAAATCGAAGCGTTTTACCAAAGCCATTGGGATAAAGACATTCTGCTTGGCTGCATTCTGCCGTGGAGCGATGCAGGCCGCGCTTTCATTCCCGCTGACGGCAGCGATGAACTCATGATGGATCGGCGCGGCACCAGCTGCTTCGTCATCCGCTTTGGCAAGCCCTCAGAAGAAGTGGCGCGGGAGTTATGGGCCAAAGACAAAACCGTGGTCTTCGCCAGCTCCGCCAACCCGTCCGGCAAAGGCAATCGCGGCCTGGTTGAAGGCATTGGCGAGCGGATCGCCGGCGAAGTGGACTTGATTGTCGAAGCCAATGACTTCGTTGCCTCCATTCAGCCCAATGCAGATGAAAACACCCGCTATGAGCAAGGCGTGATGGTCTCGATGGTCGATGATGCAGGTACGTTAGTGCCAATCCAAAACGGCAACCGCGACATAAGCCCGGGCCCGATCTTGATCCGCAAGGGCCTCGCCTGCACCGAAATCATGGAGCTGATGAGCGATCACTTCATCAGCTGGGACTATCGCCATGGGCATTATTACTAGCAGCTGTCCGCGCGATCATGCTGGCACGCGGCGATGATAAGTCGAAATACTCCGACGGCTTTTAGTTGCGATCTGGCGCTTTCGCTGGCATCCTGCACGTCTATTAATTGAAGCGCTCTGGGGGCATGGGTGCAATGGTAAGACTGTTTTTTGTCCTAGCGATTGGCGGCATCCTCACCATAGCCCCAGCGGCAGCCAAAAAAGGGTTGCAAGTTGGCGATTTAGCACCAGAAATTCTGGGCTATACTGTCAATAAAAAACCCATAATGCGCGATGAACAGGCCGGCACCATCGTGCTTATGAGCTTTTGGGCGACCTGGTGCGCACCATGCCGGCAGGAAATCCCTGTTCTTGCCCGGATGGCAAGTCTGACTCAAGATACAGACCTAAAAGTGATTGCTGTAAGCTTTCAGGAAGGTAGATCGACCACCAAAAAAGTAATCGAAAAAATCGGCAATTTGGAAGTCACTTTTGCATATGACAAACGCTCAAGACTCGCGAAGGCCTTTAAAGTGAAGAGCATTCCTAATCTATGGATTATAGGGCGCGACGGGCGCATCCTTTTTCATAAAACGGGCTATGGTGAGGCTGCTTTGCCTGGGCTTGTTGATGTCGTCAATGCAGCAATCTTAGGGGATGATCTTTCTGACCAAGCGCGCTGAGTGTTAGAGAAAAACGACGCGCACCAAAGCTGATTTATATCGTGATCAAAGTGTCACTGGTGCTTCTACTCCACATCCCGCTTCATTAAGAACGGCGTCCGATTATAGCTTTCTGTCAGCCACAACCGCTCGCCATCCGGCCCGCGCAGCATCATTTGGGTCCAGCGGCCATTTTCGCGCTGGCTGGGATGAGAGATTATGTCATAGCCGCCCGCTTTCACTTTGGCATAGGTTTCGGCCATATCATCCACCAGGAAGATCATGGAAAAGCCGCCCGCTTCGCGGCCAGTGGATAGACGCTGATTAAGCTTTGGGCGGCTGCCATCGGGCAAAACAAATTCCGCCAGGCCGAGATAGCCAAAGTTCGCCTGTAGCGGTCCTTTGGTTTCGATGCGCAGCACAACCAAGTGCATGGCTTCACCATCGCGCATGCCGGAATAGAGCTTGAGCCGTTCATCGGTCAGGTTCTTGCGCTCATAAAACGGTTTCAGGCCCAAAATACCCTGATACAGCTTCAGGCTTTCATCAATATTTTGCACCTTAATGCCCGTGCGCGAAAACACGGCGGAGACAATCTCTGGCGGTGCATCTGCCCATGCTGGCGGCGGCGCCTCTTGTGCTTGGGCGCTCGCGCTGTGGGTTTGCAAAACGCACGTCGTCGCTAAGCCAATAAACAGGACATAGAGCAACACGGTGTAGGGTCGCGGGCGTCTTATTGGCACCAGCAAGGCCCTATGAGACCGGCGCCGTTTGGGCATTCTCAGCTTCCCAAGCCTTCCAATCGGCTGTCACCTTATGCTCTTCAATCAGTGTTCTGAGCACGATCTTGCCGCTATCGACCCAGTGCCACGTGCGCGCGCGGTGCTGCCCGCAGGCGGAGGACTGGATCATTTCATACATGATCAGGTCAGTCGTCGGAAAAGGCACCATAGATGCATCGGTCCACACCCACGTGCCGAAAATTGTCAGGCGCGATGGATCGCCCTCGACTTCGCTAAACCGGCCTTTGATAACCGCGTCATCAAACATAATGCCGCCGTCCGCATAGGTCGCTGGAAAGTCCATCACCAGCTCTCGACCATCTTCCCATAAGCTAATGTTGGTTTGATCGTAGGGGAAGCGCCCCTCCAAATCCCGTGTGCGGCAGATCAGCCGCGAGCCATGGCTGTCGGCGACACTGAGATCGGGCAGCAGATAGCGATAGGTCCCCTCCCACACACCTTCATGCCGGCACAGTTCCGGCATCAGGCGCTGCAATTCAGCTGAACTGGTCATACAACTCACCTTTCCTCCTTGCTCAACTCATCGCCTCATCACGCGTGCGTTTGAGCGTTTGAAACCGTTAAACCCACTGATAGTCTGCACTCTAAAATAAAACAAAATCAATAGACTAGATAGTTAATTACACATCCTAAACATTATTTACTTTTCGTTTACACATAATTTTTGTATTCACTGCCACGGACAGTTCTATATCGACGCAGGAGTAGTTTATGAAATTCGTATCTTTTATCGTCGCGGCGACAGCCGCCGCTTGGGCTTTACCATCAGCAGCAATGCCTATTACGCCAACATCTAATGTTGGTCTTTTGCCTGGCTTCCCAGGCGTTGGGATGGGTATTCCGAATGATCGGGTTGCCTTCCAAACATTTCAGTTAGACTTCACCAACGATACGTTAACACTCGGCATCGCCGCGACTGGCCGATTTGACGCGCCTCAACCGAGCGATGACGGCAATGGCACATATTTCGCCCGGACAGGGACACAGGCCGATCCGATGAACCCATCTTCGCTTGGAGCAAAATGGAATTTCACCACGTTTGCGCGGGTAGATGATGGCGGGGATGGCTTCGATACCGATCTGGACTTCTTTGGTATTACATTTTTGTATGATTTGGATCCGGCCTTTGGAACCGATATAGACGATTTGCTATCGCCGGCGATATCACTTCCGTTCGGTCAAGGTGTTACGCAAGCGGGGGCCTCGCAGAACTTACTGTTTAGCTTCTGGAATGTTGGCAATGTGTTTAATCCCAATACGCCGGGTGAATACAGTTTTGTCCTTGGATCAGAATTCGGCGAAGTTGCCATGAATGTGGTAGTGTCACCCATACCGGTACCTGGCGCAGCCGTCTTGTTCGCCAGCGCGGTGCTGGGCGCGGGCTTGATGCAGCGGCGGCGCCCGTCCGCTTAGGGTCTTAAGTTGAAACTATCCGAGTGTTCGGGGCGCGGATTTTGAGGCGCTCGTGTTCGCGGCGGTGGAGCCTAGACCGAGAATATCGGGCTGGGCTCTAATTTATATGTTGAGCGTTTTGCGCTCTTAGGGATCGTCCAAGACGATGCCGCATTAAACCAGGAGTTAAATATCCTGATTGACTTTAAAGACATGCTTGCGGCTGCCAACAGCGCCGTATGTGGCGTCACGGCGGAAGCGGCTAGCCAGCTCCATGGCGGCATAGATACGGTCTTTGTCGACATCCGCGACGTGCGCGAACTTGAGCGCGAAGGGATGATCCCAGGTGCTTTCCACTGCCCGCGCGGCATGCTGGAATTTTGGGCGCATCCCCAAAGCCCATATTTCAAGCCAGAATTCGCTACGGACAAAACCTATCTGCTTTATTGCGCATCAGGCTGGCGCTCCGCGCTTGGCGCGAAGAGCCTGCTTGATATGGGTATGGACAATGTCGCCCATCTCAGCGGCGGCTTCAGCGCATGGCGAGAGGCCGGTGGGGCTACAACCGACAGACCGAAGCGATAGACGCTGAAGCGTTGCCAAGCAAACTGTGTATGGTTCGCCGTCCAGAAACGCGGCAATATAACGAGTTAATGCCGCATCTTTATTCTTATATAGTTGTAGACGCTTTTAGCGTTGATGTCTTTGCACCTCAGCAGCTCAACCTGTTGATCTACTTGATGAATTCATAGAGCTGCACCCGCACGCCATTTGGATCAAGCACAGTAATTGCCTTTGACCGACCGGTGCCCGAAAGCGCCAGCGGAACGACAATCTTGACGCCGGTTTGTGCCATCATTTCGGCTTTCTCCGTGAGATTGCGTACGGAAAACGCCAACACAGTTTCGCCCGCTTGCGGCGCCCGCTTTGGAGCGCCTGTCAGCAACGCTTTGTCAGACTTTATTTCAGCAAAATTTAGGCCCGGATGCCCGGGATAGGTTTGCGGCCATCCCTTGGGCACCAGGCTGGCATAGGGGATCGGCGTCCCATCGGTTACGCCATATACTGCAAGGCTTGGCGCATCGGTTAACAGGCGTTGCGGGCGCGGCTGCACAAGCCCGGCGAAGCGTGTATAAAAACGAAGTGTTGCGGCGAGATCAGCGGTAATAAACGACACGCCCGACACATGGTCTTCAAATCTGACCGGTGCGGACGGCAGCTGCGGTTTAACGATTTGCCGTCCAGCCTGCTGATCAGCAGCATTCGCAGAAGTTAGCACCATCGCCGCTGCGCTGATGAAACACATGATCATGCGTCTGGCACGATTGTATTGCCGCGAGGATGTCATTGGTTTGGCGCGCCTCAGGAAATGCATTGGGGCTAAACATAAAAAAACCTGGCCGCTAGGCCAGGTTTTGTTTTTTGATTTCTGTTAGAAGACTTACGCTTCGTAGTCCGCAAGCATGCCTTCAGCCTCTGCGGTCTCCCAAATAGATTCCCATACTTTCTTGGCTTTACCAACCTGGCGGGTCTTTTTAACCTTTTCCATGTTGTCCATCATGCCAGGGCCTTCAACGATAATCATGCCAACCATGCCCGACGCGCGGTGCGGCGTGCAGTTGTAAGCATAGAAGCCAGGGACGGTCATGGTCACTTCAAGCTCTTTGTTAATCCGGCCCTTCCACGCCTCAGCTCCCGCGGGTATGGCGCCGCGCGTCGATGCGCTGTTATGGCCCGGGTTTTCAGGCAAAAACTTAACTGTATCGCCGACTTTCACACGCACCACACTGGGATAAAAGACCATCCGCTCGTTGTTATCGGGATGCTTGTTGAGCATCTTGATTTCGTGTGTCGTTGCTTCGTCTGCACGGCCAGTGCCGACCAGCGCTGGAACCGCGGCCAAGCTAGCAAGGCCAGCTACGCCGGTTAAAAGTGCGTTTCGCCGTGTAAATACTGTCACAATAAACCCTTTCAATTCAATCTGTCAGGCAGCACGCTATATATGGTTTGTCGCCATATTATGGCAAGCGATATGGCGCCACATAACGCCGCATTACATATAATGCTGCTTTTTGCGCCGATACCGTCAACTCGCACCTAGCCTAATCACGTGCAAATCTCAATATCGAACACCCGCACCATAAACGCCATCACCTGTCTGTCACATGAACGACACGCTTGTTTAAAGTCGGAACAAGGACAAGACTGTATCCGTAGATTAAGCGCGTCCCGCGCGCATGAAACGGCGCTGGTACTGCTCATGCAGTTCGTGCGCTAAAGTGCCACCGCCTGGCGCGCCCACATAGTTTAGTAAAGGAGGTTTTGCTGCTATTCGCGCTTAGTAATCAAGGCCCTTTTGCGCCTTAATGCCCGCTTTATAGGGGTGCTTGATCTCTGCAATGTCGCTCACGAGATCCGCGTAGTCACAAATCTCCGGCTTTGCATCGCGGCCCGTGAGCACCACACTAGTGTTTTGCGCGCGGCCTTTTAAGCCCTCTAATACGGCATCGACTGTAAGGTAATCGTAGCGCAGCGCGATGTTTATCTCATCAAGGATAATGACATCGAAATCGCCGCTCGCCATCATGTCGACTGCTTTTTCAAACGCCAAAATGGCAGCCTTGGTGTCTTGGTCTTTGTCCTGCGTGTCCCAGGTAAAGCCATCACCCATGGTGTACCAGGTTACGGGACCAAACTTATTGTCTGGCTGATCCGCAACCAAGGCGTTGAGCGCGTTAAAAAATTGGCGCTCTCCGGTGACCCACTTGCCTTTAATGAACTGCACCACACCAACGCGCTTGCCCCAGCCCAGCGCACGGATTGCAACGCCAAAAGCGGAACTCGATTTACCTTTTCCGTTTCCCGAGTGAATCAGCACAAGGCCGCGCCCAGGATCAGACACTTCGCGTTGCTTTTTACGATGCGCCGCCTGAACGGCCTGCATCTTCGTTTTGTGATCAGCTGAATTTGTCATGCGCCCTCAATATGTGGTCTCGGCGATAAATGACCATGCAAAACCAAGCATAAACGAAGCCTGAAGCCTAAATAGTGGCATAAATTCAACACTTGATAATGACTCGCAGTATTTTTCTAAAAATATTACTATTGAGAGTGCCTTGCAGTTGCATTTGAAAAAAATGTCGTTAGGAACACGGGCGTTGAGACTGCGAATCAGTCTTATTCCTATGTAAGAGGCTTTCTATTATGTTTTCCAAAACCCGAACACGGCTGTGTATCAGCACAGCCCTCGTCTCTCTTGCAGCGCTCCCTGGCATGGCGCTGGCGCAAGAGAGTGATGATGAGGGCGAATTCCTCGGCACCTTGACGCTGGGCACCAGTAAACGGGCCGTCCAGACCGACACGGCAGCGGCAAAAACCGTCATTGATCAAGCAGAGATTGACGACCGGCAGGCCAACACCGTGGCAGAGCTGATTGATTCCGTACCAGGCGTATCGCTGGTAAATGGCTCAACCCCAACCGGCTCAGGCCTCAACATTCGCGGCTTTGGCGCCAACGGTACATTCGGGACTGATCAGAAAGTTGCAATCATCATTGATGGGGCAACCACCGGCGGTGAAGAACTCTATAGGATCGGCAACCAGCTGTTTACCGACCCTTATCTCTACAAAAGTGTCGAGGTTGTCCGCGGCACGGTTGGCAGCTTTGAATTCGGCGCCGGCCTGGTGGGCGGTACTGTTCGGCTTGAAACCCGGGATGCATCCGACTTTACTGGCGGCGAGCCTGGGATTGCTGTGGGTGCAACAGCTGGTTATTTCACCAACAACGACGCGTATAACGGTTCTGCAACGCTGGCGTGGCAACCGATCGAAGACTTAGAGCTTTTGGGCAACTTCTCATACCGGGAACAAGGCATTCAGCGCGATGGCAACGGCGATGACATCGGCAATAGTGCGTTTGAGTTGCCGTCCTTCCTACTCAAAATTCGTTACAGCTTCGGCGAAGCGCACTCGATCATGGCAAGCTTCACACAATCAAGCTCCAATGAACAAGACGTCCCGTATGACACCTTCATCACGTCAGCGGACGCGTTTGGCCGCGTCAATCGGGATACCAAATCGCAGACCTTTTCATCGGTCTATTCCTATAATCCGCTCGACAATGATTGGATTAATTTCGAGATTGCGCTGTCCTACGCCAACCAAGACATTGACGGCGACTATATCGAAGGCAGCTCGCCGCTGGAATCCAATCCGTTCTTCGGCCCAGTGGTTGCAGCGCTTGGAAATGCGCAGCATCAATTTGAAACCACCCGTGTAACTTTTAGGAATGAGGCGTATTTCCAAACGGCAGCTTTGCAGCACCGCCTGCGCGCCGGGGTAGAGTATATTCGCCGCGACCGGGCGGATGCTGAAGCAGCACCCGGCGGCACGGACAACCGCTTTGCGTTTTTCTTAATTGATGTGGTGGAGTTCGGCGGCGGCTTTGAGCTGACCCCGGCGCTGCGCTATGAAACATCAAATATTGATGCGGAACCCTTCCCCGGACCTGCTGCCGGCCCTCCAGGAACACCGCCGGGCCCGCCCGTTGAAGTCGACGTCACGAACGACGCCATCATGGGCGGTATTTCGCTGCGTTACGTGTTTGACAACGGCTTGTCCTTCTTCGGCAGCCTGGCGCGCACTGAACTGCTCCCAATTATCGATGACGCTGAAAATGCACTGTTCATTGAGCAATCGGAAATCGGAGACACCTGGGAAGTCGGCTTCGCCTATAACAAAGTTGGGATCTTGTCTGACGGGGACAATTTTGCATTCAAGCTGAACTACTACAATACGAAGCTGAAAGATGTGACGTCTTATAGCGGGATTGATCAAGTCAATATTGAAGGTGTTGAGATTGAAGCCTCGCTGGCCTTTGAGCAGGGCACCTATATTGACTTCAACGGTGCTTTTACGAGTGCCGACGCTATCGAGCTGCTTGGCGATGGGTCACAAGGTGACACAATCGACTTTAATCGGGCGCCGGTTGATAACTTCCGACTGACACTTGGTCAGCGCATCGGCCAGATTGCAGATTTGAGCTACGAAGCCATCTTCAACTTGAGTGATGACCGTACCGGCGGCGGCGTCTTCGGTTCAGGCGATGCCTTTGACCTGCACAATCTGCGTCTCACCTTTGTGCCACAAGAAACATTCTTGGCGGGAACGCAGTTTAGGATTGGCATCGAGAATGTGACGGATGAACAGATCCAGCCGCTGCTCTCAACGCGGCCATTGCCGGGGCGGAACTTCAAGTTCACCGTTACCTCAATGTTCTAGGCCATAGGCCAGCAACTTTTCAAAGCGCTGCGGGGCTTCTCTCGCGGCGCTTTTCCATTTTTAAGCGCAGCGCGAATTAAAACGCACGGAAAGACTTATGCAATCAGACGGTGACGGAATGTTTGGGCCGATCGGTCGGCTCTATGAAATCGGCGGACCGATCTTGGTCCTTCTCATGTTGGTGTCTGTCGCTGTTATGGCTGCGATTATCTTTAAAGCGCTACAATACCGATCATCCAAGGTTGGCGCGCGCAGCGATCTTCAAGCCGCTGCTCGGCAGCTTAAAAGCGGAGATACTGCAGCGGCGCACCAAGCCCTATCCGCTTCAGCGCATTTTCTGGCGCCGGTTTTTGTGCTTGGCCTTGAGCTTGCGCATGGGCCGGAGACAACCGCGCGGCTGGAAGCAGAAGCCGAACAGCGTCTTGCGCCTCTCGAAAAAGGGTTTCGGTTTTTAGATATCGTCGCGCAGCTGTCGCCGCTGCTAGGGCTCCTGGGCACAGTGATCGGCATGATTGAAGCCTTTCAGGCCCTCCAAGAGGCAGGCGCACAGGTCGACCCGACTGCCCTCGCTGGCGGCATTTGGGTAGCCCTTCTGACCACTGCTGCAGGCCTCGGCGTGACCATGCCAACATCCATTGCGCTGGCTTGGTTCGAAGCGCGCATTGATGCCGAGCGGGTCGGCGCGGAATATCTCTTCTCGCTGATCGCAACAGCGCCCGCGGCCGGCATTTCGGCAGCTGGAACACAAGAAGTCACAGTGCAAAAGGCTGCTTTAGAGCCCGCAGACGTACAAGATGGCGCTTAAAAAGCGGAAAGCCCGCCGGCGCGCCTCAATCACGTCGCTCATCGACGTGATTTTTCTGCTGCTGTTATTTTTCATGCTGAGCTCAACCTTTTCGCGCTTTTCGGAAGTCGAGATTGCCGCGGTTGAGGCCAGCGGCGGCGGCGCGGCCTCCGAGCGCAGCGTTAGCATGCTCCGCATCAATCAAAAAAATGTAGCGCTTGACGCTTCTGCAGTCTCCGACGACGCTTTGATTGCCGCGCTCAGAACACTGAAAACCAGTGGCACAACAGCGCTGGCGATTATGCCTGAAGACGGCGTGACGACACAGCGGCTGATCGATGTCTTGGGCATCGTCACACAGGTCTCCGACCTTGATATTCGTGTGGTTGGGCCTGCAGCATGAAACGGGTCAAGCAGCGCATCAAAAGCGAGCCAGTGATCTCGCTGATCAACATTGTATTTCTGATCCTGATTTTCTTCATGGTCGCTGGCACGTTGGCACAGCCGCCCAAAGAACTGCAGTTTGTTCAAACCAGCAATTTGGAATGCTGCAGCGATCCAGATGCGCTCGCCATCACCAAAGATGGCGGTTTCTTATATCGCGGTGCGCCGCTACCTGATGCTACAGCCTATTTGGCACTGCGCGGCAGCGAGAGCACCGTTCGACTGTTGCCGGATGCGCAGCTACCAGCGACCGATCTACTGCGCCTTGTTGCAGCCTTAAAACGCGGTGGTATAAAAAACATTGTGGTGCTCACCCAAGCCCAGCCGCAATGAACCAACGCACATTACATTGGCTTATCGCCGTGAGCCTTGCGATACTGGTGCATGGGCTGCTCGTGTTTGGGCTGCTGCGTGCACCACAAAACGACGTGCTGATCGCCGGCGGGAAAATCGAGGTTAAATTTGGCAGCGAAGGCAATAATACAGCCGATGCCAAGGCTGATCGAGGCGAAACCCCGGATGGGGACACCAGCACCGAAGAGCCGCCCGAAGACACAACAAAGCCCGATGACACCGCGCGAAAAGCGCCGAAGGATGATACCGCGGAACAAGTAACGGACCCAGTAGAACCAGCGGTCGAACGGGTTACTCCAGCGCCAGAAATTCAGGCGCAACCAGACATCCAACCTGAGCAGCAACCAATCGCGCAGCCTGAGCCTGAGCCTGAGCCTGAGCCTGAGCCTGAGCCTGAGCCTGAGCCTGAGCCTGAGCCTGAGCCTGAGCCTGAGCCTGAGCCTGAGCCTGAGCCTGAGCCTGAGCCTGAGCC
>JBCCLR010000014.1:0-28326 GCA_039026755.1 Pseudomonadota bacterium | reverse complement strand
TCTGTTCAGAACCATAAACAACAGGCAGTTTTCCATTTACCATCACATCGTGCGCCGCCGCATTGATGCTGATTTGGATGCTGATTTTCCAGACCCAGTGAGCCGAGCTATTGATCAGCAGTGGCTCTCTAAGCTGAGAACGCGGAAACTGTTCTCCAATGAATTGTTTATCAGCGTCGTGTTTCGGCCGGCGCGCGGCAAGCGGGGCATGTTGACAAGCCTGCGCAGCCAGACATTGCCACAGTCTGTTCGGCGCGCACAAAACGTGCGGGCGCTGAATGCGGTTGGCGACCAATTGCTTGCGGCATTTCGAGGCTTTGGCATCAGGCACCTGGGTATTGAAAGCGGTACAGATGTACCTCAGTGTGCACAGCTGGCGATGCTGTCGCGTATTCTGCATGGGGATGATCGGCCAATTCTACTGCCGCAGGGCGCTCTCGCAGAGTACTTGCCGTTTCGCCGCACGGCATTTGCAAAAACGGTCATCCATCAACCGCCTGCCGCAGACCTAACATCGCGCGTTGGGACTGTCATATCCATCAAAGACTATCCAAGTGGGACTGTACCGGGACTATTTGATGGCCTGCTACGCGCGCCTTATGAGTTCGTTCTCACCGAGAGCTTTCAATTCATGGAGCGACAAACGGCAGAGGAACGGGTGTCTCTGTCGTTGCGGCGGCTGCAAACCGCTGACGATGACACCTTTTCCCTGCGCAGCGGCCTACAAAGTGCAAAGGATCAGCTGGTTTCAGGCCAGCTTGGTTTTGGCGAACATCATGCATCGCTGGTGGTGTGGGATGGGGATGTGCATGAGCTCGCGCATAGCGCTGCCGCGCTGCAAAGCACGTTGGCCGATGCTGGCATCATTTCTGTGCGTGAAGATCTAAACCTTGAGCCGGCGTTTTGGGCGCAATTCCCTGGTAATGAAAAATACATTGCCCGCAAGGCCATGATTAGCACTGATAATTTTGCCGGATTTTGTTCGTTGCATGCTTTTCCGTCTGGCAAGCGCGAGGGGAACTACTGGTCGCAGCCGATCTGCTTGTTTGAAACAACCTCATCAACGCCCTATTATTTTGATTTTCACGAAGGCGATCTTGGGAATTTCTTGATTGTCGGACCCTCTGGTTCGGGCAAGACGGTGTATCTCAACTTTCTGCTCGCGCAATCACGCAAGCTTCGCCCGCGCATCGTGATGTTTGATAAAGACCGCGGCAGCGATGTCTTTATCCGCGCGATGGGTGGGCGCTATGCCACTATTAGCCCTGGCCAACCGACCGGATTTAATCCGTTGGCGCTAGAAGACACGCCGGCCAACAGGGCCTTCGTGCGCGACTGGATCGGCGTGCTGTTAAAGCCGGTGCAGGGCGACATCAGTGAAGAGGATGCCGAAGTCATCGCAATGGCGGTGGATATAAACTTTAGTCAAGATCCAGAGCTGCGCTGCTTGTCCGTTTTTGCCGAACTGCTTGCCGGGACTGCGCGGCCTTCAAGTGGGTCTTTAAGCACGCGCATGCGCAAATGGATTGGCCATGGTGAACATGCCTGGCTGTTTGATAATAAAGAAGATCATTTGGACGTTAGCGCTGAAACCCTGGGCTTTGATATGACCCAAGTGCTCGACAATCCGGAAATCCGCTCGCCTGTGATGATGTATTTGTTTCACCGGATTGAGCAGCGCCTCGACGGCGCGCGTACCATCATTGTCATCGATGAGGGCTGGAAAGCGCTCGATGATCTACAGTTTCAATATCGGCTCAAGGATTGGCTGAAGACCATTCGAAAGCGCAATGGCGTGGTTGGCTTTGTGACGCAGTCGCTTGGCGATGCGCTGGATTCGCCCATTGCTGCGGCAATCACTGAACAAACGGCAGTGCAAATGTACCTGCCCAATCCGCGTGCCCGCGCCGATGAATATCAAGGCCGGCTGGCGCTGTCTCAGCACGAATTTCAAATTTTGCGCGCCTTGCCGGAAACATCGCGCTGTGTGCTCATTAAAAAAGGCCGGCAGAGCATCGTGGCGCGGCTTGATCTGTCCGACCGACCAGAGATTTTAAAGCTCTTATCCGGCCGTGAAAGCTCGGTGCGTGAGCTTGATGCCATTCGCGCGCAAGTTGGCGATGCGCCTGCACAATGGTTGCCAATCTTTTTCAGTGCAAGTGCGTCCGGAACTTCGGCGACGATCGTGGAAGATGAGAGTAAGGACGCTCAAACCGATACGGGGAAAGATACACGGCGGTTCGTTGCATGATTTATCGCAGCTGCCCCGAATATGACCCGTCGAACGCGCTTGTGCAGCCGTTGATGATTTATGTGGATTGCCGGGTCGAGACGCTCATTGCATCCGCGCATCAAGGCACTTTTGGACAGCTGGGGCAGTTCGGATTCTTGCTCACCGGCTGCTTAACGCTTGTTGTTGGGTTTTATGGTTTTCGCCTGCTGATGGGCGCTGCGCAACTCAGCTTGTCGGCCATTGTTCCCAAGCTTCTCATGATGGGGGGGCTGGTTGCTGTCGTATCAAGCTGGCCGCTGTTTAATATGCTGTTTTTCGGACCATTTTATGCATCGGGCGAGGGCCTGGCGCTGGCGTTATTAGATGGTTTTGGCTTGCAAATGTCAGCAGGAATTTATGATCAACTCGATGTCTGGATTGGTAGCGCCGCGCGATTATCAAATGATGCGCAGACGCTCAGTCAATCGGCGGGCTTGCAAGCCACGAGCGTTGGAGAGTTGCAAGCGCAGGCCCAAACCTTGGCGCAGGCTTCTCAGGCGCAAAGCGCGCAAGCTCCGCAAAAACCTCCGGTCGCGGCGGGTACCAAGCTGTTTCTCGCAGATGCTGTGCCGCGCGGGCTGTTATGGGCAGCGACCATTATCGCTGCGTTTTTCTCGGCTGGGCTGATGGTGACAAGCAAAATTGTTACTGCGTGTTTGTTGGCCATAGGGCCGCTGGTGCTGGTTGGTGTGTTGTTTCAAGCCACCAGAGGCATCTTTATCGGTTGGCTGCGATTCATGCTGCGCATCGGGGTTTTGCAGCTTTTCACTGTGCTATTCACCGCTGGGCTGATGCAAGTTCAGCTGCCGCTTCTGCAAAAGCTAGAGCTTTTAACGCTGAGCGGTCCGCAGTCCAAACAGGTGCTCATTGCGATGCTGTTGGTGAGCCTGATTTTCGCGGCGCTGGTTGGCTTGGCGGCTGTTGCTTCAAAGAGTTTGGCCGACGGTGTGCGTTGGTCTGAAGCGTTTGCCAATCCAGGCCAATCTACAACCGATCAAGCCGCAATGCGCAGCGAAACGCCACCTAGTACAAGCCAGCAGCGCATTGGCAGCATCATCGCAGCCTTAGAGGTTGGGCAAACCGGATCCGGCGCATTAAGTGCGGCGTCTCAACGCTCAACCAGACCAGCATTTGATTTGGGTATCCCTGTGACAGCGCCGCAAAGCCTGCGCAGCCGTTCCCAATCGATTGCAACCGCATTTGAGCAGGGGGCGGGCTGATGCGCGGTGCGCTTGTAACACGCGTAATGCTTGCAGCGGTTTCAATGCTGCTCATCGCCGCGCCGGGGCATGCCAAGGACCCGCGGATCAAATCCTTGGCCTATGTCAGTGACAGCGTGGTCCCGCTTACCGCGCATTTGGGCTATCAGCTGGCCATCGAGTTTCAAGATGATGAAAGCATTGAAAATGTGGCCATTGGCGATAGTGCGTCTTGGCAAGTCACGCCCAACAGGCGCGGCAGTGTTCTCATCATAAAGCCGGTCAATCAAGCATTGCCGACCAACATGACCGTGCTCACATCGCAGCGTCGCTATTCATTTGCCCTCATGGCGCGCAATTCTAAAGGCGCGGCACCGTCGGAAATGACTTTCGTAATGAAGTTTGTTAATGCGCAGTCTGTACAAGGCGGCAACGATCCTGCGGACGTAGCTGAAAGCACGCAAGCAGACGATGTGGTAACCGCACGCCCAAAAAATACGAAATATTCCTTCACTGGTTCAGCAGAGATCATTCCCGCTGAAGTATTTGACGATGGCGGATCGACATACTTTCGCTGGACCGCTGCGACGCCCGCGCCCGCAATCTTTTTGCTTGGCAAGAGCGGCGAGCGCAGCCTTGTCAACCATTCTTATGTGGATGATTATGTGGTCGTTGACCGGGTGTCTGAGCGCTTCCAATTGCAGCTGGGGCAGTTCGCCGCAGTCATTTACAATGATGCATTCTCCATAGAGCAGCTCGGCCCGCAGGCACCGGTGCAGCGGCCACCAAAACCAGGCCTGCTGAGCCGGATGTTTGGCGGAGGTGGCCGGTAATGGTTGATAACAAAGACAAGCGCCAAGCAGAGAATGCGCCCGGCGATGACCTTATTCACCCTTCGGTGGACATCAGCTCAAGTAGTAATATCGGCTTTTACGCGGCTATTTTTGGCATCATTTTGGTGGGCTATTTCGTTTTCGATCAGCTGAATTCAGCGCGTCAAGACGCGGCAAAAGAGGCATCTTTTGCGGAACTGAATGAAAAAATATCCTTGGCAAATACGCAAATGCTTGATGCCAAACGCCAAGCCGCTTCTGTGCAGTCAGAACTTGAGCGCAGCCGCCGCGAAATCCGCAGCTTGCAATCGCGTCCGGTGCAAAAAGCCGAGCCAGTGATTGTGGAGCGCGTCGTTGAGAGGCCGATAAAACTTGAACGCTCTGACCAATCGCTGCGTGCGCCCGCGCTGGTGATTGATAATAGCGCCAAAACTGCCGAAGCCGCCGAGGGCGCCGGCGCCTTGCCACCGGGTGCGGCGGGCTCCGCGGCCAGCTTTTTTAATGCGCAGCTGAGCGCCGTAACGCCGCCGCCGGCACAGGCGAAAAAAACGATCAATCGCGAACAAATGATTGCGCAAGGCACCGTCATTTCCGGCGTCTTAGAAACTGCTATTAACTCGGACTTGCCAGGCTTTACCAGGGCCGTCGTTACACACGATGTGCGCAGCTTTGACAACTCCAAGATTCTGATCCAGCGTGGGTCACGGCTCATTGGCCAATACCGCTCAGGCCTAAGCCTCGGTGAAGCCCGGGTCTTCGTTATTTGGAACCGGATTATTCGCCCGGATGGTGTATCCATAGATATCGCCTCTCCGGCGACGGATACCATGGGGCAGGCCGGTCTGACCGGCGATGTAGACCGGCATTTCTTTCAGCGTTTCAGCGGCGCCATCTTATTATCCGGCTTGGATATTGCGGCGCGCCTTGCAACGGATAACACCGGCGCTCAGGTCTTTTTAAACTCCACCAATACCGTACAAGGCGATATCTTGCGCCAGCAGATTACAATTCCGCCGACAATTGAGGTGGAGCCGGGTACGGAGATCCGCATTCTGCTTGGCCAAGATCTGTTTTTTCCAGCAAATCTGCAGTCTGGAAGCCGCTAAGAATGGCTAAGGCAGCAGCTGGAAGCAGCGTCGATGTGGACGGTGACGTTGATGATGTGCGCAATCTTTATCTGCGCAGTTTCCTAAAGCCGTTTGAGCTGTGGCTTGCTGACCCAGATGTTGTAGAGGTGCTTGTGAATAAGCCAGGCGAAGTGTGGCTGGAACGTGCCTCGCAAGAGGGCTTAGCATGTCAGGACGCGCCGCTGATTACCAATCCACTGCTTAAGCAGCTGGCAGAGCAAATTGCACGGATCAACCATCAGGGCGTCAGCCGCGCGCAGCCCTTAATGTCTGCCAGCTTGCTTACCGGCGAGCGCGTGCAAGTCATCGGGCCGCCATGTTCCGGCGCAAACTGGGCCTTCGCCATCCGCCGCCATGTGCTCAAACAAGCGCAGCTTGAAGACTTCGCCATCAGCCACTCTCATGATGCGCAAGACAGCGCAGCGGCTCAAGCATCACTTGCATGCGATAGTAAAGCACTCATCGAGCAGGGCGAACACCATGCGCTCATTAAAAAGGCGATCACGGCACGGCAAAATATTTTGATAAGCGGCGGCACATCCAGCGGTAAAACGACATTTTTAAGTGCCTGCCTGCAGCAAATTCCAGCACATGAGCGCATTATAACCATCGAAGATGCGCGTGAGCTGCGCGTGCCACAGCCTAATCAACTCAACCTGGTGACGGCAAAAGGCGATATGGGGGAGGCCCGCGTGAGCCTTACTGATCTTTTGCAGGCGTCTCTGCGGATGCGGCCTGATCGCATCATTTTAGGAGAGATCCGCGGGCCTGAGGCCTTGACGTTTTTGCGTGCCATTAACACCGGTCACGCTGGCTCGCTTGCAACGGTTCATGCCAACAGTGCACAGTTGGGGCTCAATCAACTTGTTCTCATGCTCGCAGAAGCGGGGACAAATTTAAGCTATAGTGCCATTTTGGATTACCTGCGCTCGGTGTTAGATTTTGTCATTCATCTGGAAAAAGAGCACGGACGACGGGTTATTAAAGAGATCTTACCGCTGCGGACGTCGCTCGCCCAATAAGCACTCTTTGCGCTTAAAATTTTTACTAATTTGCAGCCAGACGTTTACGTTTAAAAAGCCAACTTCTCGGCACTTTGGTCGCGCTAAGGATATAAAAAGACGGCGCGATAGAGATGAAATTTTATCAAATAGTATCAGTGCTGGCAGCTTCTACGGCGCTGCCAGGTTGCTTTTCCTCAAGCGAAGATAGCGGCTCTGGAGAGAGTTTACTCTTTGCGTCTCAGACGTTTGCAGTGAGCGGTGTTGCAGCCGCCGGCCTGGCTGAATGTCGGGTGGAGGCCTTTGCGCTTGATGGGCGCTCGGTTTCCAACGTGTTTGAAGGGGAAAGCAACCCGATAGCATCAGATGGCACGCCAACAGATGGGTCCTACACGCTGCGCTTAGATGCTGACTATTCAGGCCCAGTGCGCATTGAAGCAACAGATTGCACCTTTATCGATGAAGCATCAAACGAAGTTGTGGTCGATGGCCGGATGCGCGCGCTTGCCATTGTGGAAGATACAGAGGATCGCGGCAACGCGCTGACCATTCATGTCACGCCATTTTCCACGCTCGCAGCAGAATTGGCCGAGGAAAATGCTGGCGGTCTTGAAAACCTAGATGCCAATCAAATCGACACTTACAATCAGAGCATCTCGCAAATCTTTTTTGGCGACGGCGTCGATATTATTCGCACCGCGCCGGTGGTTGCAACGGAGGAAAGCCCCGACGAAAGCGAAGCAGCATCTGTGGATTATGGCTTGTATCTGGCGGCGTTGTCTGGCGCGGGGGAGATGCGCGCAACGCTCGACGCGCTGAAGTTGGAAATTGATATAGATGCCGGCTCGCTAAGCGCCGCTGGAGAGGAATTACTGCTTGAAGGTGCAGCAGTGTTTGAAAGTAGCGGCTATAAGACGGTGCGCCGAGACAGCTTTTTAGCGCTGAGCAATCCAGTGTCTCGCGATGAGCCGACCGGCACGGCCCCTGTTATTACTGCATCGAATGAAGCGTTTACGGTTGAAGCTGGCCGCGCCTTTCAGGTGTCGCAGCTTGCCTTCGCTGAAGATGTGGACGGCGACCTTGTAGACCTGAGGTTTCGCGGGCTTCCCAATACAGTTATTCAGTCGTCACAAGGCAGTATAGCCGGCGTTGTCCTCGAAAGTGGGCAATATCCGTTCATGGCAGTCGCACGCGACGCTGCGGGTAACGTGGCGTCGTTACGGTTGTTCTTAAATGCCGAGGGCGGTGCAACGCCTGGTGGCGGCGCGCCGGGCACGGCATCTGATAATGCAGGAGGAGGCACTGGCAACGGATCAGGCTCAGGCGGATCGTCAAACGGGCCTGGCCAATCAAGTCAGGGCAATTTTGCAATTTTAAGGACTGCCGAGGACGTTGTGCAGTTTTTGATGCGTGCCGGTAATGGCGCAACAAAAGCGGAAGTTGACGCCCTTATCGGTGTGGATGCAGGCGATTGGCTGCAAGCACAAATGGCCATGCCTGCGGCTGATATTTTTCCAAATGTATTTGCAGTTCAACAAAACGCGATTGACACAAATACCGTCGTGAGGGCGCAGCACCAGAATGCAAATTTCGATCAGATGCTTGGCGGCGATGATGACTTACGCCAACGCATGCAATTTGCACTCTCACAGATTCTGGTGATTAACTCTATTGGCGGCACACAAAACGTCACCGTTGCCACCTACCGCGATATTTTGAATCGAAATGCGTTTGGCAACTACCGCGATTTGCTCGGTGAGGTGACTGATAGCCTGATGATGGGCCGGTTCTTAACCTATTTGAACAACCGAAAGGGCGATACACGGACTGGGCGTACCCCTGATCAAAACTATGCCCGGGAAATCTTGCAGCTGTTTAGCATCGGTGTTGCTGAACTCGGACCGGATGGCGAACCCAGGTTAGACAACGCGGGTGAATTCATCGACACCTATGGCCAAGATGACATCATGGGCCTTGCGCGCGTGTTTACAGGCTATCGGCAAGTGCAATCCGACGGTGCAATCGACGCGCGTATCCGGCCGTCCAATTATTTGCCCATGCGAATGGACGATAACCGGCATTCCCAGCTCGATAAAATGTTCTTGGAAACAACGATCCCGGCAGGCACGCTCGGCGAAGCGTCCGTTGATCTGGCTTTGGACGGCATATTTGCGCATCCCAACGTAGCGCCGTTTATCAGCCGTCAGCTTATTCAGCGCTTTACCGCATCACACCCTGCGCCCGATTATGTGGAGCGGGTCAGCAGTGCTTTTGAAAGCGGTACGTTTGTTGCGCCGGGCGGACAGGTGTTTGGTGATGGCAGACGTGGAAACTTAGCAGCCACGCTAGCTGCTATTTTGTTAGAGCCTACTTTGTTTGACGATGACATTGCCCCATCAGACGGCAAAATTCGCGAACCAATTTTGCAATTTGCCGGCTGGGCTCATGTGTTTGGACTGCAAAATGTTGACACACGCAATGAACGCTGGATGCGAAATATGGAAGGTGGCGGCGGGGCGCTTGGCCAGCAGCCGTATCGTTCTCCATCGGTGTTTAACTTCTATCGCCCAGGATATGTTGCGCCCGGCACTGTGACAGGCGCGTTCGGATTAACGGCGCCGGAATTACAGTTGGTCTCGGCGACCTCGCGCGATCAGTTTACTTTGTTTATGTCGCGTCAAGCCTTCGATGATACGTCCCGTGTGGATGACGCAGTGATATCATATACGCCCGACTATTCAGACCTGTTGCCCTTGGCCGATGATCCACGTGGGCTGGTCGACTATCTGAATTTGTATGTCACAGGCAACCGCATGAGCCCGCAAACGCAAGAGCGCATTCGCCGGGTGGCAGAATTGTATGAAATTCGTCCAAACAACGAGGCGCTGGACCGCGAATACATCGTGGAAACGGCCGTGACCATGGCGATTTCATCGCCCGCCTTTGCCATTATCTTCTAGGGGATAAAACCATGCCATCAAGACGTTCTTTTTTGCGTGCCGGCCTTGCCGCTGGCGCCACCACAGCAATTTTGCCGACGGCATTGCATCCAGGCGTAGCCCGCGCCCAGGCCCTTGGTGGCACGGACTATAAGGCTCTGATTGCCGTTTGGGCACTTGGCGGAATGGATGGACATGACGCCATGCTGCCGCTCGATCCGGCGGTCCATGCGCAGTTTAAGGCGTGGCGGCCAGCAATTTTTGCAGGTCATGAGGCCAATCAGAATTCACGCGAGATTGCCAACCTGCTTGAGCTAAACGATACCAACCAGAACGCGCATAATGGTCAGCGCTTTGGATTGGCACCAGAGCTCATCGACTTGCACGGCCTGTTCGAAGGCGGCGAACTTGCAATTCTGCCAGCTGTTGGGCCACTCATCGAGCCTGCCAACCGTGCAGCGATTGACAATAAAACGGTAGACCTGCCCAAACGGCTGCGCTCGCATAACGATCAGCAGCTGACTTGGAAGACCTTTAATGTCGAGGGCGCGACCTCAGGCTGGGCTGGCAAGTTCTTCGACGCACTCATCGAGCGCGGCGCGTCAGACACGCCTGACTTCCTGGGCATGCGGCTGAGCGCCAACAGCGCCTTCGTAACTGGTCAATACCAACGGCCCTTTTCATATTCTGGGAGCATCCCGCAAGCGGGCTGGGACTATGTTACACGTATGCAGCGTTCGAATGGGCGGAACCGGACCAATTCGGATGAAATTCGTGAGATTTTGCAGCAGCACATAGAAATGGACGGGATAACCTCGTCCAATTATTTTATGCAGGACTGGGTGAACGCCAACAACCGTGGCGCAATACTCACGGCGCAGTATCGCGAGGCCGTTGCCAACCTAAATGAACTTGATACGGTGTTTCCAAGTACCGGTTTAGGCCGCCAATTCAAAGCGGTCGTGGATGCAATCCGGGTGCGTGAGACACTTGGCGTATCACGCCAGATTTTTTCAACCGGGCTTGGGGGTTGGGATACGCATGCTCAGCAGGCCAATAACGTGTCTGGTCGCTTCCGAGAGCTAAGCGGCGCCATCAAGGCGTTTCGCGATGCTATGTTGGAAATAGGTATGTGGCCCAATGTGACAGTTTTTACGGGCTCGGATTTTGGCCGCCCATTGATTGAAAACGGCTCAGAAGGGACGGATCATGCCTGGGCGAACAACCACTTTATTACAGGCGGAAGTGTAGATGGCGGACGCATTGTCGGCCAGGCCGTTACAAACTGGGATATCAACGACAGTTCAGATGCCGGTCAGATGATCAATAACGGCCAGGTCATTCCGACCACATCCGTGGAGCAATATGCAGCATCATTGGGGGAGTGGTGGGGGCTCACATCCAGTGAAATCAACGGTGCACTGCCGCGGCTGGGTAATTTCAGCGCTGGACCGGTAAAACTGTTCCAAAGCGCTGTATTTTAGCCGCTGCTGTCGTCTTTTTGGGTGTGCCATGCCGCTTGATTTTAAGGCGGGCCACAGGCGGTTTTAAAACCGCCTAAGCAGGGGCATTAATTTTTCTTATTTGAGCACAAAATATCCTCGCGTGACAATCGCGCTGGGATCACCACATCTGTCACCGAAAGCCAGCTATGGGTTTGCGACTTGCCGCCTATGACCCATGCAGCCGAACAAAAGACAGAGTGACAATGAGCTTAAGAATTAATGATGTTGTGCCGAATTTTACGGCGCAGACTGATCAAGGCGAAATCCAGTTCCATGATTGGATTGGTGAGAGCTGGGCGATCCTCTTTAGTCATCCTAAAGATTTTACTCCGGTCTGCACAACCGAATTTAGCGCTGCAGCGCAGCTGTCTGATGAGTGGGCAAAGCGCAACACGAAGGTCATCGGGCTGTCTGTCGATTCAGCTGAAGATCACACGAAGTGGAAAGCAGATATTGCCAGCTATGGGAAGGCAGACCCGCATTTTCCCATTATTGCGGATGTCGGCCTGGAGATTTCGAAGGCTTTCGACATGCTGCCTGCGGATGCGTATTTGCCCGACGGTCGTACGCCTGCCGATAGTGCTACTGTGCGTTCGGTGTTCATCATTGGGCCGGACAAGCAGTTGAAGCTATCGATGACCTACCCAATGACTGTCGGCCGTAACTTTGCGGAAATTTTGCGGGCCCTTGATGGCTTGCAAACTTCTACCAAAGGGGTTGCGACGCCGGAAGGCTGGCAAGTGGGCGAGGATGTTATTATTCCGCCCACCGTCAGCAACGAAGATGCTGCGGCAAAGTTCGGCAGCTTTGAAACCGTGCTGCCCTATTTGCGCAAGACGCAAGCACCGGCATAAAGCGATAGGCCCCCGAACCATGAGCGATGCGGCACTAAAGCAAGGTCCAAGCGCGCCGGAAGGTAAGCTGTCGGATAATGAGCGACTAAAGCGGGAAAGTAATTTTCTGCGCGGCACCATTGCGGATGATTTGCGTGACCCAATCACTGGCGGCTTTACCCCGGATAATTTCCAGCTGATCCGCTTTCACGGTATGTATCAGCAAGATGACCGGGACATTCGGCCTGAACGTGCGAAGCAAAAGCTTGAGCCGTTGCATAATGTGATGCTGCGGGCGCGCATGCCGGGCGGCATTATTACCCCCGAGCAGTGGCTGATTATCGAAAAATTTGCCGAGGAAAATACGATCTATGGATCGGTGCGCCTCACCACGCGGCAGACGTTTCAGTTTCATGGTGTGCTCAAGCCAAACATTAAGAACATGCACCAAGTGCTTAACAGCGCAGGAATAGACTCGATTGCGACGGCAGGTGATGTAAACCGTAACGTGCTGTGCACGACCAATCCGGTGGAGTCTGCATTACATCAGCAAGCCTATGAGTGGTCGCGCAGGATCTCAGAGCATCTGCTGCCAAAGACGAAAGCCTACGTGGAGATTTGGCTGGATGGTGAGAAGGCGAAGACGACCGAAGAGCCAATCTTGGGCGAAACCTATCTGCCGCGCAAATTTAAGACGACGGTCAGCATTCCGCCCAACAATGAAGTCGATGTGCACGCCAACGATTTGAACTTCGTGGCCATCGCTGAAGATGGCAAACTCATTGGCTTTAATGTGCTGGTGGGCGGTGGCTTGGCGATGACGCATGGCGATACTGCAACCTATCCGCGCCGGGCAGATGACTTTGGCTTTGTTGAGTTGGAGAATACGCTTGCCGTTGCTGAGCACGTGGTTTCTGTGCAGAGGGATTGGGGTAACCGCTCCAACCGGAAAAATGCTAAAACCAAATATACGCTTGACCGCGTTGGGGTAGATGCATTCCGCGAGGAAGTTGAACGCCGCGCGGGGATCGTTTTTCAACCATCACGCCCTTATGAGTTTACGTCCCGCGGGGATCGTTTTGGCTGGGTGGAAGGCATTGACGGCAAGCATCACTTGACGCTGTACCTGCTCAACGGCCGGATTTTGGACTATGCCGACAAGCCGCTAAAGACCGGAATTCGCAAAATTGCAGAAGTGCACAAAGGTGACTTCCGCATGACGGCGAACCAGAATCTGATCATTGCTGGTGTTCCTGAAGAGGAAAAAGACCAAATTGAAGCAATTGCTAGGGCGCATAAGCTGATCGATGACGATCAGACGCCGCAGTTGCAGAACTCGATGGCCTGTGTGGCGCTGCCCACATGTCCACTTGCGATGGCGGAATCTGAGCGATTCTTACCGACCATGGTGGAGCATGTTGAGCTGCTACTGGCCAAGCATGGCATTCCCAATGATCACCTGATTTTTCGGATCAATGGCTGCCCCAATGGTTGCGGTCGGGCCATGCTCGCCGAAGCTGGGTTAGTGGGTAAAGGGCCTGGGAAATACAATCTTTATCTCGGCGGAAACCGTGTCGGAACCCGTATTCCCAAGCTTTATAAAGAAAATGTCGGCGTTGATGTCATCGTTGCCGAACTCGACACCTTGCTTGGCCGCTGGGCAAGCGAGCGAGAAACGGATGAAGGCTTTGGCGATTTCTGTATCCGCCAAGGCATCGTCGCTGAAGTGAAAGTTTCAAAAACGGATTTCCACGCTTGATCAAGCAGCATGAACAAAGACACGCGAAAATGACAAACCCGCAAAGACAACACATCGTGGATAACGTACGCAGCATCGCGCACTATAGCGGTGACATGTCAAGTGAACAGCTTGCGCATGTGAATGCCGCGCTGTCGCCGCTGAGTGCGCAGCAGCGCGTGAGCTGGGCGCTTGATACACTGCCAGACACGCACGTCATCTCTTCGAGCTTTGGTGTGCAGTCAGCAGTTATGCTACACCTGTTGAGCAGTCAGCGGCCTGATATTCCGGTTTTGGTGATTGATACCGGTTATCTTTTTCCGGAAACCTACCAGTTCATCGATACCTTACAGCAGCGGCTGCATCTGAACTTACGGGTGCTCCGGGCCGACACATCGCCAGCATGGCAGGAGGCAAAGTTCGGCAAATTGTGGGAACAGGGTGCAGACGGGCTCGCACACTACAATACGCTGAACAAAGTTGAGCCGATGCAGCGCGCGCTCGATGAGTTGCAGGTTGGCACGTGGTTCAGTGGGTTACGGCGCGTGCAGGCCAAAAGCCGGGAAACGCGGGATATTTTAGAAGTCCAAGGCAGCCGCATGAAAGTGCACCCCATCATTGATTGGACCGATCATGATATCTATCTGTACTTGAAAGAGCACGATCTGCCGTACCACCCGCTGTGGGAGGAGGGGTATATCAGCGTCGGCGACGTCCACACCACACGCAAATTTGAACCCGGCATGAATGTTGAAGATACACGCTTCTTCGGCATGGACCGCGAATGCGGCCTGCATGTCAAAGTGCAATAAAGCGGCTCGAGATTACTGATCATGTCTATATTACAGCTTCCCCCGGGCATGAGCCCGCTTAACGCCCAGCAGATGCAGCAAATGCAAGATTTGCTTGGCGGTATGACACCCATTCAGCACGCTTGGGCCAGTGGTTACTTAGCCGCACTCGCCAATGGTGCAACTGCAGCCGTTGAGACGCCCGCCGCGTCAGTAACTGAGACGGCGCCACTGACCGTGCTCTATGGCTCGCAAACCGGAAACGCCAAGCATGTCGCGCAAGAGCTCGCTGCTAATGCGAAAGGGCGTGGGCTTGATGTGAAGCTCATTGACATGGCGGATTATAAGCCAAACCAGCTGAAAAATGAAAAGTATATGGCCATCGTGGTCTCGACCTACGGCGAGGGTGAGCCGCCTGAGCCCGCTGAGCGGCTGTACACTTTCATTGGATCAAAAAAAGCACCAAAGCTAGATGGCGTACAGGTTGCCGTCCTTGGATTGGGCGATTCCAGCTATGAGTTTTTCTGCCAAACCGCTGTTGATTTTGAAAAGCGCTTAAGTGCCCTGGGGGCTGATGTTGCGTTTGATACCGCACTGCTGGACGTGGACTATGAAGACCACACAGACAGCTGGATTGGCGGCGCGGTTGACGTCTTTGAAGACGTTTTAAAGACCAAAAAAGGCGGTCCCAATAACGTTATACCGCTGATGCCCGCAGCGGCGCCCGCGGCGTCTTCATATAACAAGAAAAACCCGTTTCCGGCAGAAGTGAGCGTTGTCCAAAAGATTACGGGACGGGACTCCACGAAAGATATTCGGCATTTAGAGTTCTCGCTAGATGGCTCCGGCCTAACATATGCCCCCGGGGATGCTCTGGGCGTCTATTTCACGAATGACCCGGCTGATGTCGATGATGTTTTGCAGTGCCTAAGCTTAACACATGATGCCCAGGTAAAGGTCGGTGACGCTGCAAAACCCCTGCGCGACGCGCTGATTGAAGATTTTGAACTGACCCAGTCCTACCCTGGTTTTGTTGAGAAATATGCCGCAGCGACAGGTGCGTTATCTGATATAGCGGGCGATAAAGAAAAAGTGCGCGCCTATATCGCTGATCGGCAAATCTACGACATCTTGCGGGAGAATGTGGCCACTATTGAACCACAAGCTCTGATCGACTGCCTGCGCAAAATCCAGCCACGCCTGTATTCCATTGCATCAAGTCAGCAAGAGGTCGACGATGAAGTGCATCTGACCGTCGGCGTCGTCGCTTACGATGCTTTTGAAAAGACGCACCTCGGGGGTTGCTCCGGCTTCCTTGCCGAGCGTGTGTCTGATGGCGATAGGGTCAAAGTCTTTATCGAGGACAACACGAATTTCCGGCTGCCTGAAAACCCGGAGACGGACATCATCATGGTGGGCCCGGGTACTGGGGTCGCGCCGTTCCGCGCGTTCTTGCAAGACCGTGATGCTGAGGGCGCAGATGGGAAAAACTGGCTGTTCTTTGGAAATCCGCACTTCACCCAGGATTTTCTGTATCAAGTCGAGATGCAGGGCTATTTGAAGTCCGGTCTACTCAGCAAACTGGACGTGGCCTTTAGCCGAGACCAAGCGGAAAAAATCTATGTGCAGCACCGGCTCTTAGAAAATGGCGCCGAGGTGTTCAAATGGCTAGAGGATGGCGCGCACTTCTATGTGTGCGGCGATGCTAGTCTGATGGCCAAGGACGTGCATGCCGCGCTGGTTAAGATCGTTCGAACCCATGGCGACATGAGTGAAGAGGCAGCCGCTGCCTATATTGATGACTTAAAAGCCGAAAAGCGTTACCAGCGCGACGTCTATTAGTTCATTTTGTCTCAAGATTGTCTCACGCGCTGACGCCATCACGCGTTAGCGTCTAAATTCGTAATGCAGGTGCTAATGATGTGGCTGGGGCGTTGTGATTGTGAGGCGCGCATATGGGGGGATTTGGCGTAGTTGTCTGAGACCGGACTTTAGTCTCTGCTCCGAAACATGCAGTCATCTCGCTTAGGGAATATTTGTATTGCGCTTTAACTTACCAATAGGCAACACTAGGGCTCACTATAATAAAAAGAGTAGAAGCAGGTATGCGAGGAGAGAGGTTAGTTATTATATTGCAGTAGGATAGGGGGCTTTTCTACTATGAATTTTTCAAAGTTTCGGTCTGTTGTTTGTTGTAACTCTACGCAGGTCATTCGACGGCGTCACTTAGATTATAAATTCACATCGCTCTACGTTCTCATAGGTTTAAGCGCCTTGAGCGGCGGCACACAAGCCGCGCACGCGCAGGACCTCTATACAATTACGGGCGCCATTACCAACGGCGGTCCGATCGAGAATTTTTCAACCAGTTTTTCCAATTCTGACGATTTCTTCAGTTTTTTTGAGACCGGAGACCCCATCCGTGCCCTTGGCGTCAATTACATTGACGATTTCTCAGCCGCTGCCGCGACCATTGATTATCAAGGTGTTGAAATTCTGCTGGCATTTCCGTTTGTAGGCAGTGCAGCGGTGCAATATTCCGTGTTGGGAGAAACCGTTTTTCTAAGTGAAACGGACGTCGGCTTTGATCGAGATTTCGCGCTTGATTTGGTCTATGAGGGCATCTTTTTTGATGGCGGTCCGCTGCAGCAGGCGTTTCAAGCCGCGCTGCTGCAGTCATCGCCCAACAATCCTGCCGCAGGCAATCCGAACAGTTTGCAATCGCGCATGATCACAGATGACTTTAACTTCTCGGGGTTTGACACCAGCGCCAACACCCCATCAACAGGCACCACCATCAACCGTGTTTTCATTGGTGTGAGTGGCGGTACGTTTTCCGCCAACGGAGTGAACGGTGAAACATTTTCCGTACCGCTGAGTTATACTGCCAGGTTTGACGATGACCCACGCTACCAGCTGCAGTTTGCGCTGCCGCTCACCTTTATTAATCAAGGCGATACAGCGTCTTACTCGGGTAGTCTTGGTGTTGGTTTTCAATTTCCATTGACATCAATCGATGCCAAAAACCAATGGTATCTAACGCCGCGCATTTCACTTGGCGGTGTGACGACACCCAGTGAAAGTCAGGCAACCTTGCTTGCCAATGCATCAATAACAAGCCGCTACACCATGGGTATCGGCAGCATTCCTGGCGAATTTACGCTCGCCAATCTCGTCGGCTACAACTTTAGCATCGACTTGAATTTGGAAGACTACCGCGGCGACTACGATATTGGCAATTTAACGCTTAAGAACGGCCTACTCTATGAGCTGCCCGTGGATTTTAATCTGTTCGGGGACAACCAGCTGTCTTTTCAAGGCTCGTATGCATTGACCAATCTCATCGGTACGGACTTGTTTATGAACACATTTCATGACGTTAGTGTTTCGCTCGGCACTCAAGACACAGGGATGCTGACAAAGATGCTCAGGCTTGGTTTTACTGGATCGTTTGGCCGGGAATTTCAGAAATATGTGGTCAATATCGGCTACGTTTTTTAAGGGCATTCGCGTGCCTTTGCATTCTTCTGTGTAGCTCATGGCTGCGCCTGGCTCATCGAAAAAACCAAGCCGCGGCATGCGCGTTGTCATAGCGCTCATTGCTGTCGCCGTATTGTTGCCCGCTGTGCTTGCTGGTGTTTTGCTCGCCGCGACGGACAGCGTGCTGCGGCTTGGCTTGCCGGTGGCCCTATCGCGCACCCCATTTGATGTGTTGCGCGTCGACGACGCCAGAATAGACATTTTAGATATATCCAACGGACAAATCGGGGTTTCCATTCGCGATCTTGAGTTGGAGCACCGTGCCTCCGGGCTGCGGTTTCATGCAGATGGATTAGATATTGCGGCGCCGCTCATTGGCGCGGGCCGTCTCAGCGCGCGCGGCCGTCTCAACGAGATCCCGTTTACGGCTGACGGGAGACTTCAGGCAGGCCAGCTGGTGCAAGCACATACCCTTCTATCCTTTGCAGATGGTGAGCTTGCGGCATCATTCAATGCAAACGGGCAGGACAGCGCGGCTAGACAGCGCGCCTCTAGTGATGCGGTATCGGGGCCAGGTTTGGTCATTTCGGCAACGCAGGTCCAGCCGATGATGGCGCAGCTGTTTGCCATCGCTAAAGCTGATGTGTCGGCTTTACCAGACGCGATAAACCTCAACATACAGCAGCAAAGCGAAACCACGTTTAGCGGCGAATATAGCATCGATACCGGTGTAAACATCACTGCGTTGGGCAGTATTGACGTGGACCTCAAAGACCGGCGGGTCATACAACGTGGCACGATTGAGCAGCGCGCTATAGACACAGCAGACACCGCCTTCGCACTTGATGGCGTCACGCAAGGGATTGTTGATACTTGGACTTACCAGCGTGTGCTGGTCAGCGATGTTATGCCGGTTTTACAAAGCTGGACTTTATCGCTTGATAACCGCCTGCTTGAGAGCAGCACAGCAGCTGCTGAAAACACGTCGCAGCCAATAGAGTTTGATCGCATCGTTGCGGAATTTTCTCCGGCAGAACTGGGGCGGTTTGACATTCGCTATGCGCATACCCGGCCAGATGCTGACGGCGTAAGCGTCAAAGTCAGTGCGATGCCTGCTCAAGAGGCTGGGGACTGGTCAGTTCTTGAAATGGTCGGCGCGATAAATTTGCCGCACCAACAGATTGCGTTGAAAGGCATATTGCAAAGCGCGCCGCAACCAGGCCCTGGTAACAGCATGGCCCTCACGCTTGCCGAGCCGACCGCTGAACTGCGCATAGCGCAATTGGAAAATCAGGCGCTGTCGCTTTCAGTAACAGGCGAGGCAAAGCCAGAACGGCTTGGGACATATATTCAGCATATCACCACCGTACAGCAGCGCGATGCGATCTTAAAACTCAGCGGCACAAAAGGGCAGGCGGTGACTGTGTCAGGCGCTGCTCGCTTGAGTGATCGGGCGGCGTTAGAAAGCCATTTGCAAGTGAAAGTCGAGAGCGGCCGAGTTGCGTGGAAAGGCGAAGCTACAGAGATAACGCCAGGTATGTTTCAACTTCAGGGTGCAATTGAGGGTCGCTGGAAGACACTTAATCTCGACGATATCATAGACCTTTTGCCACCCTCTGATACGCCCAAGACAGCCTCGCAAAGCCGCGGTGGTGTTATGCCCATAGAATTTCTGGCCACGCGCATTGATGTAACGTTAGATGAAGTCATTGGCACGGACGTGCGCGCACATGATGTTCAGCTTACAGCGCAGCTTAGCGCGGATTCGCCGGCTGAGGCAAAGCTGAAAGCGGGTCGCATTGTTGCTGGTGACACAGAAATATCAGACCCCGTTGAACTGTTTGCCCAGCTCCCATTGACGCAGCAGCGACCGGTACAATTAACCGCTAACTTTCCGGTTGGACCAGTGTCCGTCAAAGCCTATATGCCGAGACCGGTTCAAACCCTTGCGCAGTTGCTCGAGCAAGGCATACCCGAAACGCTGCGCTTTGCGGCCAATGCCCCCGGCGTCTCGTTAAGCGGCACTGGTCGGTATGATGGCCAGGCATGGTCTGCTAATGGCAAGATGCGCGGGCGCAGTGCCCGTCAGCTAGCAGCGCTATTTCGTCAAGAAGCATTATTTGCTGACCACCCAATGCAGAACCTGCCCATTGAAACCGCGTTTTCCGTGGTTCAGCGCGACGGGCGTGTTTCTGCGGAGCTGGGCGGCATGAAGTTTGGCCAAGCGCGCGGCCAGTGCAACGCAGAATTTGCATCAGCGTTTGCAGCGTCAGGGGCGTGCTGGATGTCGGGCCCACTTGTGCAAGTCGCAATGCGCGCAGCAAATCAGGATCTGCTCGATTTGGTCGGGCCAGAGCAATCCGTACGCTTTGATCTTACACTGTCAGACACACGGCTGGCGCTCGATAACATCGACTTGGGTGCTGAGAATATAGACGCCGCAGGCACTGTCCAAATGCCGATCAATGCGCAGGCGCTTGTCTTTAATGACGCCGAGGGTGAATTGGTGGGAACTGTTCGTTCAACACAGCGTGCTTCTAAATGGCTCAAATCTTTCACGTTTTCTTTAGCATCTCGCCTTGTGAGCGCAGATGCCAGGGTGATTGCGGGTAAAGTGGAAGCGCGGCATCGGTTTGGGCCGCCGCTCGATATTGACTTCAGGACTGCCGTCGATCCGCAGACACTGGCAGCTAAGACAGCCGATCTAGCGCTTAAAATTACTGATCTTGATCTACAAAAAGTATGCGAGGCAGATATAGACATGTTCGGACGCGGTACGCTAAACGCGGACTTGTCCGGTAGTTTTGCGCCAGGTGATCTGATTAGCTTACTTGAGAAACAAGTTGTGACACCTGAATTAATGCAAAATATCAATGCAGCTGGTCGCTTGAGTATAACGGATGGATCATTGCTGCGTATCGACATGGAGCGCCGGGCCAATAATGACGATGCCAGCGTCGGTGAAAACAAGATCACCCCGTTCGATCAGGTTCTCGCCGATATTTCAGTGGTTGGACCAAAGCTAACGCTATCGAACGGTCAGCTGAAAACCACGCAGTTTGCACTTGATGTGTCTGGCGAGGCCGATATTCCGTCACAGCAGCTCGATATGCTGATTAGCGGAGATATAAACGTGCTGAGTAAGCGCTCGACGGGCGAGGTGCTTGTCAAGGCTGCAATTGTTCCGGTACGGGTCGCTGGCCGACCGGGCGATATTGAATTCGTTGGCGTGCCGGGGTCAAAAGCGGCCATCTCCGCAGCGACGAGCGTCGCGCTTAAAGTCAAAGCAATTGATGATTCATTGACCCGCACGCAAAAGAAGGTTGACAGCTTCTTCACACGCAAGTTTTTCCGGCCGCTGCTGAACAAAGAGAAGCCTGCAGAACAAAAGCAAGCGCCGTCGGCAGCTGCGCCGGTCGGCTGCGGCTCTTAACCGAAGCGCTTGATGCCACTATGCGCCACCCACCCAACGCCTCACTGGTGGCCATAAGAAAGAAGATAAGGTGCGGCTTAAAGCCCGTCTTTCTTAAACGCTTTTAACGTGATGCCAGCAGCTCTATGTGTGAGATCGAGAAATTAAATTGGCCTTTAAAGACGCGATCTGTACGCTAGAGCACCTTTGATAAAGTTAGGATCATTTGATGGACTACAGAGATCTTTGGGGCAGGCGCACGCTGCAACGCGATGCGGGGCATCGGGTAAAGCGTGCAACGCACCCCAAAGATCTCTGTAGTCCACCCGAAGGGCCAGGCCAGGTGGTTTACTGGCAGCGTTGGACGCGTTTTGTGATGCTAAGGCATCACTGCAACACGCACGCCTTGCCAGCAAACCACCTGACTCTGGTCAAATGACCCTAACTTTATCAAATGTGCTCTAGCGATCGATCAGGGAAAGGAAGGACATGCGCATGAAGATTTATGCCGTAGCGATGACCCTCGTGATAAGCGTGCTGCCCATAACCGCGGGTGCAAATGAATTTCTTGCCTGGCCTGCGACCAAGGGCGCTTATGTTTATTTTGTAAACCTAAAGGACGGCGCAAAAGTTACCTCGCCTGTGCTGGTGCAGATGGGTTTGAGCGGCATGGGTATTGCCCCGGCGGGGACCGAGCGCGAAGGCACCGGCCACCATCATATTTTGCTGGATCGGCCCGCTCTGGGCCAAGGGCCGGACGGTGAGGAGGAGTGGCTCTACAGCCTTCCCGCCGATGAAAACCACATCCATTTTGGCGGCGGTCAGAGCGAAACGCGGTTAGATCTTCAGCCTGGTCAACACAGTTTGCAGTTGGTTTTTGGTGATATGAACCACACACCATTTGGCCCGCAAATGGTGTCAAAGGTGATCACCATCACTGTTGAATAGACCGCGCTGGTCTAAAGCGCGCTATGACGGATTGTTCATACACTGCTGACCTGAAGACTGCCGGTTTGTGTTAGACATCTAAGGGTTTGCGGTCTTTGCGCACGCTAGCGCGTTTTATGGTCCTTCATCTTTCACGAGTGGGTGCGCGCATGCGTGTTTGCCGGCATTTAATTTCTTTGCAGCACGTACAAGCAGGTCTTTCGGCTGTGCAAATCGACTAGAGCACCTTTGGTAAAGTTAGGATCATTTGATGGACTACAGAGATCTTTGGGGCAGGCGCACGCTGCAACGCGATGCGGGGCATCGGGTAAAGCGTGCAACGCACCCCAAAGATCTCTGTAGTCCACCCGAAGGGCCAGGCCAGGTGGTTTATTGGCAGCGTTGTACGCGTTTTGTGATGCTAAGGCATCACTGCAACACGCACGCCTTGCCAGCAAACCACCTGACTCTGGTCAAATGACCCTAACTTTACCAAAGGTGCTCTAGACGCAGCGCCAAGCTCTATCTCGGCAAAGATTAAAGACCCGCGTGAGGCTGGACGGTGCAGGTGCTGTTAAAATCTGCCGTCTCTGTTTTTCCATAGAGTCTCTCCTCGATGTTCGAGGGGTTTTTAGATCGTGTAATCTAGGCGCAGATTTGCCCCTAAGGTCTGCCACGTAGCGCGCCTAGAAATCTCATCAGACGAGAAATTGTACTCAGGAATGTCGCCTCCACACGAGCATTCGGTCTCTACGTTAACGCATCGTTAATACCGAAACGGACGAGGGCCAGCAGCATGCAGTACGGCGTACATACTGCTTTTACGCACATGTTTGCTTTTGTTTTTAACTTTTTAACGCCGTTGATGCGGTCAACCGACGGCGCGGCTTGCGCCGGCGCCCGGCGCCGTATCCTTGCCGCATCGCATCGCGCGATAGATGCCGACACGACGATCAAGGACACACCAACAACCCAAAAAATTTAGCGTTGGCGAGATCATAAAACCAAATAACGCCAACAAAACGAAACCAAATAAAACATCATCGAGGAGGAAACGATGGCCCCTAAACCAATAGTTTCGAAACTAATAAAGCGCACTTGCCTTGCGTCAGTGGCATTGACTGCCCCGCTCGTAATTGCCGATGTGCATGCGCAAGATGAAGTTGACGACCTGCTCGAAACCATAATCGTGCAGGCTCGCAAGCGCGATGAAGACTTGCTCGAAGTGCCCATTGCGATTACGGCGCTGACATCCGCCGACCTGCGCAGCGCCAACGCATTCGGACTTGAAGACCTGGCACAATTGACACCGGGTCTTAACTTCAGCGCATTGCCTGGCGGTATTGCAGAGCCGACCATTCGTGGTCTTAGCCAGACCGATCAACTTGGTATTATCAGCAATGTCGGCGTGTTTATTGACGGCATCTACCTCAACAATCGCGCATCGATAGAATTTGCAAACCTGGATCTTGCGCAAATTGAGGTTTTGAAGGGTCCCCAAAGCGCTTTGTTTGGGCGCGACACCTTTGCCGGAGCCTTGAATTATCGCACGAAAGGTGCCGTTCTCGGTGAATTTGAAGGCGTATTTGAAGCGCAGGTCGGCAGCGACGAGCTCCTCAGTGCACGTGCCTCTGTAAACGTGCCGATCGGTGACTATTTCGCAGTGCGCGTTTTCGGCGGCATAAGTGGTTTTGATGGCACCATTGAAAACACCCGTGCCGGCGCAACAGAAAACCTCGGCGGATGGGACGAACGATCTACCTTTGGCGCTCAGGCAACGTTTCAGAAAGAACGCGTCAGCCTAAAGCTCTTCGGTCTTCGCAATTATCAGGAAGAAGACAACCCGGCGACACTTGCGCTGCGGTTCAGCGAGAACACAGGCGGCACAGAATATATTGATCGCCCAGATGGCAGCGGCGGTACGCGCAGCTTTTTCAGTTTGCCGTCCGGTGATTTGCCAAATATCTCAACGGCCAGCATCGATCCTCGCGGACGTGGCCTCGAAGGCAGCCTAGAACTTTACTATGGTGTCCTGGACATTGATTTAGACTTTGCCAGTGTTGTTTTTACGGCATCCCATTCGGAATCGAGCTTTAGTTCGTTCTTTGATAATTTTGGCGATGAGGCCAACTTCACCCGGCCGTTTTTCCCGCTTACCCCAAACTTGTCGAATTATTTTTTCACCGATCAGACTGGTGATGCTGCTGAACAGCAAAGCTATGAGATCCGGCTGACCTCTAACGAAGATTCCCCATTTGATTGGCAGGTTGGATTTGTACGCTTCGATAGCAGCAGTGGCGCGGTTTTGAGTACCACAACCACTTTGATTGCCGACCCAAGCCAATTAGAGACAATCACCCGCGTAGAAGAGCGCATTGTGCAGGACATCAGTGCAGTGTTTGGCGCTGTTAATGTGCCAGTGACCAGCAAGTTCAATGTGGCTGCTGAATTCCGCTACACCTGGGAGGATCAGTCTTTAACCGATGAAGCTGGCATTTTCTTCTTTCCGGTGCTGAGCCGCGAACTCAGCACTTTACCTGCCGATGGCCCCGCCGAGTTTAACTACTGGAGCGGCCGTATTTCGGCAGATTATGTGTTTAATGATGACTTGATGATCTACGGTTCTGTGGCGCGCGGCGTTAAAACGGGCGGCATTAATGCAGGTCAACAAGGAACCGAGTTTGCGCTGTTCGATCCCGAAACCAATATCAGTTATGAGATTGGTGCTAAGGGCCGCTTGATGGACGGTCGGCTGCTGTTGAATGCTGCGGTATTCTACATCGACTGGAACGATCTGCAGTCCACAGCGCCGGGGGACTTAAACATTGGCCCGAGTGTTGTAAATGGCATCGGAGAGCCAAGCTCTAAGGGTATCGAATTCGACGCTACCTTTGAAGCAACCGACAATCTAGTCCTAAGGCTTGCAACATCGGTCATCGATGCCACCTATGGCGACGACTTTACAGATCAAGCGCTGGAAGGGTTTTGCCCAGCCAATCCAAATCCGCCGGTGGCTGGACAGTGTAGTGCAACGGTTAGCGGCACACGTTTAGCGCGTACACCCGCATTCACTCTGTTTGCGACCGGTACATATACGTGGCCTGAGGTCTACAAAGGCTTTGACGCCTATGCCCGCGCAGACTTTAGCTATGAAGGTGATAAGTTTGCGACCAGCCAAAACATCGCGCGTATTACGCCGATAACACTGGTGAACTTGCGCGCAGGCTTTAAGAAAGAAAATACCGAGTTTGCCGTTTGGATGGATAACGTCCTCGATGAAAATTACATCGCGCGGGCAACGCCGTTTACCGACCCTTCCGACGGTACCGAATGTGCGACCTGCGGCGCACTGGCAACGACCCGGCTCACCGCTGCAAATGGCCGGACATTTGGCCTAACCGTGACGCAGCGCTTCTAAGAAAAGATCAATCACCGGAGCCTATCCTTGCTCCGGTGATCGCTTATTTTAAACCGTTATAGCTTCAGCGAGACAAAGCCATGAGATCTGAAATTGCTCAAAACAGCCCGGCGGAAAAACCCAGCGGCGTTGACCCACTACGCCGTCTGATTGTTGGCGCATTGGCGGGTGCGGCAACCCTTGCGGGCAGCGCGGACGTACGCGCGGAAATAGCGAAGAAAAAAGGCGCGCAGGAAGAAGAGCTCTTCAATGCCTATAATCGTACCAAGCAATTCACCAATAGCGAGCTGGATGGAACGCCTTGGAAAGCCGGCCAACTTGGTAATTTCGATGTGAATGATCCGATTGAAAACCGTCTTGCGCGGCTAAAGATGACCAATAATTTGATTGGCAAACGCACCTATATTCCCATGCTCACGCGGCTGGTTATTGGCCGCGACCAGCTTCCCGGCGGTGTGGTGCTTGGCGCTGCTGGGATGTTTACCTGGCAATTGCAGGAGCCGGACGCTGCGGAGTTCGGTGAGCTTCCAGAGGGAACTGCGGTGATGCGCTCGATGTTCACCGCAACCTATCTCAACCCGGAGACGATGGAGCCGGTTAAAACGCTCAAAAACCCTGTAAACGGCAAAATGATGGCCCTGGAAGACTACGCCTTTGTCGAGAACTTTCTCACATTCCCGAAAGGCGGTAGCCGTTTCGTTGAAGAACGCCAGTTCTCCGACGATGATCCTGACAAACCGAAGATGAGCCTTATCAAGCCTTGGGGCGATGAATTAGTGCTCTATGCCGGAGGGACCTACAGTAAGCCTGGTGATCACCAGCCGCGCTTTACTGAAAATATGTGGCGCTGCAAAAAAGCTGATGTCATGGACCCAAATAAAACGCTGATCGAGATGAGTTATACCTTTATGGGCGCCAATAAGGCCTTTGAAAAGCCTTGGATGGGCTATGATACCAACGACAATGATATGCTTTTTAGCCTTGCTATCGGGCAAAAAGTCCACCGCCCGGAAGATATCCCAGATTTTCACAAACGGGTTCTTGTTGAGAACCATCCAGACCGTATTTAGGCGACGCAGAGGAGAGTTTGATTGACCCATTCGCGTGATGAAGACGGTCTTGATCCACTGGTAAGTGAGCACAATGCGCTGTCGCGGCGCATGCTGCTTGCTGCAACAGCCGGGACTGCTGGCGCTGCGGCTATCGCTGCGGCAGGCTGCAGTGAAGCAGCGCAGTCAGACGTTGAAAAACCCGCGGAACAGGCATTTAACTCCTGGGAGCGGACCAAGAATTTCACAAATGGCGAAATGGATTCTGGTACGCCATGGGTGGCGCCAAAACAGGGTAATTTTGATCTTAGCAACGCTTTTGACGCCAATCTGGCCCGGCTGAAGATCATCAATAACCTGGTTGGTGAACGTACCTATGTGCCGATGGTCTTGCGGGCCATATCAGGCCGCAGTGAACAACCAGGCGGCGTTATGTATGGCGGCTATGCGCTGTTTACCTGGCAGCTCCAAGTCGCCGACCCGAAGGAGTTTCCAGGTGTGCCCGAAGGCACTGCGTTGCAGCGGGCGCAATACTCTTGCGTTTATGTGGACCCGCAATCCATGCAGCCGGTCAAGGAGACGCGCAACCCGATTACCGGCAAGATGATGCAACTCAACGACTATATTTTTGTTGAGAACTTCCTGTGGTTTCCCAATGGCGGTGTTGGCTTTGTGGAAGAGCCGGAAATGGCAAACGATGATCCCAATGCTGTAAAAATGCCGCACGTAAGAGAGCTCGGCGATGACATCATACTCACTGGCGATGGCATTTATAGCAATCCTGGCAAGCACCATCCGCGCTTCACCATGGCGCTTTGGCGGGCATCGCTTGAACAGATTATGGACTCAAATCGCCCGCTTGAGAGCGCATACTATTCGCATCAAGGCGTCTCGAAAGCGTATGAGAAGCCGTGGACTGGGCACACTGTCGATGAAGATGTGATTATTGGTACGCTCGCGTCGGGCAAAAAAGTCCACAGCGTCGATGACATTTCAGACACGCACAAGCGCCTTATCTTGGAGAAGTATCCCGACCGCGTTTAACCGCGGGTATTGGTTCAACGCCAAAGGCTTAACGTCCTGATTTCTAGCGATTGGAGTTTGATGATAGTTCCAGCTTCTCAGTCCCGATTATCCGGTCTCTTTGGCGCTCTGTTTATGCTCGCGGCTTGCCAAGACGCAGCAATTGACCAGCAGCCTGCGGGTGAGCCAAGTCCGCGCGTGCGCATCATCGCTTACACCAACAATCCCATCAAACCAGGCGATTTTGAGCCTTTCCAGGTCATATTGGACCTGGATACGCTCAACTACACCGTCCCAACCAATGAAGGGTATGGCACGTTTCGCGTTGACGGAACACAGCTCTGCTTCTTCGCCAGTTATTCCGACAAAGAACGATGTCTCGAATTTGAAATCCCGCATCAGCAATGGGCGGTCGGGCAAACTTGGGACATCACGTCTTATGACGGCAGGCCGGTGAATATTGTTGTCGATGAGATTGGCAAGATTTGATGGGAACGCCCCTAAGTATTGACGCTTCGCGCTCCGGTGTTTTCCCGCGCTCCAAGCATTTAACCCCACAACAGAGGATTTGAACGATGGTTGATATCCATATCCCTAGAGCCCTTGAGCTTGATAATGATGCGCAGAAAGCGATGAAGTCATCACTTGATGCTACGGTGGGCCGCCGACAGATGCTGGGCGGCGCGGGCGTGCTTGCCGCTGGCCTGGCCATGATGTCTGCGCCAGATGCGCGGGCGATGACGCAGAGTGGGAAAAAGCAGAAGAAAAAGGCGCAAGTG
>JBCCLR010000013.1:0-29576 GCA_039026755.1 Pseudomonadota bacterium | reverse complement strand
GTCAAAGACTTGGCAATTGATCTCAAAACCATCATGCACCCTTTAGCAAAAGTCTCAGTTTGTTTGCACACAGACCCAATCACCCACGCGCTACTATAGCCAATCGAATTCGCGCGTAAAATAAGCAGAGCGCCACCTGGGATATGACACGGCATGAGATGTAGGCTTCTGCCTCCCTATCCCATTTAAATCCAACCAATTGATTCACACTTGCCTGCCCCGGGCGCCACGTAACACCCATATAAGGTATATGCGGCAGTCCAGGGTTTTGCCGTACGAACTCTTGCGCGGGACGCCTGGTCCTTGGTTACAATACGATTCAATTGAGCTGCTGCCTACTGCTCTATCATTGGTTGAAGTCATATGTTTCTTATTGCTGCCAACATGTATAAAACATGAACGCACTGGTCGAAAGTATCTGCCATAAGGGCGCACGAACCCGGATTAAGCGCCGACCTGACAACCAGAGGCGCACCCAGAGTCACCATCATATTTTAGGTTATCGCGCGTCCGTCATAGTCAGCTGCACATTCGGTGTGATTTCCTGCATATACAGGTCTTTCAGTAAGTCTCGATGGCCGAGAAAGTGATCAACCGCATCACCTTGCAACTCCACTTGAACACCCTCAATCAACACATTCTTCGGCGCCATAGTCATGTTCAGGCTCTCGCCCATGTCGCTCAGCATGTCTGCGCCAGCAAAGTTCTCTTTCATCTCCGCCACTTTCCTCTGATGGAGCTGTAATGCCGCTGCAATACGCGCGAGCACAGCTTCTTTTTGCCCGCGCACCTGGTCACATATTCCAGTAAACCCACAGACCACTTCTTTGGTGATGATCGCCGCAAGTTCCGCATCGAGCTTTTCTTTTTCCATACGGAGCTCTTTGACAAGCGGGTGCGACAGGGCCTGCCAGGTATAATAATCCGTGCTGGAATCGTTGAAATAGCTGGTATAATTGGCTTGCAACCGGTCCACAAACTGCTGCTCAACAATGCGCAGACTGCGCACGCGCTGGTACAGCGGATCATTCTCAGCCGGCATACTTTTTAAAGAAATTTTGAGCCCGCCGCGCGATTTTTTGAGTTTCAAATGCTGCGCAAATTTATCTGGCGCCATGTTGGCGGCAAACACCATTTCGGCAATTGCGTTGAGGTCTTTCAGATCTTTTTGCTTCTTCTTCGACAGCTTTTGAACAAGCGCTTGCGCAAACTCGTCAAACACACGCGTATATGCATCGGTGCCTTTATTGCGGCTGCTGCTGAAATGACTGCTCGGAACGCGGTAGCTGAACTTCTTGTTCTTAAGCCATTTTTTCGCGGTGTGTTTGCCGCGAATATCATTCACAGTGACCTGGATTTGAACGTCTTCGCCATTGGCCTTTAAGATCTTGCCAAACACATACAGCTGCCCATACATGCTGTCGTCAGGCGTCACCCGCACCGCACCAAAGGCTTTTGTTTTATCAAGCGCTTGCTTGGCCAAATACGCAAAGCGGTTGGCTTCCGCGCGCCGAACTTCCGGCCAGACGTCATTACTCTCTCCGGTAGGGATATTTGGATCGAAAACCGGGATCACTACATCAAGCTTGGGTAGGCTGCTTGAGACGGTCGATCCACTAGACTTAGCAAAATCAAAATTTTGCGCGTAGCCGCTCGCCGCTTGCCCAAATAAAATGGCAGCTGAAATAAAGACAAACAAACCTTTGAACTGATGTACTTTTTGACCCAACACGACGTACTTGCCCCCTTTTTTAACGTACTTCCTTACCCTGCCTGCCATTTTTGCGGTTCATGCTTAACACCACTTTGCGCTTCTGACACCCTTTTGCCTTTTAGCTTTTGAGAAGGTCGATTTGCGTTTGAATTTGCCGGCGCATCTCAGGATCAGTCTCCGTTTCCAGCCGCTGTTCCAATTTCGTGATCGCATCTGATTGCGCCGACTGCGTCGCTACTTGCTGTTGCTGCGTCGACGGACCTTGGGTTGAATTTGGATTTTGATTGTGCGCCCGCGTATTGGCCACATGGCTGATGCCATAGTTTTGCTGCGCTGCCTTGCGCGCTTCATGATCTGCCGCGATGTCTTTTAATGACCGCTGCGTCCCGTACACGGGTGCACCATATTTTTGCGCGAAGCTGGACTGGCTTTGCGTCGAGGCCTGCTGCGCCGCATATTCAGACGTGCCGCCGCCTGATTGCGCGGTTGGAGTTGCGCCGGTCACCTGGGTCTGTGCACTTGCGTAGGTTGGCGCGCTTGATGACCCCGAGGTTTGCATGGGCGGCAAGCTGACAAAGTTACCGTTTTGCGCGCCGCTAGAGGATGCCTGGCCTGATACGCCGCTCACCGCAGCGCTTTGCACTTGTCCGCCTTGTGTTTGACTTGCCTGTCCAGGCCCGTTTTGGCGTTGTTGGCCAGTTTGGCCATATTGGCCTTGCTGCTGCGCTGCGGCCTGTGCAGCGCTATAGGCGCTTTGGCCCGATACCCCAGGCGCCGGCCGGCTTTGTATGGATTGCCCCGCTGCGCCTTGTTGCGCAGTTTGGGTGCCTTGGCCGGAGACCCCCTGCTGCTGGCCGGATGTCTGGCTAGATGCCTGGGATGCAGCTTGTGATGACGATGGCCCTTGGCCTGAGCTTTGTGACGGCTGGCTGGTCTGCGGTGTTTGCGTGCTTGCCGCTCTATTCTGCCCAGACACGCCGTTTGCCGGCATGCTCTGCATAGCCTGGCTGGCGGCCTGACCCTGACCTGATGATTGGCCGGATGCCTGACTAGCAGCTTGGCCCGACGACTGGCTTTGAGCACTTGCTTGGCTTTGGCCGCTTGATTGATTCGACGCTTGGGCGGTCTGACCAGATTGTTGCCCCGATTGGCTCTGCTGGTTGGACTGCGTTTGCTGGGTCGATTGAGACTGCTGGTTTTGGGCGTTCGACGCGGACTGCTGAGCGGCTTGTGCGTTTGCTTGATTTTGTTGCGCCGCTTGAGAATTTTGCGGCGCATATGACTGAACCGGGGACGCGGACGTATCGCAAGACGCGTCGGGCTGCAACCGTCGGTCGAGGTCCTGATACAGCGCTTGGCGTTTTTGATCCGCCGTCGCCCAGTCATCAACCTCGCCGCCAAATCCCCGCTGCACGCTGCAGTCGCTTTGCGCGTAAGCAGGAGCGCCTAGGCTGAGCGCGATGCAGCTTGCACACATGAGCGCCAGCGCACCCATACGCTGCTTCGTGAAACCAATGTTGGTCATAACAAACCCCTGGTTCATATAAACGCCTTTTATTGCAACTCCTGGAATACCGGTATCACAGGATGCCTTTGAAAGATAGAAAGTGCAGCTGAACCCGCCATGAACTTGAAACACTCTGTCGATAGCCTCGCGGGGATATTGGCGTAAAACTAACTGGTTCAGCATATGGTGTTCCGGCGACTCACGGCCTAAAGTCCCCCCATGCAAATCTCCACCCAAGCTCCGCGCGGCCATGTGACGGCCGTTCTGGGGCCGACCAATACTGGTAAGACGCATCTGGCCGTTGAGCGCATGCTGGGCCATGCCTCCGGCGTGATGGGCTTTCCACTGCGGCTTTTGGCGCGCGAGGTGTATGACAAGGTGGTTAGCATCAAGGGGCCAGAGCGGGTCGCCTTGATGACGGGGGAAGAGAAAATTATTCCGCCGTTTGCGGATTATTTTCTGTGCACGACCGAATCTATGCCGCGGCAAGCCGGCCTTGGAAACCAGAAAGGCCAGCGCGATTTCGCCTTTGTGGGCATTGATGAAATTCAGATGGCCGCCGACCCGGAACGCGGACATGTGTTTACCGATAAAATCTTGCATGCACGAGGTACTGAGGAAACCATGCTGCTGGGCGCAGCGACAATGGCGCCGCTGATCCGCGAACTTGTGCCCAAAGCCGAGATTGTCAGCCGCCAGCGATTTTCTGAGCTGCGCTATGTGGTGCCTAAAAAGCTAAGCCGCCTGCCCCGGCGCACGGCCCTGGTCGCGTTTTCCATTGAAGATGTGTACGCCCATGCCGAGCTGCTAAGGCGGCAAAAAGGGGGCTGTGCCATCGTGATGGGTGCACTTTCCCCGCGCACGCGCAATGCCCAGGTGGCGCTCTACCAAAATGGTGATGTGGACTATCTGGTGGCAACAGACGCTATCGGTATGGGCCTGAATATGGACATTGACACCGTGGTGCTGGCCGCCAAGCGCAAGTTCGATGGCCGCAAGATGCGTGATTTAACCCATGCCGAGCTGGGCCAGATCGCTGGCCGCGCCGGGCGTTACATGACCGATGGCGCATTCACCACACTGCTGCGCATGGAAGAGCGCAGCCCACAGCTGTCTGAAGCCGATATCAGTGCCATTGAAGGCCATCAGTTCGCGCCGGTGAAAAAGATTTTCTGGCGCTCCCCAGGGCCGGATTTTTCATCGCTCGAGGCGCTGATTGAAAGCTTGGAAGCACCGCCGGGTAAGGACACATTTCTGCGCGCGAAATACGCGACGGATGTGGCCATGCTCAAATCGCTGGCCAGTGACAAGGCGCTCAATGATCGGGTGACCCATGAACCGCTGGTAAAGTTGCTCTGGGATGTCTGCCAGGTGCCAGACTTTAGGAAGCTGTCGGGCAATGTGCATGCCCGGCTGCTGAGCCAAATCTTCATGCACCTCATAGACAATAACGGTGTGCTGCCGGACCGGTGGCTGCATGCGCAGATTGACCGACTCGACAATGTTTCGGGCGATATCGACACCTTAGCCCAGCGCATTGCTGCAATCCGGACTTGGACGTTCATTTCAAACCGCCCAAACTGGCTTGAAAACGCGCTTTATTGGGCCGAAGGCACACGCGCCATTGAAGATAAGCTGTCCGATCAGTTACATGAGCGGCTAACGCAACGCTTTGTTGATAAACGCACCAGTATTTTGCTGCGCCAGCTGAAGGAAAAAGGGGACTTGATGGTGGGCATCGAGGCAGCCAAGCCCGGGCAGGATGAGATTGTGGTGGAAGGCCACAAGATCGGCATGCTGCGCGGTTTTAATTTCCATGTCGACAGCGATGCACCGCGCGAGGATGAGAAAATGTTACGCGCGGCCGCCGATAAAGCGCTGCGCCAGGAGCTTGACCGGCGGGCTATCGAGTTGTCTGCAGCAAAGGATGGTGAATTCTCTCTCGATCTCTCACGCGGGTTTCATGCGCCTCAGATCAAGTGGCGCGGCGCGACTGTCGCGACGATCGTCAAAGGCGGTGACGCGCTAACGCTTGCTGCTAAATTGCTGGGCGGCGCCATGCTCGATGGTGAAGCGGCAAATGTGGTGCTTGGCCGGCTCAACCGATATTTGGAGAGCCAGATTGGCGAAGTGCTGCAGCCGCTGGTGCTGTTGCGCGATATTTTAAAAGCAGCCAGCAAGCCCGGCGCCGACGTTGCCATGAGTGGTCAGGCCCGCGCGGTCGCGTTTCAACTGGTTGAAAATCTCGGTGTGTTGCCGCGCGGCCAGGTCGATAAAGAGGTCCGTGCGCTTGACCAAGTGGCGCGGCGCGGCCTGCGCCAATTTAAAATTCGCTTTGGATCGACCCATGTATTTATGCCGCTGCTGCTCAAGCCGGCGGCAACAGACCTCCGGCTTATTTTATGGTCTATGGCGCAGCAGGCAGACATTCCCGTCATCACGCGGCCGACGCCGGGTTTGGTGTGGATTAAAACCGCCAAAGATATTGATCGCAATTTCTACCGGGTCGCCGGCTTTAAACCAATTGGCGAGAACGCTGTTCGCATAGACATGCTTGAGCGCCTCGCCGATGCGGTGCGCCCGCTTGGCCAAAATGGCGCACGCTTTACCGTATCGCCGGACTTGATGGGCTATGTCGGCGCCTCGGGCGATGACTTTATCAGCGTGATGCGTTCCATCGGCTATAAAAGCGAGAGCATGGAGGCAGCACTTTGGCAGGCTGAGCAAGCAGCGCGGACTGAAGATGCTTCGCAGTCAAACGCGCCGGCGCAGGAGACGGCGTCTGAGGCGGCAGAGACCGAAAATTCTGAAAAACCACAGCCCGTTGAGCAGGATACAGCCGATAGCCTACAAACAGCGCCCGGCGCCAAGCCATTGGAGGCGCCGGACGAAACCTTGATCGCTGTAACGCCGATTGCGCCGGCGCTCGCCGGTTTAACGGCGGACCTAGAAGCCCCAGAAGCGCAGGAAGCGGGCGTACCGCCAGCGCCCAACGCGGATGACACCCACGAGAGCGCGCCGCAGATGGTGACTGTATTCCAGTGGGAGACGCGGCCACGCCGCGCGCCAAGTGGCCAGCGGCGCAAATCGGCCAAGCCCGCAGCACAAGCGAAATCAAAACGCCCACCCAAGCCAACCAATGGCGGCTATAAACCCAAGCACAAGCAAAATCAGCCCAATCCAGACAGCCCTTTTGCGGCCCTGGCAGGCCTTAAAGAGCAGCTTAAACAAAAATCATAATGGCCGGCGCAAGCGAGCACGGCACCTGCGCGCTGCGGGTCGACAAATGGCTATGGCACGCGCGCTTTTTTAAAAGCCGCTCCATCGCAGCGCAGGCCATCAAGGGAGGCAAAATCCGCATTAATGGCCGCAAGCCGAGCCGCGCAAGCGCCGCTATTCGCGTTGACGACGTTTTGACAATTGTCCGCGGGCACCACGTGATCTTGGTTCAGATCCAGCGGCTTGGCAGCCGGCGCGGCCCAGCTGTTGAAGCAACATTACTTTATAAAGTTTTAGATAAAAGCCAGAAAACACCTCGGCCATAGCGCCTAGCACTTCAATTTTTAAGGCCAGTGGTCCATATGCAGTCCATGCTAAACAAACTCAAAGATCTGCTGCTCAACACGGCCCCGGTGCAAGCTGTACCGGCCATAGATGAAAAAATGACAGTCGCAACACTGCTGTTTGAAGCCGCCGCCAGTGATGGCGAGGTTGAAGATACTGAACGTGCGCGCATAGAAACACTTTTAAAACAGCACTATAGCCTTGATGATATGGCGGTTAAAGCGCTGTGTGAAAACGCGCAAGCCATGCAGCGCAACGCCATTGAGATCAGCCGGTTTACCCGCGAGGTCAAGCAGCATTTTGTGTTCGAAGAGCGCGTGCGCGTCATAGACATGCTGTGGGACGTTGTTTACGCCGATGGCCGTGTCGACGACTTTGAAGCCAATCTGATGCGGCGGATTGGCGGCTTGATTTATGTTGATGATAAAGCAAACGGAGAGGCCAGGAAGCGTGCCGCCGTTAGGCAAAGACTATCAAATGGGTGACAATAAAGTCAGTTGAGTTGCTAAATTTTCGGCATCATATGAACAAGGTACGAAAATAACGCCGTGCGCGGCGGCTTTTAAGCGGTGCATCACGTGCAAAACGGGCTGCACTACGGACCTTTGAGTGTAAATGTGTCGAGTGTGAATGTGAAAGGACATGCAAGCCCGTGACCTATGTGGTGACTGAAGCATGCATCAAATGCAAATATATGGACTGTGTAGAAGTGTGTCCGGTAGACTGCTTTTACGAAGGAGAAAACACGCTCGTCATCAACCCTGATGAGTGCATCGATTGCGGCGTTTGCGAGCCAGAGTGCCCGGCCGAAGCTATTCTACCTGATACAGAACCCGATGCTGAAGCGTGGATTGAAATGAATGCGCGATATGCCACACAGTGGCCAAATATCACCATGAAAGGCGAGCCGCCGGCAGATCGCGAGGAATGGGACGGCGTACCTGATAAATTTAAGCTGCACTTTTCGCCAAATCCTGGTCAAGGCGACTAGAACGGAGCATGGCCCGGTCGATACTTGTTTTCTGATCATACGGGCATTTCGATTTTTAGTTTACGGCGTACTGTATAGGCGTCTTTCCTGGACAGTGGAACCGTATACCTTATTCCAGACTCGGAAGCATTTTATACCGACGAATTTCAACACCAGATTCAGGTGTTTACGCGCCATTACCAACACCGTGTTGGATTTTTGACATATTTCTGTTATATATAACCTCAGAACTGTTTAAGAGGCATGGTCTTCACGATCACTTGAGAGTGGCAACGGCGCCGCGCGGTGCGGTCCTTCCATAGCAATTCAAGTTTAACATGAGCGGCACGGCTCAATCGCGCCGCTACCTTGCTTTTTACGGTCTGAAGACAAACAACGCGAAAGAACGATGGATGGCAAAAAAAGCGGACTTCGATTTCAGTGAAAACGATTATGTGGTCTATCCCAAACATGGTGTCGGCCAAATTACGGAAATCGAACGGCAAAATATTTCAGGTTTTGACCTGGAACTCTATGTAATCCGGTTTGAAAAAGAGCGTATGACACTGCGCGTACCGGTAAATAAAGCGGAAGCCTCGGGCATGCGCAAGCTGTCGAGCGCAACCCGGGTGGAAAAAGCATTTACAACACTCAAAGGCCGCGCGCGCATTAAGCGGACAATGTGGAGCCGCCGGGCGCAGGAGTATGAAGCAAAAATCAATTCCGGGGACATTGTCTCGATCGCTGAGGTTGTACGCGACCTCCACCGCAAGGAAGATCAACCGGAACAATCCTATTCCGAACGGCAAATTTACGAAGCGGCTTTAGATCGCTTGGCACGCGAGCTTGCCGCCGTTGAAGACATTGATGAGCAATCGGCAATGGATCGACTCACAGAAGTTTTAGCCGCTTAGTTTCATTTTCATAATTCCAATAAAGCCCTTAAGCCACCTGGCTTAAGGGCTTATTTTTTATCATTTTTCATCTATATGCATAATGTATTAGTCTTTGTGAAGTTTAGGCGTTGTTTTTGCCGTGGATTAACGTTTTTTTTCTGATCCATTTGGACTAAGCCCCCGTAAACCCTCACATCGATGGAGGACACCCGTGGGCAGTCGAAACGGCCGTTAAGAAATAGAACACTCAGCATTAAATGCTGAATTCGGTCATACAGCGCCCCCTGTGAACCACCTCAATGCCAGAGAGGGGACGTTCGTATGACACTCACAAAGTCAGCTGAGCAAAATGACTCCAGCCGTGAGCTGCTACGCTTTGCAATGCGCGCACCAATGCTTGAAAAAGAGCATGAGCTGTCGCTCGCCAGGCGCTGGCGCGATGACCGCGATGAAGCAGCACTCTCAGAACTTACACAATCCTACCTGCGCCTGGTAATCTCCATTGCCGGTCGGTTTAGAAATTATGGTTTGCCGATGTCTGATATGATCCAAGAGGGCACGGTTGGCCTTATGGAAGCAGCGGCCAGATTTGAGCCGGAGCGGGAAATTCGCTTCTCGACATATGCCACCTGGTGGATCCGTTCTGCCATGCAAGATTACATCCTGCGCAATTGGTCGATTGTCCGCACGGGCACGACAGCAGCACATAAAACACTGTTCTTTAATCTACGCCGCGTACGCGCCCGAATTGCAGGCGAATATGACAAACCCATGAGCCTTAATTCTCGGCAAGATATTGCCGACCATCTCGGCGTTCGCTTGCGGGATGTTGAGGTTATGGAAGCCCGCCTATCGTCTGTGGATCGTTCACTCAACATGGTTGTGGGCGAGGAAGGCGATAGCGAATGGCAGGATTTCCTGCCCTGCGAAGCGCCGTTGCCGGAAGACGTGGTCACTGACCAGCGCGATGCGCAGGTCAGGATGACGCTGATCAAAGAAGCGATGACCAACCTGACCGATCGCGAAGTGATCATCATTTCTGAGCGCCAGCTCGCCGATGAAAGCGTGACACTCTCAGCCCTAGGAGAGCGCCTCGGCATCTCTAAAGAGCGAGTTCGTCAGATTGAAGCACAAGCCTTGGCAAAGCTAAAAACTGCACTGACCCGCAGCGTTGGCGATCCTGTCGCAGCTGGCCTGACTGAATATGGCAACGCTCACTAAAACCGTCTCAATCTAGCCATTCCTAAATCTAGCCGTTAACGACGGTTTTGAGCCGATCTCCAGCTTTGAGTTTAGCGTTTTTATCAAGCCCATTGAGCACTAAAAAACGATCAAGCTTATAGTCCTGATAGGCCATGGTCTTAGCTAAACTCTGCAGCGTATCGCGCGGCTCCACGGTAATCACTTTAATGCGCCGCCCGCGCACATTGGCTTTCTGCGCTGAGGTAAGCTTTTTAAAGCTATACAGCGTTTGCTGAAACTCCGGGTTCAAGTTCGCGGTCATGTTTGCGGGTGAGACAAAGACAAAGCTGTAGGCCGACCCATTGCCAAAATCGATTGCAACGACCCGAAAATCCAGCTGCGCACCATTGCTCGATAGCCGCGCATTGCCTGTGGCAGCTGGCATATTTTTCACCGTGAGCGCTTGAACATTCTGCAGTGCGCCGGCTTGATTTTGTGTGAGGCTTCGCCAAATCTGCTGCGCTTGATCGGCCACCGGCCGTTCTGCCCGGCCTCCGGTAAATATCATTACAGCGCCATTGGGCCCGTTTGCCCGCACAGCGGTTTCACCATTTTCCAATGCAAAACCAGGCGGCACAACAAAGCCAAAGCCGAGCTGACCATGGCGAAATGCCCGGCCATCGATAATCCCTTGGTCCGGGTCATCATCCCAGCGCATGCCATCCAAAGCATTGAGCAAGCTACCGCGCCCACGCTGCGCCGCCGGCAACGCGGCGGACGCTTCACGGGCCTCTTGAAGCGCAACTGAAACCCGCTCAGAGGTCAGCGGGTGGGTGCGCGCCCAAGCGGGGATCTGCGCAGCCTCCGCTTTTCCTAAAATACGCTGGTCGAGTGACGTGGCCGCGCCCAGCGTGGTCAGCATGCGCGGCGCGCCAAACGGATCATAGCCGAGCCGCGCCATATAGCGGACCCCCAATTCGTCTGCTTCAAGCTCCTGGTTACGCGAATAAGACAGCAAATACATCTGACTGGTTTGGCTGACCAGGTTGGCCAGATCACCGCTGCCCGTGGCCATGCCGATCCCAACTGAAGCAATTTGTGCGAAAATCGATTTGTTATAGCGGTTGGCCGAGTGCCGCGCGGTCACATGGCCAATCTCGTGGCCCAATACCGAGGCCAGTTCCGCCTCATCATTCATTAAGCCGAGCAGGCCGCGCGACATATACACATATCCGCCCGGCAGCGCGAAGGCATTGATGACTTTGGAATTCAGTGTTGTGAAGGTAAAGCCCAAGTTTGGCAGTTCGGACTGCGCTGCGAGCCGATTGCCCACATCTTCAACATATTCCGTTGTCTTGGGGGCCGTGTATGCACCGCCAAATTGTTCCAGCAGTTTCGGGTGCTCTTGCGCGCCAATCTGCGCTTCTTGATTTTGCGACATAAACGGCGTGAATTCGCGCCGGCCCGTGGCTGGATTCGTGGTGCACGATGACAGCGCCGCGAACAGCGCAGTCGCGCACATAACTGCACTCCAAGCCGAGCGCTTGCCCGTGCGGCGATGCTGGTGCGCGTGATGGATGGCCATGTGCGTTACTCCTCAGGCCCGTGATCCGTGGGGTAATAAACGATTTGCTCTGGATGGGTAATATCAATACTCGGCCCATTTTTAAGGGTGACCCAGCCGCGCAATTCAATTGGCGTGCCTCTTAGACTTTCTATGCGAAATGCATTGCCATAGCGGCGCCGTGCGCCGCGGCCAATGACAGCGGTAAAGTCCGTTGACCAATCGCCGCCAAAATTGATGAAAATGCGGCCACCTGCATCGCCTGTGCTGTCAACAACGCCGCGCACAATCTGAAAGGTATCAACGAAAGCTTGCGGTTCCGCCTCCAGCGCTTTGGGCGTGCGCACCTGGTAAAACGGATGCGCCCAAATTCCGCGCCGCGCCGCGCGAGCGCGCGCTTCGGCAGCCAGCAAAGCGGCGATACCGCTGCGATTATCAGAAAAGGTATACACCCGCGCGAGGCCCGCCTCCAGCATCGCGGCCTGCAACCAAAGCCCATCGCTGCGCACCAAATGAGCAAGCCAGCGGCCATAACGATCCATATCTCGCCCGCCAAAATAGAGCGTTACCGTCTGGCCCGCGACCAAACGTTCTAATTCCGCTTTCGCCGCTTGGGCCAGCGGCCACGCCGCATAGCCGGGACGCCCCAGTGGCAGCTTGGGTGCCTGCATGCCAACCATGCGGACATCACGGCCACTTGCAAGCGTCACTGTATCGCCATCAGCCACGCGCTCGACTTTATGCGTGCCGCCCCGCACCATCTCATCAATTGGAAACGCCGGCGCCGCGAGCAAAGCAGCAACGCGCTCTTGCGCGGCAACCATGCGGCACGGAAGCATTATCAGCAACAGCACCGCAATCATGTATCGACGAAGCATCTTATTATGATGCGCGAAAAACCATCAGCCTTCAAACTTTTGCGCAGCTGTGCTAGCGCCTTTCTAGGCTGTCCCCGTAGCTCAGCAGGATAGAGCACCAGATTCCTAATCTGGGGGCCACAGGTTCGAGTCCTGTCGGGGACACCATTTTTTGTTCGCTACCGCGCAGTCGTGCTGCTTGAGCTGTTTTTTGTTCGCTACCGCGCAGTCGCGCTGCTTGAGCCGGATTTATATTTTGACTGCGGTTTTTAAGCCTAGTCTCGCTTAGATGGATGACAAAGATGCCCGCAGCCCCCATGTTAGCGCGATGAGTGATCCACTTTACACCACAGACATACTGCGCCTCGCCGCAGATATTCCGCACCTTGGTTTGCTTGATAGGGCAGACTTTAGTGTGACGAAGGTCAGCCCGATTTGTGGGAGCCGGGTTACAGCGAGCGTGCGACTGAGCGGCCATACTGTCGCGCACTATGGCCAGGAGGTGCGCGCCTGTGCGCTGGGCCAGGCCTCAGCGGCCATTGTGGGGCAGCACGTTATTGGCCAGCGCCTTGATGTATTCCCGTCACTGCTTGCGGCAATGCAAGCGTTTTTAAAAGGAGATGGGCCCCATCCCCAGGGAGAATGGTCACAAACGCACATTTTTGCGCCAGCACAGCAGCACAAAGCGCGCCATGCCTCAATTTTGCTGCCCTATCAAGCCTTGGCGGACATTGCAGTCCAGGCGGCGCAAACGCAAATGGCGCAGTAATTGAGCCCCATCGCAAAGCAGATGCCATGACGCCCAAAGCCAAGCTTTGACCGCCGTGCACGTTATGTTTGACGCGATACGAGCAGTGCATCGCGACCGCAGCTGTATGTGCCGCAGCGCAATCATTTATCACCGCCCAAACGGGCGTCTGCCAATCACCCTATGAGTTGCGTCAAGAATCAAACATATGGCGCTCCGTTCATCTTGTTGAAAGGCGCGCGGGGTCTAAGTTAACGTCGAGGCGCAACATGGCAGCGCAGTGCTTGATACACGCCTGCATGCAGATGAGGAGACAATTATGGCAGCCGCCGGTGGAGAGTTACTGACTTCCGCTGGGATTTTTATGGCTGCGACTGTCGCGGTCGTGCCGTTGTTTAAGCGGCTGGGCCTCGGCACTGTGCTTGGCTATCTTGCTGCCGGCTCGCTGATTGGGCCATTTGGCCTTAACTTTATTTCCGATGCTGAAAGCATTCTCACAGTCGCCGAATTTGGCGTCGTGCTGCTGCTGTTTGTGATTGGGCTTGAACTTAATCCTGACCGGCTCTGGCGCATGCGCAGTGAAATCTTTGGCCTTGGCGCCAGCCAGGTGATGCTGACCGGCATCGTTATTGCCGGCTTTGCCATGATGTTTGGCCTGCCCAATGCCACAGGCTGGGTGGTTGGCTTTGGCTTAGCGCTCTCATCGACCGCATTTGCACTGCAAATTTTAGAAGAGCGCGGCGCACGCAGTTCGGTATATGGGCGCCGCGCATTTTCCATATTATTGTTTCAAGACTTGGCCATCGTGCCGCTGCTTGGCCTGGTTGCGGCGCTCAATCCGTCCTCGTCCGGGGACATCGCTTGGCTGCAAATTGGCAAAATGCTGGCGGTTGTTCTGGGCTTTATTTTTGGCGGTAGACTGCTGCTAAAGCCAATTTTTCGGCTGATGGCCAATACCGGCTCGCGCGAGGTCTTTGGCGCTGCTGCATTGCTGCTTGTCGTGAGCGCCGCACTGTTAATGAACGCCGTTGGGCTATCCATGGCGCTTGGCGCGTTCCTAGGCGGGGTCTTGCTGGCAGAGTCAGAATTTCGCCATCAAATCGAAGCCGACATAGAGCCCTTTCGCGCCCTCCTGCTGAGCCTGTTTTTCATGTCCGTTGGCATGATGGTGGATTGGCCACTGGTGTTTGCGCGCTTCTTTGATGTAGTGGCTATTGTCCTTGGACTTCTGGTGGTCAAATTTTTGATCATTTATGGGCTTTGCAGGCTGTTTAAGTCCGAGTTTGCCGACAGTTGCCGCATCGCCGGCTTGCTGCCGCAAGGCGGTGAGTTCGCGTTTGTCATCTTCACGGCCGCGCAAGGCGTTAATCTCATGACCAACGAGCAATCTAGCCTTCTAACGGCGGCCGTGACGCTGTCTATGGCGGCCACGCCATTGGTCGGTCTGGCAGCTGAAAAGCTGATTGCGAGAATGCCCAAGGGGCACTCCATGGACGGTGTCGCACCCGTCGACCAAGCAGACCAGCGCCGCGTTATCGTTGCAGGCTTCGGCCGCATTGGCCAAATTGTTACACAGCTGATGATGGCGCGGGGCATTTCGGTGACCGCCATTGATAGCAATCCCGAGCGGATCCGCGACGCTGAAAAGTTCGGCAATAAGGTCTATTATGGCGATATCAAACGTCTTGATGTGTTGCGCGCTGCCGGAGCCGGGGAAGCCGACCTGATTTTCGTCAGCATTCATGATCGCCGCGACACCAATTCTCTTGTCGCGCTGCTTAGAGCAAGTTTCCCGAAGCTGCGCATTCTGGTGCGTGCCTATGACCGCATTCATGCCCTTGAGCTGCTGGACATCGGCGCTGATTTTGTTATCCGTGAGACTTTTGAATCAAGCGTGCGCCTTGGCCTGGAAGGCCTGCGTCTGCTTGAAACCGATGAAGATATCATCGATTCCATCGGCAGAGAGTTTCGCGCGCGTGATCAAGAGCGCCTGATGGCGCAGCGCTCAGGTGATATTTTTGCCAAGCGGGACATTGTATTTACCCGCTTTGACAATGTGCTTGATGCGCTCGACACCAAAGAAGAACAAGCATAATGGCCGCTTAAGCGGCTCGGCGCCGACGCCGCAACATTGCCCCTGCACCGACGACACTTGCAAACAGCATTGCTGAAGCAGGCACAGGCACAACATGCACATCTAGTTCATCCAGCTGTGCGAACCGGCGCAGCAAAGGATTAGTTGGGTCGTTGAGATTGTGCGTTAAACGATAACCGACATTGGCTTTGAAAAAATCGATATCGCCCATGTCAAACGCGCTGCGCTCACCTGGCGGCAAAATCGGGCCACCTAAAGCGTTTAGCGCTGTGCTTCGACCCAGGCCGCCAATTTCTTCAATGCGAAAGCCAAAATCAGGACTTAGCCCGCGAGATGTGCGATCAACATCATATGATTTGATGACAACGTTTCGATTAAACGTGACCACCATGCGCACAACGCCCGTAAAAAAAGCTTCGCGCGACAGGAAAATTCCATCCTCCCGCACCCGCGCCAGCCCAAAATTCGACCTTACAATATTGGAAAAAGTGACGCTTACGCCATCGGTTTCAGAGCTTTCGCCGTTCGTCAGGGTAAAGCCAAGTTCTTCAGTGTCCAAATCTAATGTCACTGGGGCGGCATTGCCCTGAACGGCACTCAGTGCGGCAAAAATGCCGAGACAAAACGCAAATAATGGTCGCATGGGAGACTCTCCAGAAACTCAACGTTACATGCAAGAATATATCACCGACGGCAGCTCGATACAAACAGATTAAAATTATCATAAACAATGATTTAATGCGTTAAGCATATATATTTACACCGTTTTTCTATGATGTCGCAGGCCTTGATATACTGCCGTCCGGCGCCACTACGCGGAAAAAGCAACTGCGCTCGCCCAAATGACATGCGGCACCGTCTTGAACAACCCGCATGATAACGGCGTCTTGATCGCAATCCACGCGCATTTCAACCAGCGCTTGGGTATGCCCACTGGTGGCTCCTTTGCGCCACAGTTCTTGGCGGGACCGACTGTAGTAATGCACCTGGCCCGTTGCCAACGTCGCATCAATTGCGGCTTGGTTCATGTGCGCCAGCATTAAGACCTCACCGGTATCGGCATCCAAAGCCACGGCGGTAATCAGTCCGTTTGCATCAAATTTTGGCGTGAATTGTTCAAACACCTTTGCACCTGTGTCATATCAGCGTATATGTTTGGTCGGGTATCAGAGACTGAGCGTTTTGGCTATGGCCGATCACCTCCACAATCACGCGCATGACTGTGCGCCAATGTCGCCGAGGAAGCGTGCAGCCGCGCTGTCACAGGCCGGCGACATCGCAGTGGATAAAGGATTGAGCTTCACGCCGCAGCGTCAAGCCGTGTTTGAACTTTTGCTGGAAGCTGGCCGCCCGGTGGGGGCCTACACTCTGATGGACGAGCTCTCAAAGCGGCAAAGCAGAACAATTGCACCGCCGACAATCTATCGCGCGCTCGATTTTTTGCAGCAGATTGGCGTGGTCAGCCGGCTGGAAAGTTCCAATGAATTTATACCCTGCAAACACCCTGCAGAACCACATGACTGCATTTTTCTAATTTGCACGTGCTGCCGCAAGGCGGTTGAGATGGCGCAAGAGGATGTTCACGCGTCGCTTGCCGCATTGGCAAAGCAGCACGGATTTAAAACCGGGCGCCAGGTGATTGAACTGCAAGGGCTCTGTTCGGACTGTAGCTAGCCGCACCGCCTGATCACTCCCGCCAACCACTTTCGGCACCTTAAAAAATGCCCATACATCTTTACAACAGTGCAACTCGCACAAAGAGCGCGTTTACCCCGCAAGATCCAAACCGCGTCACACTCTATGTGTGTGGGCCGACGGTTTATAACTTCGCACATATCGGCAATGCCCGCCCGCCTGTCGTGTTTGATGTTTTGCGCCGATTGCTGGTGCACCACTACGGCCCAAACAATGTCGTTTACGCGCGCAATATCACCGATATTGATGACAAAATCATCGCAAAGGCCGATGCGGAAGGCACGTCAATCGAGACCATTTCTGAGCGGTATGAAGCTGCTTACTTAGCCGATATGGCAACGCTTGGCGTGATGCCGCCGGATCTTGCGCCGCACGCAACCATGGCGATTGGCGATATCACACACATGATTGCGCAGTTGATCGATCAAGGGCACGCATATGCCGCGCAGGGGCATGTCCTCTTTAAAGTTGAAAGCCTTGCCGAATATGGCGCGCTGTCTGGCCGCAACCGCGATGAAATGATTGCTGGTGCCCGGGTGGAAGTTGCGCCTTACAAGGCCGACCCTGCAGATTTTGTCCTGTGGAAGCCCTCCAGCGATGATCAGCCCGGTTGGGATAGCCCCTGGGGCCGCGGGCGACCCGGATGGCATATCGAATGCTCAGCGATGATCAAAGCCAATTTGGGCGAGACAATAGATATCCATGGCGGCGGCATCGATTTAATTTTCCCGCATCATGAAAATGAAGCCGCACAGTCGTGCTGCGCCCATGGCGGGGCGCCACTTGCACGCTTTTGGATGCACAATGGCTTTGTCAATATGAACGCCGAGAAGATGTCAAAATCCCTTGGCAATGTTTTGCTGGTGCACGACCTAGCGGGCAGTTGGCCTGGTGAGGTCCTGCGCTATGTGCTGCTGTCAGCGCAGTATCGGCAGCCCTTGGACTGGACAGAGGCAGCGTTGCAGCAGGCGAAAGCGACACTTGACCGGCTATATCGAGCCTTAGAGGGGTTTGATGCTAGCACCGCGGGTGCAGGTGCCACTGATAAAGCGGTCCTGGCTGCGCTTGAAGACGACCTTAACACGCCAAAAGCCTTAGCGGAGCTGAGCCGATTGGCGGGTGCAGCCACAAACATTGAAGCGCAGGCAACACTGCGCGCCAGCGCACGCCTTTTGGGGCTTTTGCAGGGTGATGCAATGGCCTGGCGGCACGGCAGCAGCGGCGATGAAAAAGATGCAAAATTGATTGAGTCGCTAATTGCACAGCGCGCCAAAGCCAAACAAAATCGTGACTTTAAAGTCGCAGATCAAATCCGAAATGAGCTCGCAGACAAGGGAATCATCCTTGAAGATGGCCCCGGTGGAACAACGTGGCGCCGTAAATAAGTCTGGCGCGCAAAGGTGCTAGCGGGCTTTTTGATGTCACTCTGAAGTAAAACGGGCGCGCGGGCGCGGGCAAAATCGTGCCAAGTCCACCCGATTATTCTGGTCAGCTACGGCGCAACTGTGACACTGTTACGGGATGCAGTGCTAAGTGCGCTGCATGTGAGGGACGGAAGGTGTCTTGTGCACCTCAGACAACACGCGGCGCTGAACGCGGCTGCGGATAATAAATGGAGGTGCACAATGCACCCGAATACACCACGTCTGGCGGTGCATCATGCACCTTAGGCACAGCAATATTGAAGCGATAACCGAAGTGGCGGATATCCTGCTCGGGGAACGCCACCCAATCACCGAGCTCATCCGCGCGATATCGCTAGACCCGGAACTGAGCCAAGAGGCATGGCGCGCGCTCGAGACTCTACCGGACGAGCAGCGCAAAGTGTTTGCCGCTATGGTCGCCGAACGGGTTGGCCCAAGGCCCCATCAAACCATACACTGAAGCCAATAAGCAGCCCGGCGCACGCCATAGGTTGAGCCGGCGGGCTTTAGCTGTGCTTCAAGGCCTTGGTAATACGGGTGAGCTCTTTCACGCTGCGCAGGCGGCTTGTCATATTGGCAATAACCCCCTGCTGCGCCGGGATGTTGCCCATAAAGCGCGCGATATGAGCAGCAATGCCGGGCTCGGTAAGGGCCGGAGCATGGCCAATATTTGGCACCTCCACATAGTCTGACGCGCCATGGCGCTGCATCATGTCATCGGCCGTTTTGCGGGCGAGAATATCAGAAGTTTCGCCGCGAATGATGAGCAGTGGAAGCCCAATTAAACTTTCATAAAACGGCCACATGCTTGGGCTGGGGGTGGACGCCCCAGCGGCGAATGGTTTGGCGATATTGGGGTCGTAATTGGGTGCAATCAGCCCATCTTTTTCCACATACAGTGCGTGCGCCATCGTCTTCCATTGCGCTGGCGTATAATCAGGAAAAGCCGCTGCATTAATCTCTTTGGCGGCGTTGATCGCCTCTTCCCACGTAGCCACTGGCCCACCTTTTCCAACATACCCCTGAATGCGCGCAACGCCCTTGGGGTCGATATCTGGGCCAATGTCATTCAGGACAACGCCAGCAACCTGATGTCGCATCAGACCGGCCATCGTCATCGCGAGGATCCCGCCCAAAGAGGTACCAACGATGGCCACGCGCTTTACATCAGCATCCGCCAGCACCACGCCAATGTCTTTGACATATTGCAGCGGAATATAGGTCATTGGGTCTGCCGCATAACCAGATTCGCCGCGCCCACGCAGGTCAGGGCACAGGACTCGGTGACGCTCTGAAAGCTGCTCGGCGAGGACTTCAAAATCCTTCGACGACCGCGTCAGGCCCGGCAAACACAAGACCGGTATTCCAACGTCAACACTGGGGCATTTGGCTGCGTAATCGCGATAGTAAAGCGACACGTTATCGCTGCTCAGCGTGCGCCGCGCCGAAAATGTCATGCATTCAAACCCCATGAAACCGAGCAGGAAATCCAAATAGCATCGCCGCGCAGCATGCGGCAAAAAATTTTTGCCGCATAGGTCATCTATTCCTAGACCAATTGAGTATAACTCAGAAATTGACTTTGAGTAATACTCAAGATATTTTCTGAGTGGCACTCAAAAAATATGAAGTAAGCTCATGACGGTTGCAGACGTTATTGCAAAACCCACCCCACAGCGCCGCTATAAGCCGGCAGAGACACGCGCGCATATTCTGTTCGCCGCTCAGGAATTGTTCCGCGCCCAGGGCTATATGCAAACATCAAGTGCGGAGATTGCCGAGCGAGCCGGCGTTGCTGAAGGCTCGGTGTTTTATCACTACGGCTCTAAGCAAAATCTGTTGACCGCGATGGGCGAAGCGCATGCCGAAGAAATGGTGGCCGCTATGCACCGGGGTGAGACCGACCTTGGCCGGCTTGAGCCAGGCATCTTAATTGCCCGTGCGTTTGACTATGCCCAGCGCAATGGCATTGCCGAGGAATGTACGGGTTTGCCAATGGCCAGCCCCGAAGTGCAGCCGTTTATGAATGCAAGCCGGGCCGTTATTGTTGAGTTTATCGCGCGCTGTATTCGTGCATCCGCCCAGCGTCATTGCGACATGGGCATTGACCGTGCAGCAACGAGTGCGCAGGCTACGATCGCTGCGAGTTTCAGCTATGCTGTCGTGTCAGACGCACTGCATCACCTACATACCAGCACTGAGCCTGTCGATGAAACGACTTTGCTTGGTGAGACCATCCGCTATGTCCGGGCGGCATGCGGTTATAGCCATTTATCCGGCATTCCGGCCCTCGAAACCCCCGAAGAGATTGCCCCATGACGCATGTCTTTAAATCCTCACGCGTGTCGATCACGCTCAGCATCGGCGTTGTTGTCGCCGCTGCCGCTGTTTTTGCATTGCGCTCCGGCGTGGCTGATAGCGCTGATGCGGCGGATGAAAATCTGCTGACCGTTGCAACTCAGCCGCTCAGCCTGCAAGACAGCTATCAAAGCAAGACGCTGTATCCTGGCCGTATTCGTGCGCAGCGGCGCAGCCAACTGGGCTTTGAACGTGGTGGACTGCTGGCCAGCGTTGCTGCCGATGAAGGTGCGCGCATTGCCGCGGGAACGGTGATTGCGACGCTTGACCAACGCGCATTGCTTGCACAAAAAGCAGCCGATGAGGCCAGCATTGCAGCGGCGCAGGCGACAGCTGACCTTGATGAAGCCACGGCGCAGCGGCAACAGAAGCTGCTTTCGAAAGGCCATATCTCCAAGCAGCGCTATGACGATGCGCGCTTCAGCGCAGATGCGTCGAAGGCCCGCCTAGCCGCAGCCCGAGCGCAACTGACCACGACCGCCGTGGCGCTGTCGCTCTCCGAGCTTACCGCGCCGTTTGATGGGATTATTGTGCGCCGACTAGCCGATGAAGGCACGGTGCTGTCGCCGGGCATGGCGATTTTCGATTTTGAAGAAGTGTCTGACTATGAATTTGTCAGCGGTGTGCCCGTCGATATCGTCAATAAAATCACTGAAGGTCAATCCGTCAACGTGATCCTAAACGGCGCCAGCTATACCGGAACACTGAAACAAAAGATCGGCGCGCTTGACCGCGCAACACGCACAGCGCAATTGACAATCGCACTGCCGCAAAGTGTGGACATTGTGTCTGGCCAGGTCGGCCAACTGGCGTTGACGACAACACAGTCAGACCCTGGGTTCTGGGTGCCGATTGAAGCCCTTCAAGAAGCTGAGCGGGGATTGTGGTCGGTCTTTGTCGCAGAACCACTGACGAGCCGCCCTGGCGGGCAAATTGCAGTACTAAAGCGCCACCCCGTTGAACTTGTCCATGCGGAACTTAAAAAAGGCTTTGTGCGCGGCGCGGTGCGCGATGGTGATCAGGTGGTCACAACGGGTCTCAACCGGCTGATTTCCGGCCAGACTGTTAAACTTCGCAGCACAAACAACAGCCGTTAAGGACACCCCCAATCATGGTTCTTATTACGCCGTTTCTGACACGCCCTCGGCTTACCGCGCTGGTCATAACACTCAGTATGGTGCTCGGCCTGGCCGCAATTTTAACGTTGCCGAGGCAGGAAGACCCAATGCCGCAAGAACGCTATGCGACGGTGCAGACCTTTCTGCCTGGCGCAAGCGCTAAGCGCATTGAAAGCCTACTGACAGAACCCATTGAAGATGCGGTTTCCGAAGTGCCTGAGGTGCGCAAAATAAACAGCTTTTCGCGGGTCGGCGTTTCGGTGCTCGCTGTCGAACTCGATGATACCGTATATAAGACAGAGGAAATTTGGTCGATCGTCCGCAACAAAATCGCTGATATTGAAGCCACTCTGCCCAGCGCGGCGACCAAGCCTGAACTTGATGTAAAACTGGTTCCAGCCGTGACGATGCTGGTCGCCATAAAACCTGCCGATGGCCGCGATATTTCACTTGGCGTTCTCAACCGATTGGCCCGGGAGCTCCAAACACGGCTTAACAATCTCAGCGGCACGGAAGAGACAGTTTTATACGGTGAGCCGGAAGAAGAGTTTCTTGTCGTGATCGATGCTGCGGCTGCGGCGCAAGCGGGGCTGAGCGCACAGGATATTTCAGCAGCAATCGCCCGCGCCGATGCAAAATCACCCGCCGGACTGCTGCGCGATAAGCAAGGCACATTAATTGTCGAGGTGGCTGGTGAACTCACATCTGTCGACCGCATCGCATCTTTGCCGCTGCGCATTGGCGATAGCGGGCAAGCGCTTCGTGTAGGGGATGTGGCGCAGGTGACGCGCACTGTGAAAGACCCGGCAGCGACACTCGCCTTTTTGGCCGGCAAGCGTGGCATTGCTGTCGCGTCCACGATGCAACCAGAACAGCGTGTTGACCTGTGGGCACAAAAAGCCCGCGCCGTCGTGGCGGATTTTAAATCCGCTCTCCCCGACGATATCCTCGTCGATATCGTCATCGATCAGTCAGTGTATACACAAGGACGCCTCATTGAACTCTCACAGAACTTTATCGTCGGGATCGCCTTGGTTGTTGCCATTCTCTACGTTCTGATGGGCTGGCGCAGTGCTGTGCTCGTGGGTCTATCCCTGCCGCTGTCAATTTGCATCGTCCTTGGCGCACTGTCGGTGCTGGATGTACCGCTACATCAGATGTCTGTGACCGGCGCAATCATTGCACTTGGCCTGCTGATCGATAACGCCATCGTGGTGGTTGATGATTATAATCTATTGCGCCGCCGCGGCGCACGGCGTGCGGAGGCGGCGACAAATGCGGTCAAGCACCTGCAAATCCCGCTGCTTGCCTCCACGCTGACCACCGCCTTTACCTTTGCCCCAATCATGCTGATGCCTGGCGGCGCGGGCGACTTTGTTGGCACTATGGCGCTCACGGTTATTCTGGCCATTTCTTCGTCCCTCTTTGTCTCCTTAACGGTGATCCCATCGCTTGCCGCCTTTGTGGATAAGAAGCAGGCTAGCCATGCAAGCGTAATGAAAGCGACAGGCCTACATATCCCTAGACTGGCTGAGCGCTATCGGGCTGTGCTCAACTACACCATTGGCCATCCACGCCGGGTGGTTGGGCTGTGTGTGATCGTGCCGCTGCTTGGTTTTGTCATGGCTGCGCAGCTTGATGAACAGTTCTTCCCGCCAGTGGACCGCGATCAATTCCAGATCCAACTCACCTTGCCGGCTGATTCGCCCATTCAGGAGACTGAACAGACGGTTGCACAGATCAATGCTGTGCTCGACCGCTTTGGCGCTGAAGTTGTCTCGCGGGACTGGTTCATTGGCGAAAGCCCACCAAAAGCATTTTATAACATCATACTCAACAATGAGGGTCTGCCCTCTTTTGCCGCGGCCATCATTACCACCAGCTCAGCGCAAACAACATCAACGCTCGTACCGGAATTGCAGCGCATCTTGATGGCTGAGGTGGTCAATGCCGAAGCCCTTGTTCTGCCCTTCGACCAAGGCCCGCCTATCGCAGCGCCCGTTGAAGTCCGCGTCATCGGTAATGATTTAGAAGCCATCCGCCTGCTTGGCGAGGATGTGCGGCGGATTATGAGCCAGTCGAAAAACGTCACCTACACCCGTGCGCAAATTGCTGGCGGGCGCCCTAAGGCGTTTTTGGACATTGATGAGGCAGCGATTGCGAGTCTGGGTCTGCGTTTAACGGACATCACAACGGCGCTGCGCAATGATTTAGACGGAGCGCTTGGCGGGTCGGTGTTAGAAGATCGTGAAGAATTGCCGGTACGCGTGCGCCTTGATGCTGCAGCGCGCGGCGGTATCGACACGCTTTTGGCGCGGGAAGTTTTAGCGCGTGGGCCAGACGGACTCACAACAGCGATCCCGCTGTCCGCTATTGCTAGCGTGTCCGTGGTGCCTGAGGAAGCAACAATCACCCGCTATAATCGGACGCGCTCCAACAATGTGCAGGGTTTTGTAACGCCTTTCACCTTGCCTTCAATTGCGCTCAAGGACTTTAAAGAGCGCCTTGCCGCCGCCGACCTGGCGATCCCGCCTGGCGTCGAGCTGCAATTTGGCGGCGAAAGCGAGACCCAGGATGAAGCGATCGGTAACCTGTTAAGTTCCGTTGGTGTGCTGATGGTCCTGATGATTGGCACGGTTATTTTAACATTTGATTCCTTCCGGTTTGCTGGCGCCATTATGAGCGTTGCGCTGCTCTCGGTTGGCATCGCCTTTGTGCCGCTATTCCTATTTGATCAGCCACGCGGGTTCATGGCCATTGTTGGCGCTATGGGCTTGATTGGCCTGGCCATTAACGGCGCAATCGTGGTGATGTCGGCGCTGCGGTCGAATGAACAAGCACGGCAGGGCGATGCACTGGCGATTCGCGAAACTGTGGTTGATTGTACGCGCCACATCGTTGGCACCACACTCACCACCGTGGCGGGCTTTCTGCCCCTCCTCATTTGGGGCCAAAACTTCTGGAAGCCCTTGGCGCTGGCCATCGCGGGCGGCGTGCTTGGCTCATCACTACTGGCGTTGTTTTACATTCCAGCGCTATTCACATGGATCGCAAAATACAAATTTGCAGACAAAGCCCAGAGAAAGCCACGCGAAGCTGCCCCACTCGGGGCTGAATATCTGCCCGCGGCGGAATAAAACAGGTCTGGGAAGCGGCCTTTCGAGCGCTTCCCACGCACCCGTGTTAGAGGGAGAAAATCAGGCTGCAGGCAGTTGCCAGCGTGCCGGCGCCTCAGACAGCCGATCGAGCATATTGAGCCGCTCATCTTCCAGCGCGCGCGGCAATCGATCGCCAAATAAATCGAAATGATTCTTTTGGTCGTGCGCCTCAGCAATGGCAGCTTCGGTGTCAATTTCCATAAGCTGCATAAACTGCGCTTTTTGAAACGCTAAGCCATCCCAGTTGATATCCGTATGATGCGGCATTTGGCCAAACGGACTATCGATCGCTTCAACACGGTCATGCACCCGATCAATAATCCAATTGACGACCCGCATATTCTGGCCAAAGCCAGGCCACATGAAGCGCCCAGTGTCATCTTTGCGGAACCAGTTGACCCGGAAAATCTTGGGCGGATCTTTTAGTTTATGGGCAAAGGCAAGCCAGTGACCCCAATAATCCGCCATATTATAACCGCAAAATGGCAACATCGCCATCGGATCTCGGCGAATGGAAGCTTGATTAACCGCTGCCGCAGTCGCTTCTGACCCCATGGTGGCTGCCATGTAAACCCCGTGCTGCCAATCGCGTGCTTCATAGACGAGCGGGAACGTCTTAGAAAGGCGGCCGCCGAAGACAAACGCATCAATAGGAACGCCCTTGGGATCATTGAACGCCGGGTCTACGGTTTCGCATTGTTCTATGGAACAACAAAAGCGCGCATTGGGATGTGCAGCTGGAGTGCCTGATTGCGGCGTCCAGTCATTGCCCTTCCAATCAATCAAATGGGCCGGCGGCTCTTCAGTCATGCCTTCCCACCAGATATCGCCATCATCTGTTAGCGCGACGTTGGTGTAGATCGTATTCTTTTCGATCATCCGCATCGCTGCGGGGTTGGAGGCATAGCTGGTGCCTGGCGCGACGCCAAAATAGCCATTTTCCGGATTAATCGCGCGCAACTTGCCGTTTTCATCGGCTTTAATCCACGCAATATCATCGCCGACGGTCCAGGCTTTCCACCCTTCAAACCCTTGCGGCGGTATAATCATCGCTAGGTTTGTCTTACCGCACGCAGATGGGAATGCCGCGCCGAGATACGTTTTCTCTCCTGCCGGACTTTCAAGGCCCAGAATGAGCATATGCTCTGCAAGCCAGCCCTCCTCGCGCGCCATCGCTGACGCGATACGCAGCGCGAAACACTTCTTTCCAAGGAGCGCATTGCCACCATAGCCAGAGCCGTAAGACCAAATTTCCCGACTTTCTGGGAAGTGAACAATGTACTTGTTGTCGGCATTGCACGGCCATACGACATCCGCCTGACCCTCTTCCAAAGGCGCGCCGAGAGAATGCAGGCAGGGAACGAACTCGCCGTCGCTGCCCAGCACATCAAGCGCGCCTTGACCCATGCGGGTCATGGTTTTCATCGAGACGACGACATAGGGACTATCAGTAATCTGCACGCCAATGTGCGCGATGTCCGACCCAAGCGGGCCCATGGAAAACGGGATCACATACATCGTGCGCCCACGCATCGAACCGGCAAATAGCCCGTTTAAAACCCCGCGCATTTCCGCCGGATCACGCCAATTGTTGGTTGGACCAGCGTCCGCTTCATTCTCGCTGCAGATGTATGTGCGATCTTCCACCCGCGCGACGTCGCCGGGGTCGGAGCGGCACAAATACGAGCCAGGCCGCTTTTCTTCATTGAGTTTGATGAAGGTACCGGCGGCGACAAGCTCATCACAAAAACGCTGATATTCTGCAGGCGAACCATCACACCAATAGATATCCGCCGGCTGCGTCAATTCCGCAACCGTGTTGACCCATGCGTTAAGACCTTGATGTTGTGACGTCATTGACAGCGGAAGCCTCCAAATATTGGGCAGCGATATAACACATATCCTGCATACAAAAGCGTTCTATCGCGAATGGATGGAGCGCGAGAATAATGTTGCAGTCGGCTTTTACAACCGCAGAAACCGCTAAGCCGCGAAAAAATAGCCAGGTTAACTTTAACCCTTTACGAAGTTGCCGGCGGCTAACCTGTTTGTGCTAAATTGAGGCAGGTATAGGCAATCATCTGAGTGCGACTTTAGCCCTTGAGCGACAGATTTTGCGAATCACTCAATCTGCCGAACACTGCGCTGTGCGCGCGTTAACCACAACATCGGTGAAGCGCCACGCCTCCAATGAGGATGGTGTCGCGTTGATACCGGAGCCCGGCAGTGAATTATAACGTGGGAAATTGCAAACCCAGGAAATCGCAATCCAGCGCGCGTGCGAAACGTCTGTATGCGTTATCAGAGATCTGTCTTCCTATATAAAGTGCCGCCGAGACGTTATTCAGGAGCCATGCACCGGATTATGTTTCGGCAAACCCTGAGCAAATACCGTGAATACAACGGTGCATGGCACCCATAGCTTGGCAAAGTTGGCATTGGCGCGCGGTTATGTCGCCGCATTTTATGCGGCAAAATGCATCTTTTGCTTTCTTCATGGCGCCAAGTGTGGCTAGGTCACAGGATGAAATTGCGGCCGCTTGATGCAACTGACTTAGAAATTCTCGTTTTGCTGCAACAAGACGGGCGAATAACTAACCGTGAATTGGCCAAACAAGTCGGCCTTTCGCCAAGCCCATGTCTGGAGCGTGTGCGGCGCCTGCAAGATGATGGCTATATCAAACGCTTTTGCGCCGTCATTGACGTTGAAAAGCTGTATGACCCCGTGTTTGTGTACGCGCAGATTACACTTGGCAATCAAGGGCGCGGCCAGCAGGCTCAGATTGAAGAGCATTTGCGCACGCAAAAGCAAATCGTGCAGCTCGTCGAAGTCAGCGGAGATTGCGACTATATCGCACAGTTTGTTTGCCCGTCGATCGCAGAGTATCAAAAACTGACGGCCACACTGCTTGATGACCCGGCATTCGCCGTCGAGCGTATCGTCTCTCACGTGGTGATGCGCAATGTGAAAGAAGCCGCGGGTTTGCCGCTCAGCCGATAACCCAATCCAAGCACGCGCTTGGGTCGTAAATTAAGCATCACAAACAAACAGGACTTTGCCTCATGAGATGCCTCCTTTTTTCTATTGGACTATTTTCCGGCCTGAGCTTGCTAGCCCTTGGAGCTGCAACCCCTGCAAACGCGGAGAATTCAAAAATGACCGGTTCGAACGCCTATGATTTCTCTTTTACCTCCATCGACGGTGATGAATTGCCGCTGAGCCAATTTGAAGGCAAAGCCGTGCTCGTTGTGAATACAGCTTCGCGCTGCGGTTTCACGCCGCAGTATGCCGGCCTGCAAGAGCTTTATGATAGCCGCAGCAAAGACGGCATCGTCGTGCTCGGCGTGCCTTCAGGCGACTTTGCCGGGCAGGAATTGGCGACCGAAGGCGAGATTAAAGAGTTTTGCGAAGTGCAGTTTGGCATCAATTTTCCAATGACAGAAAAATCCGTCGTTAAAGGCAAAGACGCACATCCGTTTTACCAATGGGCCGCGCAAGAGTTTGGCAGAGCAGCCGTGCCGGGCTGGAATTTCCACAAGATCGTCATTGCCGCTGACGGCACCGTATCCGCGGCATTCCCGTCGGGCACAACGCCATCAGACGCAAAGCTCAACAAAGCGCTGGATGAAGCTCTGCTGCGTTAAGCAGCAAAGCCCATGGTTTGTAATGCGCCAGGAATAGCTTCTTTAAACTTGAAGAAGCCTTTGGTGGCATAGGGCCAGAGCAGCGCATCTTCCTCGCGCACAACGCGGTGCATGTCTCCATTTGACAGGGCATCGGCCAACGGACCGACAGGCACATGCGCCATAGCCCATGTGCCTGTTTTAGTGTGGGCAACGGCTTCGGCAACGCTGCACCTTTCAGTCGGGACACCGCTATCCTCTGCACGCTGGGCGGCATCATCGAGCGCGTTTTGCGTAAAGGCGCGGGCCGGGCCGCTCAGGGGATCTATCGCTCGCTCAACCGGCTGTGCTTGCACCATAATCCGCGCCGGCTTTGTGGATAAATCAAGTGTCTCCAGTGCGCAGTCTTCCTCATGCACAAACAGTGTGTAGGGCTGGTCTGGAAACGCTGTAGAAATGGCGAGTGCCGCCGGGCTTGGGGGGTCATCCCAAGGGAGAGCGTCAGCGTCGCTGGCCAAGTCATAGCCCTGCATCTCAAAGCGATCAGCGCTAAACTTATTTATATTCGATGCCCGTGCGAGGTAGGTTTTTCCCCGGGTTTGTAAGCCCGCGACCCAGCGCCAACTCAGTGTGTTGGACGCGGCGTCCCCGTCAATCAAATGGCGCAAGAAATGCGCCGCACCAAGCGCCCACGGCAGTTTAAGCGTAAAAATCCAAATGCTTGCAAACCACATGCGCGTGTGATTGTGCAAATAACCAATATCAATCAGTTCTCTGGCCCACGCATCGAAGCATTCAATGCCAGTCTCTCCGTCGACGGCGTGCTGATATGCAGCAGATAGAGCCTTATCGCGCGACACCTGATGCTGAGCGTTGTCAACGGCGCTTAGATAATCACGCCACACACGCGGGCGCATCTCCAGCCAGCCTTTCCAATATGTACGCCAAAAGACTTCTTGAATAAACTTCTCAGCGGTGCGCAAGCCATGATGTTCAAGCGCCGCTTCAGCGAGTTCGCGCTCTAGCACCAATCGGTGGCGCACATGCCCAGACAAGCACGACACATTGCGCCGGTCTTCCGGGCCAAAGTCGTGGTTACGCG
>JBCCLR010000012.1:0-30217 GCA_039026755.1 Pseudomonadota bacterium | reverse complement strand
GGCTGCGCAAAAGGCGGTTGAGCGGGTGAGTTTTGATCTTATCTATGCGCTGCCGGATCAAACTCTAGCGGATTGGCGCAAGCAGCTGAATCTGGCGCTTGCGTTTGGTACGGATCATATCTCAGCCTACCAGCTCACCATAGAGCCCAATACCGGCTTTTATAGTCAAGTGGCGCGCGGGGTGTTTACACCCCTTGATGACGATGTGGCAGCTGATTTGTTTGATTATACGAGCGAGCGGCTCGGGGCTGCCGGGTTGACCGCCTATGAAACATCAAATCATGCCCGCGCGCAGGCGCAATGCCAGCACAATCTTGTCTATTGGCGCGGCTTGCCTTATGCGGCGGTTGGTCCAGGCGCGCATGGCCGCTGGCGTGATGGCAAACACCGCTGGACAGCAACCGCCAACATCAAAAAACCCGAGCGCTGGCTGCAACAGGTTATGGCCGACGCGCACGGTATTGAGGTTGATGTAGCGCTGAGTGCGCGTGACCGGGCTGAAGAGATTGTTTTGACCAGTTTGCGCCTCTCCGAAGGGCTGGATATCGAAGCTGCAAGCGCGCTTGCTGGCTTTCGCGTATCCGAACTTATGGATCGTGATGCACTGGGCCAATTGCAGCGCGGTGGCTGGCTTGTGGTGTCAAACGGTATCGTGCGGCTTACGCCTAAAGCGCAGCCTGTCGCCAACCATATCGTTAATCAGCTTTTCACATAGCTCAGTATGTAAGAAAAATTTGACAGTAATACTGTTGAATTTTATTGACACATTTTCGCCACCCCCATAGCCTTCCAGCTATGGCCCAATCGCAAACCAATCCGCCGCTTGTTAGCACCGCGCTGCCGACCCTGCCTGCGACGCTGGAGCTGTTAAAGCCCATTACGTGGTTTCCGCCGATGTGGGCGTTCATGTGCGGTGCTGTTTCAAGCGGTGTTTCGGTGGCGGAAAACTGGCTGTTGGTTGTCGGCGGCATTATCCTCGCCGGTCCCCTCGTCTGCGCCATGAGCCAAGCCATCAATGACTGGCATGACCGCCATGTCGATGCCATTAACGAGCCTGGCCGGCCGATTCCTTCAGGCCGGATTCCGGGGCGCTGGGGGCTTTATATCGCGCTGTTTTGGACGGCGCTCTCGCTGGTATTGGCAGCCGTTCTCGGGCCGCTTGTGCTGGCCGCTGCGGTTGTCGGGGTCAGCCTCGCCTGGGCGTACAGCGCGCCGCCGCTGCGGCTCAAGCAGAACGGCTGGTATGGCAATCTGGCGTGCGCCATGTCCTATGAAGGCTTGGCGTGGTTTACCGGCGCTGTTGTGCTGCTCGGGGCAATGCCGGATTGGCGCATCATCAGCCTGGCGGTGCTCTATAGTTTGGGGGCCCATGGCATTATGACCCTCAATGATTTCAAGTCGATCCCAGGCGATGAAAAAATGGGTATTCGCACCATCCCGGTGCAGCTTGGCGCCGCGCGCGCTGCCCGCCTGGCAAGTGTGGTCATGGCCGCGCCGCAGCTTGTGGTAATTGGCCTGCTTATATTGCATCAGCTCTATATTCACGCCGGCATCGTGGCGGCATTGCTCGCGGCGCAGGTCGCCCTGATGTTTAAATATCTACTCAATACTGAGGATTTGCTCAATCGCCCCCGCGAAAATGCTGCGCGCTATAACGCCAGCGGCACCACGCTGTATGTGCTTGGCATGCTTGCCAGTGCCTTTGGCGTGGCACAGCTTGTAGGAGGGCTCTAATGGCGCAGGCAGACGCGCCAAGCGTGCCGTTGTCCTGGCTCGGGATTGTCCGGCTTGGGCTCGTGCAAACCGCTTTTGGCGCGATTATCATTCTCACTACCTCCACTCTTAATCGGATCATGGTGGTTGAATATGCGCTGCCTGCCGTGCTGCCCGGCGCGCTCGTGAGCCTGCACTATGCCATTCAGATTTCCCGGCCACGCTGGGGCTACGGGTCTGATATGGGCGGTCGGCGCACGCCTTGGATTATTGGCGGTATGGCGATTTTGGGGCTTGGCGGCGCGCTTGCCGCTGTCGCTACTGCGATGATTGGTGAGGCCTTTCTCAATGGCCTGCTGCTCGCCATCGTTGCCTTTGCTCTGATTGGTGTTGGCGTTGGTGCGGCAGGCACCAATTTGCTGGCGCTGATGGCCACGCGGGTGGCCGCAAAACGCCGTCCAGCCGCGGCGTCCATCGTATGGATCATGATGATCGCAGGGTTTATCGTGACGGCGATTGTTGCTGGCGCCTTATTGGACCCCTATACGCCGCCGCGGCTCATTGCCATTTGTTCGGCTGTGTCGGTGGCGGCGTTTGTGCTCGCCTCGGTTGCCCTTATTGGCATTGAAGGAAAGCCAGCCTCGCGCGCCCATGCGCCATTGGCAAAGGCAGAAAAGCCGTCCTTTAAAAAGGCCTTTAGCGATGTTTGGCGCGAGCCGCGCGCCCGGCAATTTACGCTGTTTGTGTTTATTTCAATGCTTGCCTATAGCGCGCAGGATCTCATTCTCGAGCCCTTTGCGGGCTTAGTGTTTGGCTTTACCCCAGGGGAATCAACCAAACTTGCCGGCGTTCAAAACGCCGGCGCTATGTCGGGCATGGTGCTCGTCGCCATCGCTGGCAGCGCCATTGGCGGCCGGTTCTTAGGCTCCATGCGCGGCTGGGCCGTGGGCGGCTGTATTGCCTCCGCGCTGGCGTTTGCCGGGCTCGCCCTTGCGGCTCATATTGGGCCCAGCTGGCCGTTGCGCTTGAATGTGTTCTTGCTCGGCCTGTCCAATGGTGCCTTTGCTGTGGCGGCTATTGGTTCAATGATGGGCCTGGCGGGACAGGGCGAAGCGCAGCGCGAGGGAACGCGTATGGGCGTATGGGGCGCGGCCCAAGCGGTCGCCTTCGGGTTCGGCGGTTTTCTCGGCACCCTAGCCATTGATATCGCCCGCGCGCTGCTCGATGCGCCATCGACCGCGTATGCGGCCATTTTTATCGGCGAAGCGGTGCTGTTTGTCGCTTCCGGTTATATCGCCATGCACATCGCGCCAAGCGCGTTGGCTGAAGACGCGCGCCGCGATGCCCGGCCCAAACGCGTTGATGCCGATCCTGAATTTTTGCCAGCAGAATAAACTCCGAAAGCGAAGAGAAATCCGATGCCAGAACGCAGTGCACAAACCATCTCGCAAGCACCTGACACAAACACTGACAGCTATGATGTTGTTGTTGTTGGCGGCGGGCCATCGGGGTCAACAGCCGCGACGGACTTGGCCAAACGCGGGCTGAGCGTTCTATTGCTTGATAAAGCCGGGCGTATTAAGCCGTGCGGCGGCGCCATTCCAGCCTGCTTGATCCGAGAATTTGATATTCCAACGGATCTTTTATGCGCACGCATCAACTCAGCGCGGATGATCGCGCCATCCAATAAGTCCGTTGATATGCCCATCGATACCGGCTTTGTCGGCATGGTGAACCGTGAGACATTTGACGAATGGCTGCGCCAGCGTGCTGTAGATAGCGGAGCGCAGCGGCGTAATGGGCTGTTTACCACATTAGAGCGCAGCGCCGATGGCGCGCCGATCGTGGTGTACCGCGATAGCGAAAACCGCGACGTTAAGGTGCGCGCGAAGTTTGTGATCGGCGCGGATGGCGCGCGCTCTAAAGTGGCTGCGCAAGGCATGCCAGATGTCAAACAAACGCCGTGCGTGTTTGCCTATCATGAAATCATCAAAGCGCCGCAGCATGGCGCGGCGGCAAATGATAATGGCCGCTATGATCCAGCGCGCTGTGATGTCTATTACCAAGGCAAGCTGTCACCAGATTTTTATGCGTGGGTGTTTCCCCACGGAGACACTGCAAGCATCGGCGTCGGCTCTGCGCAAAAGGGGTTCTCGCTGCGCACGGCCGTAAGCACCTTGCGTAAAGACGCCGGCCTAAGCACCGCGCCCACGGTGCGGACGGAAGGCGCGCCAATCCCCATGAAGCCCTTAAAACGTTGGGACAATGGCCGTGATGTCCTAGTGGTCGGCGATGCCGCTGGCGTTGTCGCGCCGGCCTCTGGTGAAGGCATTTATTATGCCATGGCTTGCGGGCGTATGGGCGCAGATGCGGTCTATGAAGCGCTCGAAACGGGCGATGCAAAAGCGCTTTCAGCGGCGCGCAAACGGTTTATGAAAGAGCATGGCCGAGTATTCTGGATCCTCGGTATTTTGCAGTATTTTTGGTATGGCGGTGAGCGCCGGCGCGAGCGCTTTGTGAAAATCTGCGAAGACCCAGACGTGCAGCGCCTAACGTGGGAATCCTATATGAACAAGAAGCTGGTCAAAAAAGATCCCATGGCGCACGTGCGTGTGTTCTTTAAGGATCTTGGCCATTTGATGGGTTTGGCACGCACCTAGGGTGCGCCCTAAGGTGTAGCACGCGAGGGCTTGCCCTGCCATGGATGGTGCAGGACCCAATGAAACCTACGCTGTCTTCGTTTATATCGTCATGGCGTGTCTAGCGCTTGAAGCGGCCCTATTGCTCATTCTTTGGCGTGTGCGCGGTATCGGTTTGCACCCCGCCCAAACGCTGGCCTTTTTAGGCGCAGGCGCCAGTTTCACCGGGGCGCTGTTGGTGCTGATAATGGGAGGGTCAATTGCCCTGCTTGGCGCCTGCCTGTCGGGCGCCTTTCTCTGTCATGTGTTTGACATCGTTTTACGCTGGAAAAAATAGCGGTATACGAAGTGTGTCCTCGTCAATGCTGGCGCTGTGAGCCGCGTTCCAAAACGGGGCAGGCTGGGCAACGACTCGATACTGAGGTGATTGATCTTTCCGATTGCTCAGCTCAGCTTGTGCGCAAAAACCCTATAGGTCGCCTCAGGTATTTCCATAGAAATGAATTATTATTATTTTAGACTATCGGTTTGGCCCAGTTTGTATCGGTATGTGATCTGGCTCCCGGCGGTGCGCTGGGAGAAGCATTGACAATCTCTTTATCTTCCAGATAGCCTATTACAAATAGACTATAAAAAAATCTAATGGTTTCAAGTGTAGTGGCGTGAATGCGCGTTGAATGCCCGAATAGGTCTGAATTGAGGGGGGCAAAATCGACCGCCGTTTTCAAGGGAAAATGGGCGGTAGATGCCAAGTCTAAATGGCTCTGTCTTTGCACTATCCCACATGTCTTTCCGGGTTTTTGAGAAGCACTGGCAGGTGAAACGCCCATGGACAGCACCGCACATACCCCGATAGCGTCCAGCCAAGTCACAGGCAAGACTTTGGCACAGGTCATGACGAAGGTTCCACCAGGCTCTGATGGGGCATCTGGTTCACATGAAGCGACGAGCGGCGGCGCGGCAGATGAGCAGTCTCAAGGTGTTTACAAGCGCCAAGAAAATTTGCGCACGGTGCTGAGCGACGTGCTAACCGGCCGGATTATTCCGCGCATCGTTGAAGCAAATACCGCTTCGCCGAGACGCACGGCGAACGTTGACAGGGCTGCTTTCGATGCTTTTATCACATGTGTCTTAGAAGGCACCTATGACGCGTGTTGCGCGCTTGTTAAAGCGCATCTTGAGAGCGGTACATCGCTGCGCAACTTGTGTATGGGTTTGTTTACAGTGGCAGCAGAAACCCTAGGTGAACTGTGGGAAGATGATCAAATTAGCTTTCCGGAAGTGACCATTGCGCTCGGCCGCCTGCATAAGCTTGTACATCAGTTTTCAACGGCCAGCGGCACACTTAAATCGCCGGTTTTACGGCATCACATCTTACTTGCAAGCGCGTCTGGTGAACAACACGCGTTTGGCTTGTTGCTGGTTTCAAAAATCTTTGAAATGGAAGGTTGGATCGTCACTGGCGGGCCAGATACTTATACCGGTGTTGATGTCCGCGCGCTGGTCAACGAAGGCTGGTTTGATATTGTTGGGTTATCCGCTTCCAGCCCAGATCTTGCCAGAGCACTCAAGCCGGAAATAAAGCGTATTCGCGCGGCCTCGCTCAACCCAGATGTATGTATCATGGTGGGCGGTACCGGCTTTGCAGAGGACGCCGATTTGGCACAGGCAATTGGCGCCGATGCCCACGCAGTGAACGCTGATGACGCGATTTTAAAGGCGCAAGAACTGCTGCGGGCCCGCGATGCGAGGATGCTGCCGTCATAGCGGCAGCGGCGTTGCCGGAGTGCTGATGCTACTGGCTCTACATGCAGTGACGTGTGGTCTTTAAAGCGTCGTGGCAATGCGGATATTGCTGCTTGGCGCAACGGGGACGATTGGTAGTGCAGCAGCGCAGGCTCTGTTAAAGCGCGGCCATGAGGTTATTTGCCCCGTCCGCGCGCCGCAAAACCGTGCGGCCGAGCAGCAGCAAAGCGCGCTTAGCGCGTGCGGGGCGCAGCTACGCTTTGCCGATGTAACAGATCGCCTGGATTTGGCCAAAAATGGCCTGTCTGAGGACACTTTTGCCGCGCTGGTCTCCTGCCTCGCATCGCGCACAGGCGTTGCCGGCGATGCGCGCCGCGTTGACTATCAAGCGAATGTTGATGCGCTTGAGCTTGCCCGGGCGGCTGGCGTAAAGCATATGGTCCTGGTTTCGGCAATTTGCGTGCAAAAGCCGAAGCTTGATTTCCAACATGCCAAACTTGCCTTTGAAGATGTGCTCATTAACTCGGGCATTACGTACTCAATCGTGCGTCCGACGGCGTTTTTTAAATCGCTGTGCGGCCAAGTTGAACGGGTGAAAGCGGGCAAGAGCTTTAAGATGTTCGGCGATGGGATGCTTACCGCTTGCAAGCCCATCAGCGATGCGGATCTGGCCGACTATATTGCGCGCTGTTTAGACGATGAGAGCTTGAAGAACAAAATCTTGCCAATTGGTGGGCCGGGCGAAGCGATTTCGCCAAAGCAGCAGGCGGACTATTTGTTTGCTGCTACCGGTCACCCGCCGCACTATAAAAGCGTTGCGCCCGGCCTTTTGCTCAAGATCGCCAAGGTTTTGTCGGTTTTGGCCAAGCTCTATCCGCCCTTAAAGGTAAAAGCGGAGTACGCGCGCATCGGATACTATTACGCAACAGAATCGATGCTTGTGCTGGATCCAGAGACGGGCGACTACCGTGCTGACCTTACCCCATCGACGGGCACGCAAACGCTCTTTCAGCACTATGATGCGCTTTTGAGGCAAGAGAAATAGTGCGCCGTATATGACAACTCAAATTGACAAATGCTGCGATTTACTGTCCAATAAAATTGACATTTTAAGGGCGCTTTGCGCCCCTTTGCGAAGACGCTAACTCGGGGGGTCACAAGATATGGCTGCGCATTCGATTCCGTTTCCCTTCGCGGCAATCGTTGGGCAGGACGCGCTAAAGCGTGCGTTGATGCTGTGTGTTGTTGATCCGTCTATCGGCGGTGTTTTAGCGCTTGGTGACCGCGGCACGGGTAAGACTACTGCGGTGCGTGCGCTGGCGGCGTTGTTGCCCAATATTGAGGCTGTTGCCGATTGCCCCTACCATTCAGATGCGGAGCAGTACGCTCAGCTGCACGGCAAAAGTAGCACGAAGACAGCTAAATCTGCCTTGCGCATGGTGACCATTTCCGTGCCCGTCGTTGATCTGCCTCTCGGCGCTACGGAAGATCGGGTGCTGGGCTCAATGGATATCGAAAAGGCACTGATTGATGGGCAGAAGTCGTTTGAGCCAGGCCTGCTCGCCAGTGCCAATCGCGGCTATCTCTATATCGATGAAATCAACCTGCTTGAGGACCATCTGGTGGATGTGTTGCTGGATGTGGCGGCTTCTGGCTGGAATATTATTGAGCGCGAAGGCTTTAGCCTGCGCCACCCGGCGCGCTTTGTATTGGTAGGCAGCGGCAACCCTGAGGAAGGTGAATTGCGTCCGCAGTTGCTCGACCGGTTTGGTTTGTCGGTAGACGTTGAAACGCCGCGCGATGTGGCTGACCGGGTCGAGGTGATCAAACGCCGCGAAGCGTTTGAAGCAGACCCCCCAGCCTTTAAGCGCAAATGGCAGCGGCAAAACGCAAAGCTTCGCAAGGCCATATTAGCAGCAAAAGAGCGGCTGAAAGATATTGCGCTGGACGATGACATTCTGGCGCTGATTGCGCAGATTTGCATCACGCTCGGGACTGATGGCCTGCGCGGTGAATTAACGCTCATTAAAGCGGCGCGCGCGCAGGCGGCGCTGGCCGGTGACGCGCAAATCCAGCCGCACCATGTGCGTTCAGCGGCAACCATGGCGCTAAGCCACCGGCTGCGGCGCGACCCGCTTGATGATGCCCGCGCCAGTGTGCGCGTGGAACGCGTGCTTGAAGATATTTTCGCGGCCCGCGACGCTGCATAGGCACAAGCGCTGCGATGATCCAGCATCTCGACATGGCGGCAGATGTGGAGCGCGCGCTCTGGGCGGATGCTTGTCTGGCCGCTGAGGTGTTTGCGCTGTTTATGCGCGAGGCGGATTACAAACACGCTGGACTATGCGTCAAAGCACATGCCGGGCCGGTGCGCGATGCCTGGATGGCGCAGCTAAAAAGCTTGCTGCCTGAGCACATTGCGCTGCACCAAGTGCCAAGCACGATCTCCATGGAGCGGCTGCTTGGCGGGCTCGATCTTGGCCGTACATTAGCGCACGGCAAGGCGGTCGAGATGCGCGGTGTCTTGGCCGAGGCGGACCAGAATATCTTGTTTCTGCCCAGCGCTGGCCTGGCCGAGGCGCAGGTGATTTCCGCACTTGCCGCAGCGCTTGACAGCCAAAGCGTGCAGGCGGAGCGCGATGGCGTAAGCACTGTGCATAAGGCCCGCTTTGGTGTGCTGTGTTTTGATGAAAGCGATGCCGCTGAAGATGCAATCAGCCCGGTACTGTCTGACCGCATGATGCTACATATTGATTTGCGTGCCATCAGCGTGCGCGCAGCGCAGCGCAGGCTGTGCACGGTCAAGCTGCGCCACGATGTGGCCTTACCGGGCGAGATCTTGGCCAAGCTGTGCCAACTGCCTCCTGCCTTTGGATTAACGTCCATGCGTCCAGCCATGCAAATGATCATGCTGGCTAAAACGCTGTGCGCTTTAGCCGGTGACGATACGGTTGATGACAGCCATGTCAGCGCCGCTATTCGGCTTGGTTTAATCCACCGCGCGCTTGCCGTGCCGCCGCCGCCATCGCAAGATGACGAGCAAGACACCCCGTCGCCGCCCGAACCAGATGAGCCCGACGCGCAGGAGCCTAAACAGCACAACGCCAGCGAGGTACCGGATGACATGGTGCTTGAAAGTGCGCATGCCGCGATCCCAAGTGGGCTGCTCGCGACGCTGCAGGCTGCCGCGCAAGCGCGCAAACAGCGCAGCAGTCTAGGCCGGCGCGGGGCGCGGCAAAAGGGCGGCAAACGCGGCCGACCATTGACCAGCCGCAAGGGTGACCTAACCGCTGGCAAGCGGCTTGATCTGGTGGCAACGTTGCGCGCGGCTGCGCCGTTTCAAAAGGCCCGCGCGCGCCAAGCGCAAAGCCGCGCGCCAGAAAAGAAGCACCGCTCAAAAGTCCATGTGCGCGCCAGTGACTTCCACATTCGGCGGATCGAGGAGCGTTCTGAAACCTCGACGATTTTTGTGGTCGATGCTTCTGGCTCAACGGCGCTGAACCGGCTTCGTGAAGCCAAGGGCGCGGTCGAGCTGCTGCTGGGCGAAAGCTATGCCCGGCGCGATTATGTGTCACTGATTGGCTTTCGCGGGCGTGAGGCGCAGGTGCTGCTGCCGCCGACCCGAGCATTGGTGCGCGCCAAGCGGTCACTTGCGGCCTTGCCCGGCGGTGGTGGCACGCCGCTCGCTAGTGGCATTGAGGCCGCCATTCGGCTCGCTGAAGACGAGCGCGGTCGTGGCCGTGATGCGGCAATTGTTCTGATGACCGATGGCAGCGCGAATGTTGACCTTATGGGCGCTGGTGGGCGCAGTAGAGCTGCTGAAGACGCTCAGAAATGCGCGCGGATGGTGGCCTATCTAGGCATCCCAAGCATTCTGGTGGATATCGCGCGCCAGCCCCAAGACAAAGCCCGGCAGCTTGCGCAAACCATGCATGCGACCTATCTCCCGATGCCCTTTGCCGGTGCGCAGGAGCTCTCGCTGGCCGTCGGTGCAAGCCGCTGATGCAAGCACTTGAATTGCTATGGACTGGCTGACCGACGGCGAGAATTGGCCAAACCGCAACGTCAGCCGGTTTGTGAACCACGCTGGCACGCGCTGGCATCTCCAGCAGATGGGTGAAGGGCCGGATGTCCTGTTGCTGCATGGTACAGGCGCAACCACGCACTCCTATGCTGATATGTTGCCGCTGCTTGCCCAGCATGCCCGCGTTACAGCGTTAGATTTGCCGGGGCATGGTTTTACCACAGCGCTGGGCCATAGCCGGCCGACGCGCGAAGGGGTCGCTGAAGGCATTGCTGGGTTGCTCGCTAACGAAGGGATTAGGCCGCATATCATTGTCGGCCACTCTGCCGGCGCTGCAGTCAGTGTTGAGTTGGCAGCGACCAAGTTGCTTGAGCCGCGTGGTCTGGTGGTCATCAATGGCTCGTTCTATCCGTTTCCCGGGCCGGCGCAGTATCTCTTCCCAGCCATGGCAAAGATGCTCTTCCTCAATCCGTTTGTGCCCAGCTTGTTTGCGGCACGCGCGCAAAACCCCGCCGCCGTCCGGCGGCTTATGAACTCGACGGGTTCTAAACTCACTGAAAGCCAAATGGCGCTTTATGAACAAGCGTTTCGCTCACGTGCGCATGTGGAAGGCACGCTGCAGATGATGGCCAATTGGGACCTGGTGCCCGTCAAACAGCGGCTTGCATCGCTAGAGATGCCAGTGTTGCAAGTCATCGGTATGCAAGATGGCACAGTGCGGCCATCGGGCGCTAAAAAAACCGCAGCGATTTTACGGCATGGCGAGATACTTGAATTTGAGGCATGCGGGCATTTGGTGCACGAAGAGCAGCCTAAAAAGGTCGCCAAGTCGATCCGCTATTTTGCGGAGAAGATTGACGGTGCTACAAAATAAAACGGGTTGCCGCTTAGGACCTCTGCGGCGGTGACTTTGCAGCGTCCATATCGTTTGGCTTAGGCGAGCAAAAAAAATGGCGCTGTGTTTTTCTAGGCTTTGCCGCAAAATCCTTGCGTAAATTTTAATTTACATATTTAGTGTCATATTATGACGACACATGCCACGTTTCCAGACTTAGAGAAGACCGTGAATGGGCCGCGCCCGCATGCGGTGGTCATTGGTGCTGGCTTTGGTGGTTTGGCGGCGGCCATTCGGCTTGGCGCGCGCGGCTATCAGGTCACGTTGGTTGAAAAGCTTGAGCAGGTAGGCGGCCGGGCCAGCGTGTTCCGCCAAGATGGCTTTTCCTTCGATGCCGGGCCGACCATTATTACCGCGCCGTTTGTGTTTGATGAATTGTGGTCGCTCTGTGGGCGTACGTTTTCCCACGATGTCAACCTGGTGCCGATGGAGCCGTTTTACCGGCTGCGCTTTGATGATGGGTCAACCTTCGCATGTAGCTCTGATGAAGCGGACATGAAAGCGCAAATTGCTGCGTTTAATCCCGCCGATGTGAAGGGCTATGAAGCGCTCTTAAAAGACTGCGAAAAGCTCTATAACTACGGCTTTAGGCAGCTGGCTGACCAGCCGTTCCATAGCCTTGGGTATATGCTCAGTACGTTGCCTAAAATGGCCTTGCACCGTGCGGATCGCACGGTCTTTGGCCATGTGGCAAAGCGCATTAAGGACCCACGCCTTCGCATCGCCCTGAGCTTTTATCCGCTGTTTATTGGCGGCAATCCTTTTAGCGTCACGTCCATGTACAACCTCATTCTGCACCTCGAGCGCACGTACGGGGTACACTTTGTCATGGGCGGCACCGGCGCACTGGTTGAGGCCATGGCCGATTTGGTGAAAAGCCAGGGCGGCGAAATCCGGCTAAATGCGCCAGTTGGCCAAATCCTAGTAGACGGCAATAGGGCCGTCGGCGTGACACTCGAAGATGGTGAAGAAATCCGCTCTGATATCGTGGTCAGCAATGCCGATGCGCTGTGGGCCTATGATACATTGCTTGCAGGCCGTAAAGCCAAGCGCTGGACCAAACAAAAGCTTGGCCGCGTCAAGCATTCGATGAGTTTGGTGGTTTGGTATTTTGGCACCAAGACGCGCTATGAGGATGTTGACCATCACACAATCCTGCTTGGCCCGCGCTATAAGGGCCTGCTTGACGACATCTTTAAACGCAAGCACTTGGCAGAGGATTTTAGCCTTTACCTCTATCGCCCCACGGCGACAGACCGATCGCTTGCGCCAGAAGGCTGCGATACTTTTTACGTCCTGTCCCCTGTGCCGCAGCTGACCGGCGAAGTGGATTGGACGGAGCGCGCGGAACCCTATCGGCAAGCCATACAAGAACGCCTGGAAAGTACCATTTTACCGGGACTGTCAGAGAATATCGCTACTTCGAAGTTGTTTACCCCGCTGGATTTTGAAAGCCGCCTCAATGCGCCCTTTGGCGCGGCCTTTGGCCCAGAACCGCGCATGCTGCAAAGCGCCTGGTTTAGGCCGCATAACCTGAGTGAGGAAATTGAAAATCTGTATCTGGTTGGCGCCAGTACCCATCCGGGCGCGGGCGTACCAAGCGTCGTTACCTCAGCAAAAGTGCTGGATCACATCGTGCCTGATGCACAGGCGCTGAATGCCCAGCATGGCTAGCGCCGCGGTCGTTGCAGTCCCGGCGCTTGCGGCTGAAGCCCAGCAAGACCCATTGTCCGAAACGCCGCTGCCAGAAATACAGTCGCCCGAAACCGCACTGTGTCCTGCGCGGCAATCCCAAACCCAGCTTTACCAAATCCAGCTGTCAAAGGCCGATGTGCGCGCCTGCCGCCGGATCATTCGCGATGGCTCGAAATCCTTTTATTTTGCATCGCTGGTATTGCCGCAAGAGGTGCGTGATGCAGCGCTTGCGCTCTATTCTTTCTGCCGTATTTCAGATGATATGGTCGATGATCGTGCCGCCTCGCAACGCACCTTGGATGAGCTGCGCGGTCGCATTGCTGCGGCCTATCAAGGCCAGCCGCGCCCGCAAATCGCGGACCGGGCGCTGGCGCATGTGGTGGCGCGCTATGGCATCCCGCAAAGCGTGCTGCTTGCTCTGGTGGAAGGCTATGAGTGGGATCTCGCTGGCAAGCGCTATGACACGCTGAGCGACGTGCTTGACTATTCCGCACGCGTCGCCGGCACTGTGGGCGTGATGATGACGCTGATTATGCGCCGCCGCACGCCGCGCGCCTTGGCAAGAGCCGCAGATTTGGGCGTTGCCATGCAGCTGACCAATATTGCCCGCGATGTTGGCGAAGATGCCCGTGCCGGCCGGCTTTATCTGCCGCGCCAATGGCTTTTGGAGGCAGGCCTTGACGGCGATGCCTTTTTAGCCAATCCGGTTTTCACCGATGCTTTAGGCAGCGTTATTGAGCGGCTGCTGCGTGAAGCAGACCGGCTGTATCGCCGCGGGTTTACTGGGTTGTCAGATTTACCCCTCGCATGCCGCCCGGGCATCCGCGCCGCTGGCCTCGTTTACCGAGAGATCGGTATGGCGGTGCGTCGCAATGGCTTTGACGCAGTGAGCCAGCGCGCCCACACCAGCCGGCAACGCAAGCTCGCCTTATTGGCGCAAGCCGTCGCGGGCACAGCGCGGCTGGCCTCCTGCGACCCGGCGCCGCCGCTGCCGCAGACGGCCTTTCTGGTGGATGCGGCAGCATCGACCGACACGCCGGAGGGCGGTGTTGAGCGCTTTGTCTCGCTGCTGCATACGCAGCATTGCCGCCAGATGGCCTTGGCGCATGCGCGCCGGCCGCGGCAACACGGGCACATCCGTTTGCGCTCTGCGTGAGTATAGGAGAGGTCTGAACAAAGCAGGTGTGTGACGATGATTTGGTCGTTAATGGTGTTTATTGGCCTTAACTTTCTTGCCGCGTTAAGCGGCGCGATTTTTAAGCCTGATGCATGGTTTCGACAGCTGCAAAAACCCTCCTGGCAGCCACCCGATTGGGCGTTCCCGCTGGCATGGACCTTCTTATATGGCGCAAACGCGTTCTCCGGTTGGCTGGTGTGGAAGAGTGCGGGCTTTTCAAGCATTGGCCTCGCTGCAATGGCGCTTTATTCGTTTAGCTTGATGATCAACGCATCTTGGTCGGCGGTGTTTTTTGGTGCAAAGCGGCTTGGCGGTGCGATCATCTCTGCTGCACTTCTATGGCTTACCGTGGCCGCGCAGCTTGCGCTGTTTTGGCCGATCAACCGCGCCGCTGCCCTGATGATCATTCCCTATCTCGCATGGGTCACGGTCGCAACGCTCTTGAGCCGCTCCATCTGGCAGCTCAACCCCGACCAGCGCACGCCCGCGCAGGCGGCTTGAAATGAGCGGCGCAAACCTAGCCTTCCTGCTTGAATTCGGCGTGTTCACGCTGGCCGCGCTCGGCTTTGGTTTCTGGCAGCTTTATTCGCTAAAAAAGCTCGATGACGCCGATGCGGCCAAGCGCGAAGCAGAACAAAAGAACCGAGACGCGCGTTAATCGTGGTAAAGCGCGTGGCGATAGCCGCAAAGTTGATCGCAGGCATTTTCATAGAACAAGCCAAAGCTCTTTGGTGCCGCAAGAGCACTGTCGGGCTAAGTCATCGCAGAGCCTATTTAACGCACGGACGACGCTTGTGTTAATCGGTTATACTCCAAGCCTACGAGCGTCGCTGCTGTTGCGCGCTGGTTTCAGTATATCTGCGTCTGCCCATCTACTTTAAAATCACACATCGCCACCAGAAACGGTTTATCGATTGTATATCTTGAAATCGATTTCCGCGCCGATGTTCGGAGCCCGAGATTGTATCTGATTAACTTCATATAAGGAATAAACACCCTCATACGGCAGATCTTCAAGATCAATATCAACCATGCTTTGGGAGACAAACTTTCCTTTCGCAGCGGCTTGAAGCGGACTATCTCCAACAAGGTTGTTACCGTCACGAAATTCTATTTCAAATCTAATATTTAAAAACCCCAAATTTGGAAGCTGAATAGTTTTATGGGACATTTGCGGACCGGTCTTCATCCATTCTACACCCCCAACACTGGGGTGAACATATTCAGTGCCACCAGCAATCGCAATTACACGAATATCCAGATCTGAATTTTGAGGAAACAGTCTGACCTCACCAATTTCAAGTATCATGCGGCCTCGGACGCTATTTTTATTGACCGTTGTCTCTGCTTGTCGAGGCGAGAAAAGTAATATGGCAATAACAAAAAAAATTCCGGCGACGACGCCGACTTTGGAGTAGACAGGGTAGGAATTTATAAACGCAAATAGTCGTTCTAAGGTGTCCATAGCTCGTCCCTAAAAAACTACTTTTTTTATCGCACCGTGAAAACGTTAAACAAGTGCTTTACGCAGCCCGGTCTTTGATCATCTCCTCCGCCGCCAGCATTCCCGACAGCGTCGCCATGGGCACGCCCGCGCCGGGGTGGACGCTGCCGCCTGCCAAATAGAGACCGCGCACTTTTGTGGTTGCGCCGGGCCGTGCAAAAGAGGCTGTCCAGCCGTGCGAGGCCCGGCCATAGAGCGCGCCGCCTGAGCTTGGGAAGAGGGCGTTAAAGCCGGCAGGCTGGGTCGGCTGCATCACACCAGCGTCCACGTCGAGGGTTAGGCCGCAGCTCGCGAGCCGCGCCCGCATGGCCTCTCGATGCTCTGCCACGTCAGAATCACTCAGCTGGCGTTTATCGCCGTAAGCCGGTGCATTGATGAGGCATAATAGCCGTTCCGGGGTTCCCAGTTTTACATCTGTTTCGCTCTCGCGGTCTTGTGCGCAAACATAGACGGTCGGGTCACTTGGCACCTGTTGGCGCTTGAAAATCTGATTAAACTCAGCGGCATAATCGCCGGAGAAAAACACGTTGTGGCGCTTTAAGTCAAAGCCACTTGTGGCCACATGCGCGGACCATGTGATGGCCGATAACGAACGCCGGCTTGGCGGCACTTTTGCCGCTTCCACAGCCACTGTATTGATAAATGGCTGCGTCAGGCGTGAGACATCTCCGCAATATAGCACTTTTTGCGCCTCAATCACCTCACCACTTGCGAGTTTGACGCCGGTTGCTTTGCGGCTCTTGGTGAGCACTTGGGCAATATTGCAGCCAAGCCTAATATCTGCGCCCTGCTTTTCAGCGAGGTTTGCCATCGTTTTGGCCAGTCGGTGCATGCCGCCTTTGACGAACCAAACCCCTTCCTGCTCCACATGGGCGATCAGCATCAATGTCGCCGGTGCTAAAAAGGGGGAGGATCCCACGTATGTGGCGTAGCGGCCATAGAGCTGGCGCAGGCGCGGGTCCGGGAAATATTCGCTCAAGGCGCGCCATAGGGTGTGGAACGGCTTGAGATTAAGCAGCTTTGATACCTGCAGGACCCCAACACGCGCGGCAAGCTGCGTGGGCGAAGGGCACGATGCAGCAATATAAGTGTCTTTAAGCGTGTCAAACACTTGCGCTGAATCGCTGCAAAAGCGCCGAAACCCTGCCGCATCACGTGGTCCGAAAAAGCGCTCAATCTCCGCTTCGGACTGCTTGGAATCGGCAAAGAGATCAAAAGTGCCGGTGTCGTCCCAGGCATGGCGCGCGAGCGTCTCGGCCTTATCGAGCTCAAGTTCGCGCTCAACGCTCGTACCCGCCATCTCGAACAGCCTGTCGAACACCCATTTCATAGTGAAGACCGTCGGCCCCGAATCAACTGATCGGCCAGCCACATGCACCTCGCGCATCTTGCCGCCGACATAGCCTTGCTTTTCAAGGAGCAGCACGCGTTCGCCCTTGGCGGACAGCGCAACTGCCGCTGAAAGGCCCGCTAAACCCGCGCCGATGATGATGGTTGGCAGTGCCTGCACTGTGTTCCCGACGCCTCTTTATCTGCACCAAGTGACGAGAAGGTTGATTTCTCTTTCAGAACCGTCAATATTTATTGACAATATAACTGTCTAGTAACTTAGACATTTGATTTTGGAGGTTGCAATGGAAAATACGGCACGGATCGAGCAAAACCTTGAAGCAACCATTGAGCGCGCGACCAGCACAGCGTGTCCACCAGGCTTATCACAAGCGATCCATCATGCCGTTTTCCCGGGTGGTGCGCGGGTGCGGCCATCGCTCACGCTTGCTGTTGCAGATGCGTGCGGCTGTGATGATGCTGCACTTGCCGATGGCGCTGCTGTGGCAGTTGAACTTTTACACTGCGCCTCGCTGATCCATGATGATTTGCCTTGCTTTGACAATGCAGATATGCGGCGTGGTAAGCCCTCGGTGCATGTGCTGCATGGCGAACCACTTGCGGTGCTTGCAGGTGATGCGTTGATTGTTGAAGCGTTTAATGCCGTAACGCAGCTGGCAGGGGCGAACCCTGAGCGCGCAGTTGCCTTGGTCGGGTGCATCAGTAAAGCCGTGGGGATGACCGGCGGCATCACTGCGGGTCAAGCCTGGGAAAGCGAAACGGTGATTGATGTGGCTGAATATCATAGCGCGAAGACCGGCGCCCTGTTTGTCGGCGCGGTCAGCGCAGGCGCCATTGCAGCTGGGCAAGACCCAGCGCCGTGGCGCGCCGTGGGCGCAAATATCGGCGCGGCCTATCAAATCGCAGATGATTTGCTGGATGCGGTGGGGACCGCTGCAGAGTGCGGCAAGCCCGTGGCGCAGGATGTCGCCAATGCCCGCCCCAGTGCAGTCACACAGCACGGTGTGGCAGGCGCGATGGTGCTCTTAAAAGATACCGTGACCGCCGCTGCAAATGCTGTGCCGGACTGTGATCATGTTGATGCGCTGCGGGCGCTCATCATCAGCCAGGCCAAGCGCCTGGTGCCAGCCAAACACGCGCATATGGTGGCCTAGGGTTTTTTGACCAGCACAGCCATCTATCCTCAATAGCGGTCTTCGATCGTGGGGCACCGGTAGCATGGGTCTTTATGATGCATGGCTGAATTTACGTGACCGCTGCCTGACGTCGCAGCGGTTCCACCGATTTTGCGAAGGCTTTGTGCTGACCCAGCCGATAGTCCGCAAACGCCAAGCACAGATCTTCGACGTTGTATCTGGCTTTGTGTATTCGCAAATCCTGTTGTGCTGCGTTGAGCTCAATGTGTTTGACCATGTTGGCTCCGGGCGCACGGTTGAAGCGCTGAGCGAGGCGCTTGGTATTGGCCTGGATGAAACCCGGCGTTTATGTGAAGGCGCGGCGGCCTTGCGGCTGTTGCAGCGCCGCGGTGATATGTTTCGGTTGGGCGATTTAGGGGCCGCGCTTTGCGCATCCCCTGGGGCGATCGCCATGATTAAGCACCATCCTAACTTCTATCGCGATTTAGCCGACCCTGCGGCATTCCTTAAACGCGGCCGCAGTGAGACGGACCTCTCAAGGTTTTGGGATTACGCAGCCAGCGCATCGCCGGACAATCCGCAGGCGCAGATCTATTCTGAACTTATGGCCACCAGCCAAGCGATGATCGCGCGCGATATCATCGCTGCATATGATTTTTCGGAGCATCAAAACGTGCTCGATCTTGGCGGTGGGCACGGCGCTTTTGTAAGGGCACTAGCCAATCACTATCCTGATTTGAATTTGGCAATGCTCGATTTGCCTGCTGTTGCGACCCAGGCCAAAGCGCTTCTGGCTGACGCGGGCCTGGCATCGCGCGTTGCCGTGCATGCTGGCTCGTTTTTTGACGGGGGCATGCCCGCAGGCGCTGATCTGATCACCTTGGTGCGAATCATCCACGATCACGACGATGCGCCTGCCCAGGCGATTCTAAACGCAGCGTATCAGGCGCTGCCACATGGCGGTCGGCTGCTGGTGTGTGAGCCGATGCTCACCGGCGCTTCAGCCGAGCGCATCACCGCCGCGTACTTCAATTTTTATCTCTACGCCATGGGTTCAGGCACGCCGCGAAGCCCGCACACGCTTGAACAAATGCTTAAGAGCGCCGGCTTTGCGAGTGTCAGCAGAGTCAAAACCCGGTTTCCGCTCAACACCAGCATTTTACAGGCCGACAAAAGTCGTAAATGAAGTGTAAAACAAACTTGACATTTATAGACGTCTAAATAAACTTACATTCTAATCTCAGCCGAAATCTCGACATCGCTTGGCGGTGTGTGTGGGCTGGGTCGAGAGGGCAGCATGTACGCAAGGGCAGTCATATTTAACGAGCCAGGCACGCTCAGCCTTGATCAGGTTGAGCTTGTTGAGCCGGGTGCTGACGACCTGGTTGTCGATGTCGACTGGAGCGGCATCAGCACCGGTACGGAAAAGCTGCTTTGGACCGGTAATATGCCCGCCTTTCCTGGGCTCGAATACCCGCTTGTGCCAGGCTACGAGACGGTTGGCCGGGTGGTGGAAGCGCCCGCGCAGCATCGCGCGCGCATTGGCGAACGTGTCTATGTTCCCGGTTCCGCCGGTTACAAAGCGGTTCGCGGCCTGTTTGGCGGCTCTGCATCCCGCATTATTGTGCCCGCGGCAAAAGCGCGGCGCATTGCGCCAGAGCTTGGGAAAAACGCAATTTTATTGGCGCTGGCTGCAACTGCCTATCACGCGCTTGCAGCGCCACACGCAAAGCTACCCCAACTGATTGTCGGGCACGGCGTTCTTGGCCGCTTATTGGCGCGGTTAACGCTGGCACTTGGCGCCGAAGCGCCGCGGGTTTGGGAGGTTGATGCGGTGCGGCGGTGCGGCGCGCAAGGGTATAGCGTGCTAGACCCTGCGAGTGATACTGGCCGCACATATCAAACAATATACGATGTCAGCGGCGCAGCTGGTATTGTCGATCAACTGGTAGGTCACCTCCATTCAGGCGGCGAAATCGTGCTTGCTGGGTTTTATTCGGGCCGTGTCGTTTTCGCCTTTCCGCCTGCCTTTATGAAAGAGGCGCGCATACGCGTGGCCGCTGAATGGCAGCCGCAAGACATGAAGGCGGTGCAGCGTCTCATCGAAGATGGCCGCTTGGATCTCTCGGGGCTGATCACGCACGAGCGGGACAGCAGCGATGCGGCGCAGGCCTATGACCAGGCGTTTAACGATCCGAACTGTTTGAAAATGGTATTGAATTGGAGCGGCGCTGAATGACCGACACCCCCCTAAGTGAGCCATCGCGCACAGGCGCACTCGCGATTGACCCGGATGCTGGCCTGAATGAGGCAACAGATCAAGCCGATGCGGCAAATCTCGATATCCATGCCCTGTTAAAAGGCGAAGCACAGATTGAGCCTGACCCCGTTCACACCGGGGAGGTGACCAAAGAAACCCAGGTCATTGCCATTTACGGCAAAGGGGGCATCGGCAAGAGCTTCAGTCTCGCAAACCTGTCCTATAACCTCGCCCGGCAAGGCAAAAAGGTGCTGCTGATCGGCTGTGATCCAAAGTCGGATACCACCTCGCTATTGTTTAACGGCCGGTCTTGCCCGACCATCATTGAAACCTCCGCGGCAAAAAAAGCAGCTGGTGAAGACGTCACCATTGGGGATGTGTGTTTTAAGCGCGACGGCGTTTTCGCCATGGAGCTTGGCGGTCCAGAGGTGGGCCGTGGCTGCGGCGGGCGCGGCATCATTCACGGCTTTGAACTGCTTGAAAAACTCGGCTTTCACGATTGGGATTTTGACTATGTTTTGCTCGATTTTCTGGGAGATGTCGTATGCGGCGGCTTTGGCCTGCCGATTGCCCGGGATATGTGCCAAAAGGTCATCGTTGTCGGCTCCAACGACCTGCAGTCCCTGTACGTCGCCAACAACGTCTGCTCAGCAGTAGAATATTTCCGCAAACTGGGCGGCAATGTCGGCGTGGCTGGTATGCTCGTCAACAAAGATGACGGCACCGGCGAAGCCAAGGCGTTTGCCGAAGCGGTAAATATTCCAGTGCTTGCCGCTATTCCGCAGCACGAGGACATTCGCCGCAAGTCAGCCATGTACCAAATTGTTGGTGACCCAGATGACCGCTGGGGCCCGATGTTCTCCGATCTCGCGCAAAACGTGATGACCGCGCCGCCGCGTCAGCCGGCGCCGCTCACGCAGGAGCAATTGCTAGGGCTGTTTTCCGATGACGATACCGGCGCCGGCGTTGTGCTAGAGCCGGCCCGGCCTGAGGATATGTGTGATGCCGCCTTCTTTGAACAGAAATCACTGGAGGTCGTTTACGACGACGTGTGACGCCCATGACTGAGACCTTGAGCCCCCGCGACGACATGACAGGTGCTGCTGATGATTTAGCGGCATCGCCTGAAGCTGCGTCAGAAGGTGCGGTGCCAGACACGATAGAAAGCCCAAGCGATGTGTCCGCAAATGAAGGCGGCGCGGGCGAAACGCAAGGCATGGGCTGCCACGCTGGCAAAGAGCAACTCAAAGCTGCTGCGATGAAAGCGGGTAAAAGCGAGGTCTTGGAGCAATACGCCAAAGACTATCCGCTCGAACCAGAGCGCGGCCCGCATGATCAGCCGCAAAGTATGTGTCCGGCGTTCGGCTCACTGCGCGTTGGTTTGCGCATGCGGCGCACGGCAACGATTTTGTCAGGTTCGGCCTGCTGCGTCTATGGCCTCACCTTCACGTCGCATTTCTATGGCGCGCGCCGTACGGTTGGTTATGTCCCGTTTGATTCTGAAAGCCTTGTGACCGGCAAGCTTTATGAAGATATCCGCGATGCCGTGCACGGCCTGGCCGATCCAGAAAAATACGATGCCATCGTGGTCACCAACCTCTGCGTGCCAACCGCGTCCGGTGTGCCTTTACAGATGTTGCCCAAAGAAATTGATGGTGTGCGGATTATTGGCATTGATGTGCCTGGCTTTGGTGTGCCCACGCATGCCGAAGCAAAAGACATCTTGGCGGGCGCCATGCTCAACTATGCCCGCAAGGAGGTTGTCGCTGGGCCCGTGCCGGGGATGGAGCCGGCCATGGCCGGGGGTGCGCCCGGTGACGCCGGCAGCGATAAGCCTAAGATAACCCTGGTTGGGGAGATGTTCCCTGTCGATCCCATCAGCATTGGCGCCATGCTCAAGCCACTTGGTCTGGCGGCAGGCACCGTGGTACCGACGCGCGAATGGCGCGAACTGTACTCAGCGCTCGATTGCGCTGCAGTGGCCGCCATTCATCCATTTTATACCGCCACATTCCGTGAATTTGAAACGGCTGGGCGGCCCATTGCTGGTTCCGCGCCAGTCGGTGTTGAAGGCACAGACGCATGGCTGCAGTCCATCGGTGACCTCTGCAATGTTAAGCCAGACCTGATAAATGCCGCGCGCAATATGTTTGGCGGCGCCATCAAGGGTGCGTTGGCGACTGCGCCTATTAATGGCCGGATCACGCTATCGGGCTATGAAGGCTCTGAACTGCTGGTTGCGCGGCTCCTGATCGAATGCGGTGCGGATCTGCGCTATGTGGGCACGGCCTGTCCCAAGACCAAATGGTCTGAGGCCGATTGCGAGTGGCTGGAGGCGCGCGGTGTGCATGTGCGCTACCGCGCTTCGCTCGAATATGATGAAGCGGCGATTGATGAATTTAACCCGGACCTGGCCATCGGCACCACGCCGGTTGTGCAAACCGCTAAAGAAAAGGGGATTCCCGGGCTCTACTTCACCAACCTGATTTCAGCGCGGCCGCTGATGGGGCCAGCCGGTGCGGGCTCGCTGTCACAGGTTATCAATGCAGCCATTAAAAACAAAACCCGTTTTGACGCCATGAAGCAGTTCTTCGAAGGCGTTGGTACGGATTATGCTGCGGGCGTCTGGGAAGATACACCGGAAGACCGGCCCGCGTTTAAGAAGAAATTCGCCATCAAGGCCGCGCGCGCAGCCTCGCGCAGCACCAATGCGGTCGAATCCGGGGGGGCGATTGGCACATGACGCTTATTCTCGACCATGATCGCGCGGGCGGCTATTGGGGCTCGGTCTACGCCTTTACAGCGATCAAGGGCTTGCAAGTCATCATTGATGGGCCGGTTGGCTGTGAAAACCTGCCGGTGACCTCCGTGCTGCATTACACTGATGGTTTGCCGCCGCATGAACTGCCGATCGTCGTGACCGGTCTGGGCGAGGAAGAACTTGGCCAAACTGGCACTGAAGAAGCCATGCGCCGCTCGCGCAAAACGCTTGATCCGGATTTACCGGCGGTCGTCGTCACCGGCTCCATTGCTGAGATGATTGGCGGCGGTGTCACGCCGGAAGGGGCGAATGTACAGCGGTTCCTGCCGCGCACCATTGATGAAGATCAGTGGCAGAGTGCGGACCGGGCACTGCGCTGGCTATGGACAGAATATGGGCCCAAGAAAAAGGGCCATGTGCCGCCGCCTAAAAAGCGTCCCGAAGGGGCAAAGCCGCGCGTTAATATTATCGGCTCGATGTATGGCAAGTTTAATATGCCGTCCGATTTGGCCGAAATTCGGCGCCTGGTTGAAGGCATTGGCGCCGAGGTTAATATGGTGTTCCCGCTCGGCTCGCATTTGGCCGATGTGTCAAAGCTTGCCAATGCGGATGTGAATGTCTGCATGTACCGCGAGTTTGGCCGTCTGCTCTGTGAAGCGCTTGATAGGCCCTATCTGCAGGCGCCAATTGGTATTCACTCAACAACGGCATTTCTGGAAAAGTTGGGCGAACTTCTAGGGCTTGATCCGCAGCCGTTCATTGAGCGCGAAAAGCACACCACATTAAAGCCGATGTGGGACATTTGGCGCTCGGTCACGCAAGACTTTTTTGGCACCGCCAGCTTCGGCATTGTCGCTGACGAAACCTATAGCCGCGGCGTGCGCTATTTCTTTGAAGAGGAAATGGGCCTGCCCTGCAGTTTTGCGATCCCCCGTAAACCGGGCGTGAAATCTGATAATCAGCAGGTGCAGGACCTCATTGCCGAAACGCAGCCCATGATTGTGTTCGGCTCCTATAACGAGCGAATGTATATCGCTGATCAAGGCGCGCGCACGATTTATATTCCTGCGTCTTTCCCCGGCGCGATCATCCGGCGCCATATCGGCACCCCATATATGGGCTATTCCGGCGCCAGTTATTTGATCCAGACGGTGTGTAATAGCCTGTTTGATGCACTGTTTCATATCCTGCCGCTGCAAAGCGATATGGACAAAACCGCTGAAGCAGCGACGACGAAAATCAAAGGGGCCCTGCAATGGGATGCGGACGCGCAAGAGGCGCTTGATGACGTGGTCGATAAGCAGCCGATTTTGGTGCGTATTTCCGCCGCCAAAACCTTGCGGGATCAATCTGAACGCGATGCCATTGAAGCGGGAGAAGCGCGTGTAACCGCGCAGCGGGTTATGGCGTCTAGCCAATCTCTAAAACGGAGCGCTGCCTGATGCTGCACGCTCAATATATTCATGTACCCCCACCAAAAGGAGGCCCTCCATGGCTGATATGACACCGTATGTGTTTGATGCGCAGCATCATGTGCAGCCGCGGCGATCGCTCGGCGATGCACTCATTTTCTATTCGGTTTTTGCGGTTTTGTTCGCTGCTTATTTCATCGTCTTTGCCGCTATGCGCGTGTTTGGCAAGCGCCGTCCCGGCGGTGTCTTTAAGGCGGCAAAACGCTCGGCAAATGGGCCTGCTGGTTATGCGGTGCGGTTTTGAGGAATTTCTCCAACTCTAACTCTGGAGAAATCTTGGTCCTGTCGGGGCCAAGTTATCCGGCCGCGGGATTTTCAGCGGCACGCCGAAAGGCACGAGGCTAGGAGGTTAAACTATGACTAGTCCCGAAAGTGTTTCGCTATCCGGCATGACGGCTGGCGAAGCACGTGAATTCCATAAACTTTTTGTTTCTGGATTCATCGGATTCACGCTCGTTGCCATTGTCGCACACTTTCTTGTGTGGGCATGGAAACCGTGGATTCCAAAAGATGACGGCACATACGCATCGCTGATGGACGGGGTGCAAACCGCGTCAACGGCCGTGATGCCGTTCTTGGGTTAGAGGGAGCATATAGATGTATAAAATCTGGCTCATTTTTGACCCAAGACGGGTGCTTGTCGCAATGGCTGTGTTCCTGTTCACGCTGGCAGTTTTGATTCATTTCATCCTGCTCAGCACCGGCAGGTACAACTGGCTCGATGCAATGCCGATGGATGACATGGCTTCGCTCACCACGATCGAAGACACTATAACCTGACGTAGGCATCAACTCTAAGACTGGCAGGCGGGGATATGGTTCTCCGCCTGCCGTATAAAGCCTTTTATGGGAGCACCGAAATGGCGATGTTAAGTTTCGAAAGGAAATACCGCGTGCGCGGCGGCACCTTGATCGGAGGTGACCTTTTCGATTTTTGGTTCGGCCCGTTTTACGTGGGTTTCTTCGGCGTTACGACGATGTTTTTTACGGTGCTGGGGACCTTCCTGATTATTTATGGCGCGTCCTTGGGCGACACCTGGAACCTCTGGCAGATCAGCATCAATCCACCTGACCTTGAATATGGGTTAGGGCTTGCGCCAATGGCCGAAGGCGGCCTGTGGCAGATTATTACAATTTGCGCGTGCGGCGCGTTTGGCTCATGGGCGCTCAGAGAAGTTGAAATATGCCGTAAGCTGGGCATGGGCTATCATGTGCCCTTTGCCTATTCGGTGGCGGTCTTTGCCTATGTGACGCTGTGCGTTATCCGGCCATTGCTGATGGGGGCCTGGGGCCATGGTTTCCCTTATGGCATCTATTCCCACCTCGAGTGGGTGAATAATGTTGGGTATACCTACGGCAACTTCCATTATAACCCGGCCCACATGGTGGCCATCACCTTCTTTTTCACCAATGCGATGTTCCTGTCTTTGCATGGCGCGCTGGTGCTGTCTTCAACCAACCCCGGCGGCGGCCAGGAGGTCAAAACGCCGGAGCATGAAGACACCTACTTTCGCGACTTTATCGGCTATTCGGTGGGAACGCTTGGCATTCATAGGGTCGGCACCTTCTTAGCGCTGAGCGCTGGCTTCTGGAGCGCAATCTGCATTGTGATCAGCGGCCCGCTATGGGTCGATATTTGGGCAGAGTGGTGGGATTGGTGGCTCGAATTGCCGGTCTTCCCGCAAGAAGACCTGGTCCGCCAAATTGGCGAACTGAAAACTGATCCTTAAACCGAAGGCATAGAGATAGAGGCATAGAATATGCGTGAATATCAAAACATCTTTACCGCCGTACAAGTGCAAGGGGTCCCTGAACCGGGGGTCCCATTGCCGCCGCAAGACAGCCGTACGGGCGGCGGTATGCTCGTCCATTTGGTGGGCCGATTTGGCAATGCGCAAATTGGGCCGATTTACCTCGGCTTTTTGGGGACAGTCTCGCTGGTGTCGGGGCTGATCGCCTTTAATATTATCGGGCTCAACTTCTGGGCACAGGTCGATTGGGACCCCGTTCAGTTTGTCCGCCAGCTTTTCTGGCTATCGCTTGACCCACCGCCAGCGGAATATGGCTTAGCCGTCCTGCCACCTTTAAAAGATGGCGGCTGGTTCATGATCACCGGATTTTTCTTTACCGTTGCGGTCTTCTCCTGGTGGCTGCGTAGCTATCGCCGCGCCAAAGCACTTGGTCTGGGTTTTCATGTGCCGATCGCTTTTGCTTCGGCCATTTGGCTGTTCCTGGTGCTTGGGTTTATCCGTCCCCTGCTCATGGGCTCTTGGTCGCATGCAGTGCCTTATGGCATCTTCTCACACCTCGATTGGACGAACGCTATCTCGCTCAATACTGGTAACTGGTACTATAACCCGTTCCATGCTCTGTCGATTGTGTTCCTCTATGGCTCGGCGCTGCTGTTTGCCATGCATGGTGCTACTATCTTGGCGGTCAGCCGCTTTGGCGGGGAGCGGGAGATTGAGCAGATCACAGACCGCGGCACGGCCTCTGAGCGGGCCGCCCTATTCTGGCGCTGGACCATGGGCTTCAATGCCACGATGGAATCGATCCACCGCTGGGCCTGGTGGTTTGCCATGCTGACAACGCTAACCGGCGGCATCGGTGTGCTCCTGACCGGCACCGTCGTCGACGACTGGTCCGCTTGGGCGATCAAGCACGGCGTGTTGCACGAGAGCGGGTCCAACTGGTTTCCTGAATAGGGTCTCGGTGTAAAACAGATGAAAGAGGCGCCTGCGGGCGCCTTTTTTATAGTCTCTGTTTGAAGCATTTATCTGGAGGCATTCAACCAATATCCACAGTCATAGATTGTTCACGCTAAACGGTGGCATTGGATGAACGTGTATCAAGCGCTGTGTTCGCCCATAGTCGCCAGTGGGCCGGCATATGATACGGTCATAAAAGTGCTTTCAATAAAGACAGCCACATGACGCGCAACCCGAACTGCGCATCACGAATTTTGTCTTCTAGGTAAGATGCGCCGTTCGCCCAGCAACAAAGCGGTGCAGTAAATCCGATAGTGTCGCAATATCATCATTGCTCCAGCGATCCTCAAAGGCATAGCTGGCATGTTGCTTGAACGTCAATTTTGCGTCTTTCAGTTTTTCCGCACCGGCCTTGGTGATATTGACCAAGGCAAGCCTCGCATCGCGCTCGGCCACCTCACGCGACACAAGGCCGATCTTTTCCATTGGGGCGATCATTCGGGTCACGGTTGATGCGCTCACGAACAGTCTCTTAGCCAGTTCAACGCGCGATAACGTGTTTTCGCCTGCGCGCTCCAGGTGCATTAGCAATAAAAACTCATTCACAGACAAGCCGTGCACAGCCGCGAACGCCCCGCTAAGCCTGTCGCGTAGCTCGTCCGCACTTTGCAACAACCTGAGGGCGGCGGCTCCGCGAAGATCATCTCTCATCATCATATACTTTCAATACAATTGCATACGCAAGCTTATTGCATTAAAATGGTTAGGCTGCAAGGCCGGAGAGGGGCATTGATTATGAATTATGAAAATCTCTTTTCGCTTTTGGGTGTAACGGCGATGTTGGGTTGGTTATTGCTGCTTATCTCGCCTCTTACACCGAAGTGGTCCGATAGAATTGCCGGAAGGGTCATACCCGCCTGCTTTGCTGTGATTTATGTCTGGACCGCGTTTACTGCAAATGAAGTCCGTGGCGGTTTTTCAAGCTTTGCCGATATCAGGCTGCTGTTTGGGCACGATGCCGCGTTGATGTCTGGGTGGATACACATGCTGAGCTTTGATCTTGTCGTCGGTGCGTGGATTTGCCGAACCGCAAGGGATGCTGGAATTCGGTTTCGATTTGTTGTGCCAACGCTTGCGTTAACATTTCTATTTGGTCCAGCGGGGGTTCCTTGTGTTTTTGCTGATCATAGGCGTTTTCCGGCTCCATGAAGCCGCTATCAAACCCAATCGAATGCTCTAGAGGCAGCGCATACGTCTTCTTGATCGAAATCGTTTCGCCAGACCCCTCCTGATACGATCGGTTTTGCCGCGTTTCCCGCGGCGGCACCGATATTTAAAAAAGCGGCTCGAATACCGAAACGCAATCGCGCACATTGTCTTTAGCGCCGCCGCCCAGCTTTATACCGCCCGCGCCACATAAGACGCGAAAATACCGTCCTCAGCATACTTCGCCTCTTCAATTCTAAATCCGCAGCGCTCAATGATGGGCTCTAAAATCCAAGTGAATGTGGAGTGCTCATCTCGGATATGCTCTTCAATATCAGCGCGGTTCCAGCTGCCGTCGGGTTCGCTATAGGTAAGGGTTTCGCACCAGGCGTTGAGCCGGGCTTCCGCTTCTTCAAGGTCGAAGTGATAGACCACGTCAACCAACCGCAATATGCCTCCGGGGCGCAGGCATCGCCGGGCATTTGCCAGTGCCAGGGCCTTCCAGAAATCAGGCAGGTGATGCAGCACGAGACGCGAATAGATAAAGTCTACGCGAGCGGCGACATGCTGATAGCTCAAAAATCCAGCCTGGATCACGTCAATGTTCGGAACGCTTAAGCGCGCGATGTTTTTTTTAAGCTGCTGCAGCATGACGGGCGAAATATCTACTGCGGTGACCCGTTTACATCGTGCCGCTATTTGCATCGTGAGTTGGCCGGTCCCTGGTCCAAAGTCGATGACGTGCGATTGACCATTCAGTCCGAGGCTTCTGAGAACTGAAAGCTCAGATTCCACATCTATTGTCTCTTTGCGGTCATAGTTGGCGACATGGTCTGCGTCGAGATTTTCGCGGCCCGCTGTTGCGATCTCTCGCAGTATCCAAATTGGGTTCATCGGTCTCATACACCGCTTTGCTGCTGCGGCGCTCAAGGGCGGCAAGGTAGCGTAACGGTATCAGAAGCCACATACAGCCAGCAAGTCTACCAGCCCTAAATGAAGCGCTGGCATGTTTCGGGTTTCAAAGCGCCTGAATGTCTGCTTGGCGCATTATCATAGCGGTCTTTCTGCGATGCGCGCCTTTCTAACGTATAGCACTCTGCAATCTAATCGGTTTTAGACATTTTGATTAATTTCTGCGCGCCACATAAACGCCGTTGACAATATGACCGCGCAAAATTACGTTTTAAATTAGTTACGTAGGGGCAATATTATGAAATTTCTAATCTGTTTTTCGGCTTGGTTGGTCGCCGCGGCAACAGCGCAGGCCGCGAGCATAACGGTGAGCGAACAAGGCCGCCCAAGCGGTGATGTCAACTTCGTTGACTATTCAAATAGTCGGCCAGGGCAGAACATTACCGACACTCTGCCAGGCGGAACGCTTGGTTTCGGAGATACCATCACCATGATTGGGCAAAATAATATTGCCGCGGACTGGGTGCAAATTGTGTCTGCAGGGCCGTTTATCATTACGCTGGATAGTTTTTCCGGGACGGTTCGTAACTTCCTACTTGAAGGAGGGCCGAGCAATGCCAACCTAGCGGTGAACGGCGTTACGGGGCCGCAGTTCCTTTTTTCGGCGCTAGACCCGGGCACTTATAGTTTTGGAGTGTCGCGAGACATGCCTGGCGCGCGCGGCCTTGCGGTCTTTGATTTGACCATTTCGTCTGGCACGCGCGTTGTGCCCCTGCCAGCGAGTGCGGTCCTCCTTGCGCCAATCCTTACTGGCTTTGCATTTATCCGGCGCAAGCAGCAAGCATTCGACGACAGCTGAAAATTAGCGTAGCTGCGGTTAACAGCGCCATGTGGTGAGCCTCTCGCGCGGTTTAAGGTTTCTTTGAAACGCACTGCTAGGGTCCATGGTGCACTGGTTAGGCGCTGGATGCAGCGCGATGCGGGGCATCGCGCAAAGCCAGCAACGCAGCCAGTGCGCC
>JBCCLR010000011.1:0-30970 GCA_039026755.1 Pseudomonadota bacterium | reverse complement strand
TGTGCGCATGTCTTGATATTTCTCGGTCAGCGTGTTGACGCTCTGATAAGAGCGCATCACCTGCATCATGTTGGTCATTTCAACGAGCGGCTTGACATTTGAGCCTTCAATCATGCCGGAGACCAGCTCGACATTGTCTGCAGCGATGGCTTCTTCTTCACTGCTGAATAGGGTGTCGCCAATTTTTTCCAGCAGCTGCTCATTTTCAAAATTCATCACGGCAATGCGGCCGGCAACGCCCTGGTTGGTTGAGACCGTGCCATCCGCGGCAATTGAAACCTCACCGAAGTCCTCTGGGATTTCGATAGTGCCGCCGCCGGTCGTGCGCACCAGCTGGCCGGTGGTGAGCATCAGCATGCCATCATTGGAAATGGCAAGGCTGCCATTGCGCGTATAGTTGACCGCACTCGTCTCAGGGTCTTCCACTTCTAAAAAGCCGCGCCCGGCAATGGCGATATCCAGAGGGTTGCCGGTGGTAATCATGCGGCCTTGGCGATAGTCCCGCGCGACGCCGTAATCTTGCACGAAGGCCACTTCCTCAAGCGCGTCATTTTCGAGCCGGTCGAGATCCACCACATAGTCGTGGAACATCACCTGCTCGCGGCGAAAGGCCGTTGTGTTCATGTTGGCAATGTTGTTGGCGATCAAGTCAAGCGACCGGCGCATGGCGGCCTGATGCGATAGCGCAACGTAAAGCGTGGTATCCATATCCAACTCCATTCTGATCGGACAGTGTCTGGACTGCACAGAGCGTGCCAAGAAAAAAGTGTTTTGAAACAGATGGTTGGTGCAGTGTCGATTGTGCGAGTGGGCACAATACACCGGCCCAGCGGCAGTTTTTGCCGGAGCAATCACGCAGCAACGCCTTATTAACCGTCATTGGCTAGGTTTTGTAAATCAATCTGGCCTTGAAGGGACCTTCGGCGGACATGTCCGATGATGAAAATCTTGACGTTTTTTCAGACGATCTAGGCGCGGCGCCAAGCAAAACGCCCGGCAAAAAGATCGTCATGATCGCTGCGCCGATCTTGTTGCTGCTGATCGGCGGCGGCGTTGGCGCCTTTATGTTTTTAGGCGGCGATAAAGATGAGATGGCGGCTGAGGCCGAGCAAAAAGAACCTGAAGAACCGCTGCAGCTCATCTTTTATGATGTGCCCGACATCATGGTGAACCTTAACGACACGGGCCGTAAAAGTACGTTTTTAAAACTGTCGGTCAGCCTGGAGGTTGATCGCGCGTCTACCGAAGCGACGCTCAAGGAACAGCTGCCGCGCATCATTGATAATTTTCAGCTCTACCTGCGACAACTCAGGCTGGAGGACTTGTCAGGCTCTGCCGGCATGTTTCGGCTGAAAGAAGAACTGCTGCGACGGGTCAATCAGACGGTCGCGCCGGCCAAGGTCAATGACGTCTTGTTTAAGGAGATTTTGGTCCAGTGAGCGAAGGGGCAGAAGACGACGACGCCGTTGCCGCCGAATGGGAAGCCATGGCGGGCGATGATGACGCAGCCGGCGGTGACGCAGCCGATGATCCGAATATAGCTGCCGACGGGCGGGTCCTCGATCAAGACGAGATTGACAGCCTGCTTGGTTTTGATTCTGATGACGATGATGCCGAAAGCCACGGCATCCACGCCATCATCAACAGCGCGCTCGTTTCCTACGAGCGGCTACCGATGCTCGACATCATTTTTGACCGCCTTGTGCGGGTGATGACGACATCGCTGCGTAATTTCACCTCTGATAATATCGAAGTCTCGCTCGATAACATCACCTCGGTGCGCTTTGGTGATTATCTCAACTCTGTCCCGCTGCCGGCCATGATGTCGGTGTTTCGTGCTGAAGAGTGGGATAATTACGGCCTTTTGACCGTTGATAGTGCGCTGATTTACTCAATCGTTGATACGCTGCTTGGCGGGCGCCGCGGCACGGCGGCCATGCGTATTGAAGGGCGGCCTTACACCACGATTGAACAAACTCTGGTCGAGCGGATGATTTCCGTCGTGTTAAAGGATCTGTGCTCTGCCTTTGAGCCGCTCAGCCCCGTGACTTTCACCTTCGACCGGCTTGAGACCAATCCCCGCTTTGCCAGCATCGCGCGCCCATCCAATGCGGCTATTTTAATCAAATTGCGCATCGATATGGATGATCGCGGCGGGCGGATTGAGCTGCTCTTTCCCTACGCAACGCTGGAGCCGATCCGCGAACTGCTGTTGCAGCGCTTCATGGGCGAAAAGTTTGGCCGCGATTCCATTTGGGAGACGCACCTGGCCACCGAACTGTGGCGCACTGCCGTCCCGGTGCAGGCGGTGCTGGATGAGATCAAGCTGCCTTTAAAAGATGTCATGGACTTCAAGGTCGGCCAGACTTTGGTGCTCAATGCCACCGAAAATCAATCCATCGCGCTACGGTGCGGCGATTGCGCCATCGGCACGGGCCGCATGGGGCGCTCGGGCAAACACATTGCCGTGCGGGTTGAACGTGCGCTCACCACACAAGATAAGCGGACATAAGCCGTGTCATTTTTGCAGACCATATCCATCGATATTTTGGTCAGCGCTGTTTTATGTGCGCTGCTCATCGGCGTGATCTTGCTTGCCTTGCGGCTTGATCGCAAACTCACAGCGTTGCGCGACAGTTCAGGCGAACTCAGCATGCTCATTACCGGGCTGAATGATGCGACCGAGCGTGCCCATCAAGCCGTCGCACACCTTAGCGCCGCAGCGCGCGAGCATAAGGGCAAGCTTGAGACCAGCATCACAAAGGCGCGCGATTTAAGCGATGAACTGAATTTGATTATGCAATCGGCGGACAGTCTTGCCAGCCGGTTGAGCCAGTCAGCAACAAGCACGGCACCAAAGCCCATCCAAACCGATGTGGCCAGCGCTGTTGATCCTGCGGATTTTCTGCGGCGCGAGCGCGCAGAAATGTCTGAGATATCAGACAATCAGGCGGCTGCCCTGAAGAAGATCATCGCGGGCGTGCGCTAACAATGGGAACAACCATGCAAACCCTTTTATCCGGATCGGCAATAAGCAGCCTCATCCATGCCTTGCGCAGGCCATTGGTGCTTGTCGCGCTGCTGTCTGCAAGTTTGCTTGGATTAAAGGTGGTCTCCGTTGTTGACGGCTTTTCAAACACCGCGCTTGCTGCTGAAGAAGACGATGCCGCGGCGCAGTCTGAACAAATGGCGGACGGCGCCGCAGACATGCCAGCCAAGGCAGCGAGCGATGCCGATGCGGGCGATGCTGACGATACGGTTATGATCGAAAAACCGGCAGCCCAGCCGATCCTAGACCCCGCAATGATGACCCAATCTGAACTGGCACTGCTGCGCGATTTGAGCAAACGGCGCAATGATCTGGATGCGCGTGAGCAGGACATTGATATGCGCTCGCGGCTGCTTGAAGCCACGGAACAGCGGGTCGAAAGCAAAATCGCTGAGCTGAAGCAAATGGAAAACTATGTGAAGAGCCTGCTCGTTCAACATGAAGAGCAGGAAAATGAAAAAATTGGCAGCGTGGTACGTGTTTATGAAAAAATGAAACCGGCGGACGCAGCGCGGATCATTGAAGGCCTCGATATGGGCATTCAGGTCGACGTGGCGCGCCGGATGTCTGAACTCAGAATGGCGCCTATTCTCGGTAAGATGTCACCAAAAGCAGCGCAAAGGCTGACAACGGAGCTGGCAACCAAGCAAACCGTCGATTTATCCGCCGCCGTCAACTAATCGTTCAAGGTTTGCTGTCTATAGTTGCAGAAAGAAGCGCTCTGGGCGGCACCATGGGCGCGGTGAGGAGAGAGCGACATGGCACATGCAGCCGACGCACAACTGAAGGCTCAAAACGTGACGGATACCTTAAATTCGCAGGTGCAACAGGTCGGACAAGTCGTGAGCGCCGACGCGCTCAGTAGTACTATACAGCAACTGATGTCGCAGTATCAGTCTGATTCAGAACAAATTACCAAGCGTGTCGCTGGTGAAGTGAATGACTTGCTTGCATTCATTGAGACGGCAAAGGCCGATATCGCAAGCATGCAGCCCGCCACCCTGGTCGCCCGGGATTTGCCGACAGCTGCGGACGAGCTTGATGCAATCGTTGAACATACTGAGCAAGCCGCGAGTGATATTATGGACGCCGCCGATGAGCTTCAGAGCGTTGCCGCCGATTGCGAAGGCGAACTGACAGACCGCATACAGTCGGTGGTAACAAAGATTTTTGAAGCGTCGACCTTTCAAGACATCACCGGCCAGCGCATTACCAAAGTTGTGAAAGTCATCAAGTTTATTGAAGATAAACTTGATGATTTGGCCGACGCCATCGGTGACATGGCGAGCGATGACGGCGTTGTCGTGACCCGCGATGCCAATGTGGAGGTCGTAGGCGATGACGCCCTGCTAAATGGCCCGCAACTCGAAGGCGACGGCAACTCACAAGACGATATTGATGCACTGCTGGCGAGTTTTGACTAGGCGTTAAATGGAGCCGGCTGAACAGTTCGACGCAGCCTCTGCAGATAGTGCACATTTACCTACGGTAAGTGTTTTTATTGTGCTGCTTGCAATCTTGGCAGCCCTTACGGCGTCAACGACCCCATCGACCGCAAACTTTAAGGCAGCAAAGCTGTCAATTTTAGACAGCTTTGCCCGTGGTGGATCCAATGATGAGACAAAGCGCTTAGCGCTTCCTGCCGCGCTCAACACTGCGCTTGCATCTCTTTGCAGTGATTTCAAAGCAGCGTGCAAGCCAGTGGTGACGGAAAATGCAGATGCGCTGGCCGTGCTTTTTGATCAGCCGCAGTTCGCAGCGACATCCGGGCTCACCAGCGCAGAAAACAAATTTCTTCGCGCATTGGCCCGGGCAACGAAAGCCCATTCAGCACCGGTTACCGTTGTGGTGCCGCCCGATGTGCGCCTTGATGCTCCTGAAATCGCAGTGGTGCGGGCCCTAGTTCAGCGCTTTAGCGATGATAGCGTCGCTGTCTCGGTAGCGCAAATTCCCTCGCTGCCTGGCATCAATTCACTGGGCTTTATGGTTCTGCCGCGAGGGGCACGGCTATGACGCCGGCGCTCACATCTCGGCTTGCCGTCGGCGCGGGTGTTGCGGCGCTGCCGCACCGCGCGCCGCGTGCGTCGTCGTCATGGCTTCTTACATTTGCTGATTTGTTGGGCATCGTGCTCGCCATGTTTGTCCTAGTATATGCAACCAGCGACCGGCACGCGCAAACGCTTGAAAAAACAGCAATGAGTTTGCGCGCTGCATTGCCAAATGACAGCGGGTCAGCACGGCGCAGTCTGGTCACACAAACTGTAAGCGGCGTCGGCTATCAAACTGCACTGCTTGAAAAATTCATTACAGATTTGCCGGCTTGGACGCTGCGCAAGGAGGACGATCGCGTCCTTAAACTAGAGCTTTTAAATAAACCGCTTGCCGAGGCCATTGGTGATGGCCTTTGGCTCGACGTGGTTGAACGCTTTGAAGTGCCGGTGAGGCTTATTGTTTATGCCGCGCCTGGCGCAGACGCGGCGGCGCTGCTGAATGATGCCCAGGCGTTGCTCGACGCTCGCGCCAAGCGCGGCCTGCAACAGCCTTGGAGCGTTATTGTTGAGCCTGATGCGCAAAATCAGGCGCTCAGGGCCGCCATCGTGTTGGTCACCCGCAGTCAACGGCCAGGCATTGAGTTTATTGAGATCAGCCCCAACACCATGTCAGACGGTCCTGTAAATCCCGAGGCGGACACTGAGGCGGCCAAACCATGACGCGCAGCGTGCTCAGCCTCCTATGCGCCTTGATATTGGCGGTCTGCGCACCAAGCGCCGGCGCAGATGTTTTTGACGTCCGCAGCGGGATCCATCCAACCTATGTCCGTGTCGCCTTTGAATCTGATGACATTCAGATCCCGCAAATGAAGGTTGAAGGCTCTGAGATAAGCATCGCATTTGCGCAGCCGCTGGCCGATCGCGTTGGCGCGCTGCCAGACATTATCGCGGTGTATGAGCCGTTTGTTTCAGCGTGGACGCTGGCACGTGAAGCCGGGGGGTTTACATTCAAAGCAACGCTGCCGCCGGGGGTAAAACCACGTCTGAAGACCTTTCAGACGCTAAGTTATATCGACTTTGAGCAGCCGCAGGAGGCCAGAGCCCCCGATTTAACTGGCGTTGCGCCCAATATTGCAGCCATCCGAACTGCAACCCAATCGATGAATACGGCGGACCGCCAAGCGCGTGAGAAAGCCAAACGCGAGGCTGAAATGGCCGCGCAAAAGGCTGCTGAGGCCGCTGCCGAGCAGGCTGCTCTTGCAGCGCAGGCGAGTGAGCAGCGCACGGCTGAAGCCGCACTTACCGGCCAAGCGGAACGCTCAAGGCTGAGTGCGCTTGAGGTGAAGGTGCAAAACCGCCCGTTTGAAACCCGGCTTAGCTTCATGTGGGATGTCACGGTACCGGCAGCGATTTTTCAGCGCGCGGGCAGCTTGTGGGTGATTTTTGAAAATCAGGTGGATATCTCCCATCCGGACGCTGTGTTTTCGCAAAATGCGCGGGTAACGGGCGTTGAGCGCCTAGACCATGGTTTTGGCACGGTCCTGCGCTATGCTTTAGGTCCAGATCAGCACGTCCTGGCGCAGCGGGAAAACACTCGCTGGGAGATTGAGATAAAAGACTCCATCACCCGGCCGCGTAATCCCGTGGTGGTCACCCGGCAAATCGACCCACAAGATGGCAAGCGCGTGTTTTTTGCCCTCGGTGAGGCCGGTAGCCGGTTTGTGCTGAATGACCCTTTGGTGGGCGATACGATTATTGCGGTGCCCAGTACGCTCGATGGTAAAGGGCTTGCCGCCGCGCAAACTGCGGCAGGATTTGAAGCGCTGCAAACGGCCCAAGGCGTCGCCTTTGCGCAGCTTGGGGACGGTGTTGATGTGCGCCGCTTTCGCAATGGCGCTGCAATTTATGCCGCGCGCGGGCTCGCACTGTCTGAAACCGGTGCAGAGCTTGCCAGCGCAAGCGGCGGCGAACGCGCGGTGCGATTGATTGATTTGGCTGGCTGGGCCGGTAACCCGAATGTCCCCGAAGCGAAACGCGCGCACGCTTTGCTCTATGCGATTTCCATGGCTCCGGAGACCAACTTAAACAGCCGGCGTGCGGCATATGCCCGGTTTTTAGTGGGCCGCGGGTTCGCGCTTGATGCCATCGGCGTCATTGAAGTGATTTTGCAATCTGACCCAAGTATGGCGGAGAACCCAACACTGCTTGCCATGCGCGGTGTGGCGCGGCTTATGGCCCGGCGCTTTGAAGCGGCCTATGAGGATCTGATGGCGCCAGCCCTCGATAGCGAGCCTGATGCCTATCTGTGGCGCGCCATTGCCGCGGAAGAAACCGGTCGATATTCAGAGGCATTGGCCTATTTTGAGCGCGGCTCGGATGTGCTGTCGCTCTATGAGCCGCAGGACCAAGCGCGGTTTCAGTTGTCGGCCGTACGGGCGGCAAAAGCGCTGGAAAAGGCAGAGACTGCAGAAACGGAGCTGCGCCGACTGGAAGCTTTGGAGGCGCCGACGCCTTATAAAGAATGGGCCAGTTTGATGCGTGCGAAAACACATTTAAACGCGGGCGAGCGCGACAATGCAAAGCGCATTTTTGGCGTACTGGCGGCCGATGCACCGCGAGATGTTGAAGCGCGCGCCCGCTTTCAACTGGCAAAGCTTGCTTTAGAAGACGGCGAGGCCAATGCACAAGACACCATTGACCTGCTTGAGCGGCTACGTTTCGCTTGGCGTGGTGGGCCGTTTGAAATTGACCTGCTAGAATATCTTTCCAGCCTGTACTGGGATGAGGTGAACTACCGCGATGCGCTCAGCATGCTGCGCCAAGCAGTGACGTATTTCCCCACCGACGGGCGCACGCGGGAGATTACGCGCACCATGGAAGAGCGTTTTGAGACGCTGTTTTTGGATGGCATTGCCGATGACATGGACCCCGTCACCGCGGTCGCTCTGTATTATGATTTTCGCGAGCTCACGCCGCTCGGCGCTATGGGCGATAAAATGGTGCGCCGGTTGGCCGACCGGCTGGTCAATGTGGAATTGTTTGACCGGGCAGCACAGCTGCTTGAACACCAGGTTGCCTATCGGCTTGAGGGCGTGGCGCAAGCCTCTGTGGCAGCGCGCCTTGCAATGGTGCATTTGCTCAATGATAGCCCTGCAGACGCGCTGCGGGTCCTGCGTGCGACGCGGGCAAGCAACATCCCGAAGGATTTGCGCGCCGAACGGTTTCGAATTGAAGCACGCGCTTTGATTGACACGCAGCGGTATCAAGAGGCTGTCGTAGCGCTGGAAGCGGATAAGACCAATGCCGCCGACATGCTGCGTGCTGATGCGTCATGGGGCGGGAAGGACTGGCCGTTGGTGCGCAAAACGTCGCGCAAATTGCTTGCTGCCGCTGGCGACACACTCAGTGATGACGAGCGCCGCCATGTGCTGCGCTGGGCCATTGCTGCAACACTTGATAATATGCCAGGAGAGCTGGGTGAAATTCGCAAACGCTTCGCAGCGCGCATGCGCGGCGGGCTGTACGGCGAAGCTTTTGAGGCGATCGCTGGCAGCTCTGCTGATGGAATGCAGGTACCGCGCTTGTCAGGTAATTTGGCCGACGTAGATACACTTGAGGCGTTTATGGAAAGCTATCGGGCAGCATTTCGGCCCAACAGTTCATCCGCCGAGCAAACGGCGCTTTAATCTCACATGTCTGGGCATGCCTGATTGGTTTATTTTAGTGTGTTATCAAGCATCTTGAGGGTATGACGTCATCTTATCGAGGTGCTTGTCTGGCACCGATATGCACGCGGATTTGGCAAGACTGGATTGACGTATGACGGGAGTTTTCACGCGGCTGGCGCGCAGCATTGCTGCATACCCCGACAAGCCGTATCTCAGAGTGCCGCATGGTCTCATTTTTGGTCGCTCATTTAACCAGGCGACTGCACGGCGTTTGCTGATTTTATATCGTCCTGCCGGTATATCTTATGCTTCGGTTTATCCCTTTCTTCATTATGCAGACGTGCTAGCAGCGCAATATGATGTTCAGGTGCGTCTGTTTCCGATTGAAAAAGCACTGGCAAACGGGGTTCCCAAAGGCTTAACCGATGCAACACATGTGATCGGACAAACATGGCTTACCGAGCCGCAAGACCGGCATGACGCCCTTGCTAGAGTGTTTGATGGTTTTCCCGCCGATACTGTAACCGCGTACTTAGACAGCTTTGCAAATGCCGATATTCGGCACGCTGGACGGTTCCCAAATATCGATTTTTATTTCAAAAAATCGCTGTTTGTAGATCTCGCGCAGTTCACCCGCACAACATATGGGCACACAAATCTCACAGAGTTTTATGGGCGGCTTTATGATTTGCCCGATGAAATGACGGACTGGAAGGTTCCCGAGAGTGTGCTACCGAAGTTGCGTTTGGCTCCCAACTTCCTTAGCAGCCCAAGCCTGACCGCGGCTTTTGTTGAGGCAGATGCACTGCCGCCCTTCAATGCTAAAGATATTGATATTCATGCCCGCTTGGGCGGCACCAAGGCGGTGGGATGGTATGGCGAAATGCGCCGCCAAGCACAAAGCAAGATCGCAAACATTGACGGCCCGAATGTGATTGTCGGAACTGGAGTGTCTAAGCAGGTTTTTTTCGATGAAATGCTCAGATCCAAGCTCTGCTTCAGCCCATTTGGCTATGGCGAACTGTGTTGGCGCGATATTGAGGCGATGGCTTGTGGGGCCGTCGTCGTCAAGCCCGATATGTCGCATCTGCGCACCGAGCCTGATCTGTTTCGCGACGGCGAAACATATATTGCCTGCCGCTGGGATTTTGCCGATTTAGAAGACAAAGTGCGGGGTATCTTAGCAGATGATGAAAAACGCGAGCACATCGCGGTGACGGCGTGGTCGATAGCGCGCGATTATTTACGCAGCGCAGGGCCTGTGAAAGCCTATAGCGCCCTTTTTGAATAAGACGGTCTCGCTTTAGCTGTTGCGCGTTATTTTTTGGGCATGCCCAGCAACGGTTGATGCGTTTTTCTAATAGCCGAAATGTGCGGCATTATCCTGACATATGGAGCGGATTGTCTGCAGGTTGTCCGTACCAAAGAACGTTTCGAAAGCTTCGCTGCTCCCGCGCCCTTGGAACTGGTGATTAACGCGGTGGCTGATGTCATGGTTCGGCGTTAGGCCGACGTTCTGCGCCAGTGAATTGATTTCGCCAACTTTGTCCGCAATGAAGTCCTCATATCGAATAGTCACCATCCAGTTTTCATGCGTTATAGCCATGGAGCTCATCACATTCCAGCGACGCGCGAGCGCTTCGATATAGGATGAAGCGCCCCCGAGCACATCACCCTCGGGGTGGAGAACGTCATTCCACAATGGCAACTTGGCGAGGATATCATGGTCCTCATCATCAAGGGCCGGCTTATCGCCGCGTATTTTGAGCCGAGAGAGCATGCTGCGGATGTTCGCGGCGGGTTCGCGCACCACAAATACAGCGCGTGCCTTGGGAATTGTTTTACGCGCGTCATCCATACACAGTGTGAGATCTGGATCCTTAATAATTTTGCGTGCAAATTCATGGCGTAATGCATGCCGGATCTGCTGCAAATTGGTCTCGCCACGATAGAGCGGCTGAACAGACCGCCAGCTGTTATGGAACAGCATATCATGGCTATATGTCTCGCCGGTCGCTTCGGCCAGCAGGCGCGCAATCGCCGTTGTCCCTGATTTTTGATTGCCAAAAACAAGAACCGGGTCGGCACAGGGGATCGCAAAGGTGCGCTTTAAGGTGCGGCGCCCTTTGTGCTTTAGCCTGTCAAAAAACGTGCCCTTAGCCATAAAATTTAATCACCGCGTATCCCGCGCAGATATATCGCTCTTCGCATCTTGACCGCGTGTCCGAGATCATTTTGTTTTGAGCCCCAAATATCGCATCATGCGGTTTTTATTCCGCAGCGTATTTTGGGTTAAAAAACGCTGGGCAATCCACATTGCGGACTTCAGCTTTGTATCCCAGCCGGACCGAAAATAGGCCCTGAAAAACTTGTTTGCGCGCGCCCCGGTATAGTGAGGTGACCAAGGTTTGTGCGACGTATAGTGGGTAATACCAACGCTTTTGTGCCGCATTTTCATGCGATGGGCCTGCGCATTCCAACGTTCTTCTAACTGGCCCCAGGCGCCAACGGAAACAGCATTGAGCGCGTCTTGATCGAGGAAACTCAGCTGGCCGTCATATTTTTTTAAGATGTTAAGAGCGCGCTGCGAGACATTGGCGTCACGCCAGGCAGGTAAATTCATGAGAAGGACGCCAGCATTGAAATAGGGCGCATCCGCCGGCGCGGACACCTCAGCAACTTTAGTGCCGATGCGATCATGAAAATATGTGCCGGGTGGATTGGCAACTGCGAGAAAGGGCGCGCCTGCAAAGTCGAGCGCCCAGAGCTTGGAAACATCATCATCGACCACCACATCGCAATCGATATAGAGCAAGCGATCTATATCGGGCGAGATAATATCAGGCACCATCATGCGCAAATAGGTGGCAACGGTGTATCGTAAAGCCCGAAACCCATCATAGTCAGATGTATCGGCGACGACCCATTCGACGCTGACCTTGGGATGGGCTGCGGCCAGACAGGCCTCGCTGCGCGCTCTGGTTTCTGGTTTTATTCCAGCATCAAGGACATAAAGCACAACGTCCCGATCAGGGGATACCTGAGATGCTGCAGAATGTAACGCAACCGTGATTGGCATTGCGTAACCTTCATCGGAGCTTGCCGCGATACAAATCTTCTCAGACAAATTTTATCCTTCCGCCCATAGTCTCGCATGCGCCGTGGCCGGCATGAGCGCTTTTTTGATTGCATCGAAGGCCTTATTCTTACGCCTGCATCCACAGTGTGTCTCATTCGGATAAACCAAAGGTTTAGACGTGTCTACATGCCGAAAAACATGTCACTATTTCGTTAAGCTATTGTTTTGAAAAATTTTTGACAGCAAGGCCAACGCGCTATCAAACACCGTCAGACTTTACGTCACATTGATATCCCAGTTTCGCCAGATCAAACCCAACAATCTCTGATAGGCTTTTATTGGAAGCGTTAAAGGTTTGTGCGACCCGTTCTTTAATAATCGCTTTTTGCTTGGCCATCATGTTTTCGCTGAGGCTTTTGGGTATGAACTGATCTGCCTTTGACAGGACCTTGCGCCGGGCACGCCCTGCGAAAGAGACGTTTGGTGAGAGTGGATCCTTCCGGAACACCGGGTTTGTGCGCCGATAGAGTTCCACCGTTAGCGGCTGCCAACCGGAGTTGACCCGCTTGCTCAGCTCAAGCTCAACGATCGGTACATTGAGAAAAGCAAAGAGCGTGTCAAAGAAGTGTCTAGGATCATGCGAAATCAATTCGTAAGGCAGGGTCAATACATTGTCTTCGCCGAAAGTTTCCCGGTACATTGTGGCAAGCCGATCAAACTGGAAAAAATTTAAATCGCACAGTGCGGCCCAGCCGGCTGGCTCATTGCCTGTGCCAATAAATTCCCTCAGGGTATGCATCCCGCCGTTGCGCACATGTTCCACATAAAGCGAGTAGATCAGCCCTTGCTGCTCGCGCACCGTAAGAATAATCTTCGCATCGGGAAAAACCTGCTTAAAGCGTTCCGCCACATAAGGAGCGTAAAAGCGGCCATGGTGCGGCCTTGAACTGAGTGCCTCATGACTGAACAGCATGCCGGGATGTTTGATGGTCTCAAAATCGAACTCATCGCGCAGCGCCTGCGCGTCAAACGACAGCGGTTCAATGGTTACAAATTCGGTTACGGCGCGGTGTGACTGATACCCCCAAGGAAACAGAATGTGGTCTGTGAGCTTTGGAAAAACTTTCTTCTGCAGCAAAGTTGTGCCGGTTTTATGCAATCCAACGTGAATATAGACGTTCATTTAACACCTTTTCGGTCGTTAAAACGCGGGTGGTATTTGCACCTGTCTCAGTGAGCCCTGTGTTTATTGATCACGAGGTCAAGCGTTCGCGTTGCCTTTGACGAGGACACCCATGCAGCGCGACAGGTAAGCGATTTCGCCGCCATTTCATAGGTCTTCCTCTACCCAGTAAAACTCTGCACCAGCGAGCCCGCAACCAGCGACCAGCCATCAACCATAACAAAGAAAATCAGCTTAAACGGCAAGGCTATCATCACCGGCGGTAGCATCATCATGCCCATCGACATGAGCACCGAAGCCACCACCAGATCAATAACGATAAATGGTACAAATAAAAGGAAGCCGATTTCAAAAGCCCGCCTTAATTCGCTAATCATGAACGATGGGATGAGGACTTGCAGCGGTATGTCTTGCGCGCTGGCCGGACGCTCTTCGCCGGATAAATTGACAAACATCGCCAGGTCATCTTCGCGCACATGTTCGAGCATGAAGGTGCGAAACGGAGCTGCGATCAGCGGCAGGGCTTCAGCGGGTTCGATTTGCTCTTCAATAAGCGGCTTTAGCCCGTCGTCGTAAGCGGTTTGAAAGGTCGGCGCCATAACAAAGCCGCTTAGGAATAGCGCCAGCGATATCAGCACGATGTTGGGCGGGGATTGTTGCGTACCTAAAGCGGTGCGCAGCAACGAGAGCACGATGATAATGCGGGTAAAGGACGTGACCGTAATCAAAATGCTCGGGGCGAGCGACAATACCGTAAGCAGCAGCACAAGCTGAATGACCCGGCCGGTGAGCGTTCCTTCTTGGCCAAGATCGAGAGAGAGTTCCTGCGCAAACGCAGGCTCTGCAGCGATCAAGACCGCCAAAACGCATGGTATGACGAAGCGCATCATTGCTGTGTCTTGATCTCTTCAGGCGCAAGCTCAAGGCTATTTTCTGGACCAAGCAGCAACAAGTGCTCTTGGCTGCCATTTTTTATCCGCACCAGCTTATGTCGTGGCGGCAGGTTCAAGGTCTCTAAGATGCTTAGCTGACGTTCAGCCTTAGCTGGCGGGGTGGGCAGAAATTGACCGCCATAGCGGCGCAGCAGCCATAGCCCGCCCCAGATCATGCCCAGGACCAGGGTAAGCGCGGCAATAGCGCGTAAAATGCTGTACAGCTCCATAAAATTATACCGCGCCAGCGTTCTGCCGCGCGGTGCAGGGGAGTGCGCCGTGCATGACCGTCCTTCGGGACTTGTTAACGTTAATAATCGTTAAGGCACTGGGCTTTAAAACATCGTTAATGCCGCTGCATATGGCGTCAAGCCAAGCATCATCCTGCTGCGTTTACGCGATTTTAACGGCCGCGCGAGACGATGCCGTCAATTAACGGACAATTTTACAGATATCTTATGGATATAACTGACCTGCCCATCATGACCGCGCTGAAGCAGCGGATGCGCTGGCTTACGGCGCGGCAGAGCGTTATTGCAGAAAACCTCGCCAATGCAGATACCCCAGGCTATCGGCCAAAACGGCTTAAGGAGCAGTCCTTTAAAGACCTGCTGGCGCGCCAAAAAGCGGGGCTGAAAACAGCTGCAATTGCATCGCCCATGCGCAAGACGAGCACTGAGCATTTGGGCATCGGCGGCATGGATGGTCGGCGCCTGCCACAAGAATTTAAAGCGCGTGAATATGCCGATGAACGGCCTAACGGCAATGGCGTAACGCTTGAAGAAGAGCTGGTGAGCCTGGCTGAGACGCAAATCGAATATCAAACCATGCTAGGCGTTTATCGTAAGCATAATTCCATTTTGCGCACGGCATTAGGCCGCGGCGGGCCGCGCTAGTCGATAGAGGAAAAAAGCCATGGACCTTGGGTCTTCAATCATGATTTCCGCATCGGGCATGAAAGCGCAAGGCGCGCGCATGCGCGTGATTGCGGAAAACCTCGCCAACTCGTCGTCCATTGCTGCAAATGGTGATGAAGACCCGTATCGCCGCAAGGTCGTTAGCTTTACCAATGCGCTGGACCGCGAACTGGGCGTGCGCACTGTGCGCGTGAATGATGTGGAAACCGACAAAAGCGAGTTTGGCCGGCGCTATGATCCTGGCCATCCGGCTGCGGATGGCGATGGCTATGTGCGCACCACCAACGTGAATTCCTTGGTGGAGACGAGCGACATGCGTGAAGCCCAGCGCACCTATCAAGCTAACTTATCAGCGGTCGATGCGGCGAAATCGATGATGATGCGCACGCTCGATCTGTTGCGCTAGGGGATAGGCTATGGACGTCAAAGCATTAGATGCGCTTGGCGCATACGGCAAAACCGCAGCGCTAAAAGGTGTTGACGGCAGCACCACTGCAGCACCTGCCTCGGTTGCAGAAAGCTTCGCCGCCTTGGTTGAAGACAGCATGACGACAACCATGAATGCCACATCTGGCATGGAGCAAAAGGTTGCTGAAAACCTCAATGGCCAAGCGCCGCTGCTTGACGTGGTCACGGCAGTCTCAAGCGCTGAAATGGCTGTCGAAACTGTGGTTGCCGTGCGCGATAAAGTGCTGAGCGCTTATAACGATATTATCAAAATGCCGATTTAAATCGGCTGCAGCGGCAGCATAAACAAAAAATGCCGCGCGTAGAGACGGAGAAGACATGTGACGGGCGCTGAAGTGCTTGATGTGGCGCGTGATGCAATCGCCACATTGCTGATCGTCTCTGGCCCACTTATGGGCATCGGGCTCGGCGTTGGTCTTATCATCGCACTGTTCCAAGCGCTGACGCAAATTCAGGAAATGACGCTGACATTTGTGCCGAAGATTGTCGCGATCTTCGCCTCGCTGCTGTTGCTCTTGCCGTTTATGGGGTCTGCAATCTCAGCCATGATGGCGCGTATTGCCGAAAAGATCATTTCAGGATAGCGCGCTATGCTGGAAAGCCTGCTCGGCGTCCAGGCGCTAGCCTTTGTGCTGATTTTAACGCGCCTGGCTGGGCTCGTTGCTGTTGCTCCCGCGCTTGGCGAAACTGCCATTCCGGCGCGCATTCGCGCACTTCTTGCCTTTTTTATAGCTGTGCTTGTCTACCCAATGGCTGCGCCGGCTTATGATTTTGATGGGTTATCTATGCCGGGCTTTATTGCGCTCGTCGCACAAGAGGCGCTGATTGGTCTGTTCATTGGTGTGCTTGGCCGGATAGCGCTCGCCGCGCTTAACACCGCCGGCACCGTCATCGCCTTTCAATCGGGCCTTGCCGCAGCGCAAAGCTTTGATCCCAGCCAAGGTGCGCAAGGCGCACTGCTCGGCCGGTTTTTAACGCTGCTGGGCGTGACGCTGATTTTTATCAGTGGGCTGCATCACGTGTTCATTGAGGCCTGCGCTATGAGTTTTAAGGTGTTTCCGCCGGCTGATCCAATCATGCTTGGCGATATTGCGCGGCTGATGATTGACCAAGTGGCTGGCTCCTTCGCACTAGCCTTGCAGCTGTCTGCACCGTTTATAGCCTATGGCCTGCTGTTCAATATTGCACTTGGCATTATCGCCCGGCTGATGCCGCAACTGCAGATTTTCTTTATCGCTTTGCCAGCCAATATCTTGGTGGGCTTCATGCTGATGTTGTTCACCTTATCGACCATCATGATGTGGTTTTTAAGCCGCTTTGAAGACACGATGTTCAGCTTTGTCGGAGCCGGCTGATGGCTGATGGTGATGATGACAGCCAAAAGACCGAAGACCCCTCGGAGAAAAAGTTATCGGACGCCTATGCCAAGGGCGAGGCGCCGAAAAGCCAGGAGGTCAAAACCTGGTTCATGCTGCTTGGCGCGCTTATGGTGCTCATGGTGTTTTCGCAAGGCATCGCCGGCGGCTTGCGGGAAAGTTTGGCCGGTATCATGACCAATGCGCATAGCATTGATTTGTCTGACCGGGGCACCCAAGCGCTCTTTAATGGCCTGTTGCGCAGCCTGATTGAGCTGCTTGGTATCCCCATACTGGTCCTGCTGGCGGCCGCTTTCGCAGGCTCCATCGTGCAAGGCCATATCGTGCTCACCACAGCGAAAATTCAGCCAAAGCTCAGCAAAATTTCGCCACTCGCCGGGTTTAAGCGTCTGTTTTCAATCACGTCGGTTTCCGAGCTGCTCAAAAGTATTGCCAAATTGCTGATTGTCGGCGGCGTGTTCTTTGCGCTGTTATGGCCCGAGCGCGGCCGACTTGGCCAGGTCATCACATCATCGCCCGAAGCACTCTTGGCCATCATTTTTTCGCTCACAGTTAAACTTGCGATTGCTGTTGTTGCCGTTATGGCGGCGGTTGCGGCTGCGGATTTTAGCTTTCAGCGATTTCAGTTCACCAAGCGCATGCGCATGTCCATCAAAGAAGTGCGCGATGAACAAAAGCAGCTTGAAGGTGATCCTGCGGTGAAAAACCGGATTGCCAAAGTGCGTGCTGAACGTTCGCAGCAACGCATGGCGCAAGCTGTGCCGGAGGCGGATGTGGTCATAACCAACCCGACGCACTACGCCATTGCACTTAAATACGAGCATGGCCAAATGCAGGTGCCGGTTTTGCTGGCCAAGGGCGTTGATAATATGGCGGCTAAAATTCGCGAAATTGCCGGCGAGCATGAGATCCCGATCTTAGAAAACCCGCCCTTGGCGCGCTCGATTTATGCGACGGTCGAGATAGATGAAGAGATAAAGCCTGAGCATTATCAGGCCGTTGCCAAAGTGATTAGCTACCTGCTTGCCTTGCGTAAAAAAGCAGGGCCGGTGCGTTATGTACCCTAATCGCTTATAGTGGCTGTGACAGGCATCGTCTTTAACCGTTTATCAACAGCGCTAGGGCTACATCTGTTGAAGGTTTATTAAGCATATGGCGAGTGGAGCGCTAACCCATGCTGATGGATGAAAAAACCCAGGATTTGCCTAAAGTGGCAATGTCGCTCAGCGCCGAAGCGCAGGCGCAAAGCCTGGCCAAATTCTCCACCACCTCTGCGCCAGATAGTTCATTTCGGCGGTCTAGTCGGCGCGTGCCGCTATGGCTCCAAGCCCTGCTACCATTCGGATGCATTGCTTTAGCCGTTGGTCTGCTCGGGCAAACGACGCACGACTGGATCGTTGCGGGCATCACTGGCGCTGCGGCCTTCATCGCGCTGAGCGCATTTTTCGCAATCGCTATTTTTGGCCGCCTGCGCGGACAAGCGGTGCTAAAAAAAGATATTCTTATTGCGGCGGTTGAAGCCAATACGGCGCCTGTCGCCATCACCGATTTGCAAGGCGCGCTGGTGTGTGCCAATTCCGCCTATGGCCGCCTCCTTGACGGATTTCCATCGCCGGGCAGTCTCCCGACATCCGATCAAGACCGCGCTGCAGTGACTGAAGCGACGCAATCAGCACGTGTGTGTGGGCGCGGGACCGCGCGGATTAGCCAGCCAAGCCGGGATAACCCGCAACCGCTCAACATCGTGGTCAAACGCTCCAAGCAGATTGAAAATTATCTCGTCTGGGAGATCGAAGGCGCTGGCCAGGAAGCGCAGATCCAGCAGTTCCTTGACCTTTGCGAGAACGGTCTTGCGGCATGGCTCTCCCGCGCTGAGATGGCGCTGTTTATAACCGATGGGCGTGGCCATGTCCGTTATGCATCAGAACTCATGCGCAGCTGGACAGGCGGTCTTGATCAACCGCTCAATAGTTACACGCGCGAACAGCTTATCAGCGCTGCGCAAGGGTCTGCCTCACTGTTAAATGGGGCTGGCCAACCGATTGCAGATGTGACGGCGTCGGCGCATGACTTGCGCGCCCATGAGGGCGCTCATGAAAGTGCTGGCACCGTTTATTTTGTGCAAAAACAAAGCACTGGTGCTTCTGTTGCAGCGCACGCGGCAGACGTTGCCCAGGCGGTCTTTAACGACGCCCCGGTTGGCATGGCAGTCGTCGATCAAACGGGTGATTTTCTGCGCCGCAACCAAAGCGTCAGAAAGCTGTTTAAGCATGCCGATGCGGGCGATAGCGAAAATGTATTCGCGTATATCAACGCAGATGATCGTGCTGCATTGGAAGCCTATCTAAAAGCACCCCTTCCGGCCAATAGCCTCGATGTTGGCGTTGAAGTACGCGTTGCCTGTGATGAAGATGTCGTCGCCCATGTGAACAAGCATATGTTGCCGGGCAATCAAAACGACATTCTTCTGTTCATCACCGATGCGACGGAACAAAAAAGCCTTGAACGGCAATTTGCCCAAGCCCAAAAAATGCAAGCGGTTGGCCAATTGGCAGGCGGCATTGCCCACGATTTTAATAATATTCTGACGGCGATTATCGGCTTTTGCGACCTTCTTCTGGTGCGCCATAGTGCTGGCGACCCTTCGTTTGCGGATATCATGCAAATTAAGCAAAATGCCAATCGTGCGGCCAACCTGGTGCGCCAACTCTTGGCGTTTTCGCGGCAGCAAACGCTGATGCCGAAAGTGCTGGTGATTACGGATGTGTTGGCGGAGCTGTCGAACCTTATTCGCCGGCTCATTGGCGAGAACATTACGCTCAAAATGGTGCATGGCCGGGATTTAGAGGCCATTAAAGTTGATCAAGGCCAGCTTGAACAAGTTATCGTGAATCTCGCGGTGAATGCGCGCGATGCGATGCCAAACGGCGGTGATTTAACCATTACAACGTCGATGGCAATGGCGACTGACGTCGCGCAAATGGGTCATGATTTCATGCCTAATCAAGACTATATCCGGTTGCAGGTGGAAGACACCGGACATGGCATTGAAAAAGAACACCTCAACAAGATTTTTGAGCCATTTTTCACCACCAAAGAAACGGGCAAAGGTACTGGCCTTGGCTTGTCCACCGTTTATGGCATCGTCAAACAAACTGGCGGTTTTATCTTCGCGGAATCAGCGCCCGATAAGGGCGCAAGCTTTATCATTTATCTTCCGGCCCATGTGCGCGAAGAGGGTGAAGAGGAGCCACTTGACAAAGCGCCGGAGGGTGCTGCGCCGGTTGATGATTACTGGGGCAAGGGCACGGTCTTGTTGGTTGAAGATGAAGATGCCGTGCGCACTTTTGCCGCTCGCGCGCTGACCAAAAAAGGCTACCATGTCGTTGCCGCCAGCTCCGGCCAGGAAGCGCTGGATCTGCTTGCCGATGATATCGACGTTGATTTGCTCATTAGCGATGTCGTCATGCCGCAGATGGATGGTCCTACGCTGGTCAAAACTGTGCGTGACCGCCGGCCCAATTTGCGCGTTATCTTTATCTCTGGCTACGCCCAGGATGGCTTTGGCGTCGCCGAAGGTCTTGAGAATATTGACTTTCTGCCCAAGCCCTTTTCGCTGACGCAGTTGGCTGAGACCGTAAAATCAGCGATGCCGGTTGGCACTGATAGCGCGGACGACGCGAGCGCCTAAAACAGTGCCAGGCAGATTGCTGCGGCTCGCAATCCACAGACTCAATAAAACAAACGACTAAACGCGTCGCCCCAGTTTTGAGCGCGGCGGTCAGGCTTAAACTATTGCCGTACGTGGAAGAACATTTGTTCTTGCCAATAAGAACAAAACATGTACTTTAACCCTATTGCATGGGCACAAGCACTGTCATAGGAAAGAGGAGGAACACGCATGGCCAATTCACAGCTTCGCGTCGTAGAGCGGGATAATATGGACAAACAGCGCGCGCTTGAAGCGGCACTTTCACAAATTGATCGGGCCTTTGGCAAAGGCTCTGTGATGAAGCTTGGCCAAAAGGGTTCCTCGGTCGATATTGAAGCGGTTTCAACCGGTTCGTTAGGGCTTGATATTGCGTTAGGCATTGGTGGTCTGCCGCGTGGCCGCATCATCGAGGTCTATGGCCCGGAAAGCTCAGGCAAAACCACGCTCGCGCTGCACTGTGTTGCCGAAGCGCAAAAAGCGGGCGGTGTTGCGGCTTTTGTTGATGCTGAGCATGCACTTGACCCAAGCTATGCCAACCGGCTTGGCGTCGATGTAGATGAGCTCTTGATCTCTCAGCCCGACACGGGTGAACAGGCGCTTGAAATCGCCGATACCTTGGTGCGCTCTGGCGCGATTGACGTGCTGGTCATCGATTCGGTGGCTGCGTTGACGCCGCGCGCGGAGCTTGAAGGGGAGATGGGCGACAGTCATGTTGGCCTGCAGGCTCGGCTGATGAGCCAAGCTTTGCGCAAACTGACGGGTTCGATTTCAAAATCCCGGTGCATGGTGATTTTCATCAACCAAATCCGCATGAAAATTGGCGTAATGTATGGCAACCCAGAGACCACAACAGGCGGCAATGCATTGAAATTCTATGCGTCTGTGCGGCTTGAGATCCGCCGGACAGGCCAAATTAAAGACAAAGATGAGATCATCGGAAACGCAACGCGGGTGAAGGTGGTCAAAAACAAAGTCGCACCGCCGTTCCGGCAAATCGAATTTGATATCATGTACGGTGAAGGCGTTTCAAAAACAGGCGAAATTCTGGACCTCGGCGTAAAAGCCAACGTGATTGAAAAATCCGGCTCTTGGTACTCCTACGATAGCCAGCGCATTGGACAAGGCCGCGAGAACGCGAAATCCTTTCTGCTCGAAAACCCAGACATTAGCAACCAAATCGAATCTATCATTCGCCAGTCAGCGGGGCTGGTGAATGAGAAAATGGTTACCGGCGAGAGCGCCAGCGACACTGACTAAGGCGCCCGTAAAGCGCCAGTTCATGGCGTTAAGCCCATAAGGCATTATTTAGAGCTTTGAACGACGCCGTATGATGGGCTAATCATGCGGCGTTTTTTTTGCTGGCCGCTCAGCTCATCACGCTATACGGCCTTGGCAACTTGGGTGAGGAAAAAGTCGTCGATTATGCGGTCCGCTGATATTCGCCAACAGTTTTTGGATTTCTTTGGCAGCAATGGGCACAGCGTTTTGCCGTCTAGCGCGCTTGTGCCGCGTAACGATCCGACGCTGATGTTCACCAATGCCGGCATGGTTCAGTTTAAAAATGTCTTCACCGGCGCTGAAGACATCGGCACACGCCGCGCGACCACTTCGCAAAAATGCGTGCGTGCCGGCGGTAAGCATAATGATTTGGACAATGTGGGCTATACCGCTCGGCACCACACGTTCTTTGAGATGCTCGGCAATTTCTCGTTTGGCGATTATTTCAAGGCCGATGCCATTGAATATGCGTGGCGCTTTGTCACTCAGGAATTGGGCGTTGCCAAGGAACGCTTAGTTGTCACCATCTTCCATGAAGATGAAGAAGCGCACACCTTGTGGAAATCGATTGCTGGGCTCAGCGACGACCGAATTATTAAAATCGCCACATCGGATAACTTCTGGTCGATGGGCGAAACCGGTCCATGTGGGCCGTGCTCTGAAATTTTCTATGATCATGGGTCGCATATACCCGGCGGCCCGCCTGGCTCTCCAGACGAAGACGGTGACCGGTTTATCGAGATCTGGAACCTAGTGTTCATGCAATATGACCAGGTCACCAAGGATGAACGGGTCAACCTGCCCAAGCCGTCCATTGATACAGGCATGGGCTTAGAGCGTGTCGCTGCGATCCTGCAGGGCGTGCACGACAATTACGATATTGATATGTTCCAAGCGCTGATTGCACGGTCGGCGGCAATCACCGGGACAGCGCCTGAAGGCGAGGCACTGATGAGCCACCGGGTGATTGCTGACCATATCCGCTCGACCAGCTTTCTCATCGCTGATGGCGTGTTGCCGGCTAATGAGGGGAGGGGATATGTGCTGCGCCGGATTATGCGGCGCGGCATGCGTCATGCGCACTTGCTTGGCGCTGAAGACCCACTGATGCACCAAATGGTTGGCACACTCATTGGGGAAATGGGCGAGGCCTTCCCCGAACTGGCGCGCGCGCGTGACCTTATTGAAGAAACCTTGCGGCGCGAAGAGCTGCGCTTTCGCTCCATGCTTGAGCGGGGCCTAAAGCTGCTTGATGAAGCTTCGGCAGGTATGACGCAAGGCGACACGTTAGCTGGTGAGACAGCATTTAAGCTCTATGATACCTACGGTTTTCCGCTCGATTTGACCGAAGAATCCCTGCGCGCACGCGGTATTGACGTGAATGTTTCTGGCTTTAATGCCGCCATGGAAAAACAAAAAGCCGAAGCGCGTGCGGCCTGGACGGGGTCTGGCGAAGCAAAGGCCTCGGACATTTGGCTGACGCTACGGCAGGATATCGCCGCCACGGAGTTCCTCGGCTATGATGCTGAGGAAACCATGGGCACGGTGACTGCTTTGGTAAAGGACGGCGCGGCGACCGAACAGCTTGTCGCCGGTGACGCTGGGGTATTGATCACAAACCAGACAGTGTTTTACGGCGAATCTGGAGGCCAAGTCGGGGATACTGGCGAGATCCTATGGGATCATGGCTGCGCGAAAGTAACAGATACGCAAAAGGCAAATGGTCTTTTTCTGCACCATATTACGCTGCATGAAGGCACTTTAAGCATCGGCGATACCGTGACGTTGACGCCGGATATCACGCGGCGCGGCGCGATTAAAGCCAATCACTCGGTGACGCATTTGCTGCATGAGGCGCTGCGGCGCACGCTTGGTACCCATGTGGCGCAAAAAGGCTCCCTCGTGGCGGCAGAGAAACTGCGCTTTGACTTTTCCCACCCAGACCCGGTGACCACCAGTCAGCTGCGCGCGGTTGAAGCCGAGGTCAATGATATGATCCGCCGCAACAATCCGGTGACAACGCGGGTCATGGCGGTCGATGAAGCTATGGATACGGGCGCGCTTGCTTTGTTTGGCGAAAAATATGGTGATGAGGTGCGCGTTGTGTTCATGGGGCATGCTGATGATGGCCGCAACGGCTATTATTCCATTGAGCTGTGCGGCGGCACACATGTGCGCACGCTTGGCGACATTGCGCTATTTAAAACCACCGGTGAAAGCGCCGTATCGTCAGGCATTCGGCGCATCGAAGCGGTGACGGGTGAAGCTGCACGGCTGACCTACCAATCACGCGAGGATGCTTTGTTTCAAGCGGCCGCTGAATTAAAGGCCGCACCGGGCGATGTGGTGGAGCGGATCAGCGCCTTGGTTGCTGAACGCAAGCAACTTGAAAAAGATCTGGCTGCAGCAAAAAAAGCGCTCGCCCTCGGCGGTGGTGATGCGGGGCCAGCAGCGCCAGAGCAGCTCGGCGATATTCAGTTTTTTGGCCAAGTGCTTGAAGATGTGCCAGCCAAGGAGCTGCGCGGTATTGCCGATGCCGGTAAGAAACGTCTGGGCAGCGGCATTGTGCTCATCATCGGCATCAATGAGGGCAAGGTTGGCGTTGTCGCCGGTGTCACCGAAGATTTAACGGAGCGCCAAAGCGCTGTAGATCTGGTGCAGATCGCCGCGCGCGAGGTGGGTGGCAAGGGCGGCGGCGGCCGGCCTGATATGGCGCAGGCGGGCGGGCCCAATGGCGCCGATGCACAAAAAGCGCTTTTGGCCGTTAAGTCGCATATCGCAGCCTCGCTTTAGTTTGCGTTTAAGGCGCCCAAGGTCTTGATTTGATCTGCCGTTTGAGCTGTCTGCAACACCGCCAGCCGCCGAATGAAACCGCTTCGTCCTGATAGGTTGTCACAGGCAGTGCGGTGTGACACGTCACGCAAGTCACACTATATCAATCGGGGGAAAGCGCGCTATGCAGCACGGTCCATTAGCAGGCACGAAAGTCATTGAAATCGCGGGGATCGGCCCCGGGCCGTTTTGCGCTATGATGCTGGCCGATATGGGCGCTGATGTGTTGCGTATAGACCGTGCGTCTGGCGTTATGGCGGGCGTGCAGGGCGCGGCGGCTAAAGACGTGCTTAATCGCAGCCGCCGGTCGGTCGCCGTCGATTTAAAGTCGAGCGGCGGTAAAGCGCTTATTCTAGATCTGGTGAAACAGGCGGATGCGCTGGTCGAGGGCTTTCGCCCTGGCGTCATGGAGCGATTGGGCCTTGGCCCAGAGGTATGTTTTGCTGCCAATCAAAAGCTGGTTTACGGCCGCATGACGGGCTGGGGACAAGACGGGCCATGGGCGCATATGGCCGGCCACGACATCAATTACATTGCCATCGCCGGAGCGTTGCATGCCTTTGGCCGCAAGGGCGAACAGCCAACGCCGCCAATCAATATGGTGGGCGACTTTGGCGGCGGCGGCATGTTGATGGCGTTCGGCCTGGTCTGCGGCTTGCTTGAGGCGCAAAAATCAGGAACTGGCCAGGTTATCGACGGCGCTATGCTGGATGGCTCTGCCTTGCTGATGACCATGATCCACGCCTTTATGGCGATGGGGCAGTGGCGTGACGAGCGCGGCGTCAACATGCTCGATACCGGCGCACACTTCTACGATACCTACGAAACTGCAGACGGAAAGTATCTGAGCATCGGAGCTATTGAACCACAATTTTATGCAGAGTTTCTAACCAAAACCGGACTTGGCGATGACCCGGATTTTGCGGCCCAAATGGACCCGCGAGGCTGGGCTGCGCTAAAGCCAAAAGTCGCAGCATGCATTAAGCGCAAGACGCGCGATGCATGGGCTGAGATTTTTGACGGGACGGATGCATGCATTGCCCCTGTGCTCTCCCTGACAGAAGCGCCCAAACATCCCCACAATGCAGCGCGTAGCACCTTTGTGGAGATTGATGGCGTTGTTCAGGCCGCGCCCGCGCCGCGCTATTCTAAAACACCCCCAGCCACGCCGCGCCCGCCGGCCGTGCCTGGTGAGCATACGCTAAAAGCGCTGCGTGATTGGGGTATTGCCGCAGACGAGATTGATGCGCTGCAGACCAGCGGCGCTATTGTGCAGAAAAGCTAGAGCGGTCTTAGACTTTAAGATCCAGCACCTTGCCGCCGTCAACTGGTGCGTCGGGCGCGGTCTTTTCGGCTTTTTCAATGGCTTGCGGCGCGGTTTGAGCTTTCGCAGCGCTTTCAACTGAGCTTGCGTTGGCTGTACCAGGCTTGAAGGCGCTAATTGCAGTGCTTGCTGATTGGATGTCCATTTACGACATACTCCACTCGTGTGCCTCCGGTTATCGCGAGGCAGCAGTTTTCTACTCAACGGTCGTTCTGACGCATCCGCCTATCAGGCGCTTTTTCACATTTTGTGCTTGGCGCATTATAGGCGAAAGTCCTAAAGAAGACTTACTGAACTTCTCTTTTTTGGCCATTGCATATGCATCTTCGGCTTTTGAGCGGCGCCTTTCTCCTCATGATCCTTACGTCCTGCGCGGACAAACCTGAGCTGCAGGTACAGGCGCCAGAGCCACAACCAAGGGCTGAGCCTGCGCAAAATACTGAAGGGGCAACCTTCTTGCGCATGGGCGATCAACTGCTTGCTAAAGGCGCCTATCAAGCTGCGTCTAAGATGTACAAAAACGCGATTGACACGGACCCGTCACTAGCAACGCCGTATGTGCGGTTGGGCGATATCGCTTGGCAGACAGGCCGGCTAAACGCCGCCGCTGAACTTTATCGGCAAGCATTGCAGCGCGATCAAACCAACCCAGATGCGCTACTGGGTCGTGCGCGCGCGCTTGCATTGGCGGATGAAACCGACGCGGCCATGCTGCTTGTTGATGACCTCCTCAGTAGCAATGGCCCAAGCGACCGAGCACTTTCGCTGAAGGGCATGCTGCTTGACCTGACTGGCGACCATGCGGCGGCCCAAGCGCTGTATCGGCCGCAGCTGGAGAAACGGCCAAAAGACATTACGCTGCGAACCAGCCTGGCCTATTCCAGCGCGCTTGCCGGCGACTACCGGGCCGCGGCAAACACGCTGCGCCCGCTTGCGCAGGACCCGGCCACGACGCCAACCGGGCAGTATACACTTGCGGACGTCTATGCGCTGTCTGGCCAGACGGCGGTCGCGCTAGAACTGCGCAAAGCCGCTGGCGGTGGACGCAGCGTTTCAGCGGACGAACAAGAGTTTCTAACGCGCCTTGCACGGCTTGCTCCGGCGGAGCGGTCGCGGGCGCTCTATTTTCGCGTGCTTCCTACTCTGGCGAAACAATCGGGCTCAAGCATGGCTGCCGCGTCTGACAATACGGATCCGGGAAGTAGAGTTCCTGTCAGTCCAGACGATACCATGCGCATGCCGCGTGAGGAGCCCCAAACCCGGCAAGCCGCGGCGGCGTCCCAGCCTTTAACGCCGCAAAGTGATGCGCCTGTGACACCTGTACCGCAGCAATCGCCTGAGCCTCCCTCTGAAAGCGCTCCGCTAAAACCACTGGCGGCGCCCGATCAGCCTAAGCTTGCGCTGGCGCCGCCTGCGCCGCAGCAAGCAGCGCCCAAGCCCAGTGCGCCGGCGCTCAGCAGCACGGGGGAGCCGCTGCGTTATTGGGTGCAAATGGCCTCGTTTAACAGCGCCGCAGCCTTGGAAGTGGCTTGGTATCAAATCACTCGCTCAAAGCCGGACCTTGCAAAGCGGCTCAGCCCAAGCGTGCAAATCATTGAGCTCAAAGAGAAGGGGATATACCACCGGCTTTACGCAGGTGGGTTTGTCAGCAAAGAAACAGCGAGCGAGGTTTGTGATGTGCTAAAAGCCGAATCACTCAACTGCGTCATCTTGCAAGGTGAGCGCCAAATCATCACGCTTGCCGAGGCGTTTGAGACCAAGTAACACCAAGACATGAGTTCTTCAAAAGCCGTTTTGCCGCTGCGCGCGGGCGCCCAGCTTTGCCATACAATGCAGGACGTCCGGGGCAACATAGACCGAGTCGACCGGGCGCTGGTGGATTTGCTGGCTGAGCGCCTAAGCTATATTGAACAAGCTGGGCACATCAAACCAGACCGCAATACGGTGCGCGATCCTGACCGTATTGAAGATGTGGTCAGTAAGGTCAAAGCCGCCGGTGCCCCCCATAATCTGCCTGATCGCTATTTAGAAGATGTGTTTCGCCATCTTATCGAATGGTCCATCGCGCATGAATTTGATGTTTATGATACGCTCAAAGCAGATCGCTAAAGCAGTTTAAAGGCCAGATATGTCAGCTGCATCACCGCTGTTTATCGCGCTCGATGAAGGCACAACCAGTACCCGTGCGGCAGCCTTTGATTTAACCGGCAACATCGTCGCAAGTCATGCCAAAGACTTTAAACAACTGTTCCCGCAGCCCGGTTGGGTCGAACATGATGCGGAAGAAATTTTCGCTGCCGTGTGCAGCACGCTGGCCGCGACGCTGCGCGACGTTGCGCAACGCCATGTCGCGGCGATTGGCATTACCAACCAGCGTGAAACCATCGTTATTTGGTCAAAGAAAACGGGCGAAGCCCTCGCCCCGGCCATTGTGTGGCAGGACCGCCGAACGGCGGACCGATGTGCGCAATTGGTTAGAGATGGCCTTGAGCCTGCGGTTCAGCACACCACTGGACTGTTGCTGGACCCTTATTTCACGGCTAGTAAACTTGCTTGGCTGCTTGAGAACACACCGGGCGCGCGGGCGCTGGCAGAGGCAGGCGGGCTCTGCGCTGGCACGATTGATGCGTTTTTAGCTTACCGCTTAACGGGGGCGCACATTACCGACCACAGCAATGCCTCTCGTACGCTGCTATATAACATCGAAGTGGGTACATGGGACGATGGGCTGTGTGATCTGTTTGCGATCCCGCGCAGCATTTTGCCGGAGATTGTTGATTGCTATGGGCGCTTTGCGCACATCCAGGACGGCCTGCCGGGCGCTGGACGACCGCTGTGCGGTATGGCGGGCGATCAGCAGGCGGCAAGTATCGGCCAGATGTGTTTTGCGCCCGGTTCAGCAAAAGCGACCTATGGCACGGGCTGCTTCTTGCTGGTCAATACGGGCGATAAAATCATGCGCTCTAAGAGCCGGCTTTTGAGCACGGTTCTACTTAGTGAAAACGGCAAGCGCACATATGCATTGGAAGGCTCGATTTTTGTCGCCGGATCGCTTGTGCAGTGGCTGCGTGATGAACTCCAGTTGATTTCAGATGCGGCGGAAACTGAGGCGTTGGCGCGCAGCGTGGCGGACAGTGCCGGCGTGGTCATCGTACCAGCGCTCACCGGGCTTGGCGCACCCTATTGGCAGGCGCAGGCGCGCGGCGCAATTTTCGGCCTGACCCGCGGAGCTGGACGCGCGCATATTGCCCGCGCAGCTTTAGAAGCGCAGTCCTATCAGACCCATGACTTGATGACTGCCATGGCAGGCGATGGCCAAGCTGTTGGCCGCCTGCGTGTTGATGGCGGCATGGTTGCCAATGATTGGCTATGCCAAGATTTAAGCGACATCTTGTGCGTCGCCATAGACCGGCCAAAAGTCACCGAGACGACCGCCTTAGGCGCTGCCGTGCTCGCCGCTGTGGGCTCCGGGCATCTCGGCTCGCTGCAAGAGGCACAGCAGATGTGGCAAACCGGAGCGGCATTTGAGCCATCATTGGCGGCCGATGCCCGTGAAGACAGACTGGCAAATTGGGCGGCAGCGGTCGCGCGCATTGTGCACGACCCGGCAGGCTGAACGAGCGTTTTGAAAATGCCGATTTGGTTACAAGCAGTCTTCTCTATCGCCGTCCTTGCCAGCCTACTGTTTATTATTACTGGTAGCACAGCGGTCATTAAATCGCGCGGCCGGCTGCTGCGCCCCTGGTTGCTCGTGGCAGTGGGCGCGATTACGCTGTTTAACGTATATCAGCTCACCGCGCCGATCCCGCCTAAGCCAGATCGAGAGCAGGCGGCGGCGCCAGCGCAATAAAATCTATGCAAAAGCCCGTCGCTTGCTGCGCTGCGGACAAGCTGCTTGCAAGCCTATGGCAAGCCAGATACACGAGAGGCGCAGCGGACGGGTGGCCGAGTGGTTGAAGGCACCGGTCTTGAAAACCGGCAAGGGTTAACGCTCTTCGTGGGTTCGAATCCCACCCCGTCCGCCAGATTTAGTTCTAAGTTTTTGTTTTTTAATGTATAAAATTTAAAATCCTTGGTTTTAAGCCCAAATTTCAACCATCCTTCTAAAATGAACTTTCGCTCTTTGGAATTGGCTAGTTGCTCGCTTCTGACCAGCTGTCAGCGCTGAGCGTGAAGGTATCTTTGTTTCTAAAGGCTCTTGCGGCCACAATGCCCGCAATAAAGCCGGGTGTACCGCTCGGGTCAAAAGCGATGCATTTATGGCACCATTAAGCAGGAACGCGGCTACCAAAGCGCAGTCGAGCCCATCTTGAGGCAAATGAAAACAGCGCGCCGCCTGGCGTTGTCAGCGGAACTAGCGCTTGAACTGGATTTGCGCCAGTTCTAGCGTTTCCAGATGAAAAAGAACCCGTTCCGCTATTTCAAAACGTAGCCTGAAGTCATTCAGCTCGCCGTCATGATGTGTATTCGCTTTCCTCTATCATTGAGGAATGTTGAAGACCTGCTTCATGAACGCGGAATTGACATTTGTAATGAGAGCGTCAGGCTCTGGGTTGATCGGTTTGGAACCCTGTTCGCTGGTCAAATTCGCAAGCGTCGGGCTCAATGCCTTAGGCAATCCGGACAATGGAAATGACACCTTGATGAAGTGTTTGCGAAGATTAACGGAGAGACCCATTACTTATGGCGCGCGGTTGATCATGAAGGTGAGGTTCTGGAGGCTTATGCCACCAAGAAACGCAATAAATCTGAGGCTTTGAAGTTCCTCAAGAAGGCGATGAAGCGGTACGGCAGTCCGCAGATCATCGTCACAGATAAGCTCAAATCATACGGTGCCGCAATGCATGAAATTGGCAACAAACAGCGTCAGGAGACAGGTCGGCATCACAATAATCGGGCTGAGAATTCGCACCTTCCATTCCGACGACGAGAACGAGTGATGCAGCGATTTATGCGGATGCGTAACCTTCAGAAGTTTGCCTCAATGTATGCCTCGCTTTATAATTACTTCAACGGAGAAAGACACCTCAACAGCCGACCAATCTTCAAAGCCTACCGATCCGAAGCACTTTTGGAATGGCGTCGGCTTGCGCAAACGGTTCGCTGAAAGACCCTGTCTTTCGGCAAACTGAGACGATTTCGCGTGAGACTGACACCACCA
>JBCCLR010000010.1:0-31838 GCA_039026755.1 Pseudomonadota bacterium | reverse complement strand
CGGATCAGCACCATTTGCTTTGCCTCAATGGCAAAGCTGAGTTGTGGCGCACTGAATTTGACGATTGGATCGCTGTAACGCGCTTCAAGCCGAAACGGAAAGCCATGTATTGAGCGCGCCGTATATTGCACAGAGATGCCGTTGGCTTGGGCGCGGGCTTCGAGCGCTGGCAAGCGCGCTAAAAATTGCGCCTTGAAGTAAAACCATTGGCCTGCCAAGACGCTGAGCAGGGCAGCTATAATGATAATAAGAACGGATGGTCTTAAACGCATGGGCGCTACATGACAGATGCTGACGGCAAGGCCAACCCCGCAGCGCAGCACGCTGGCGTGGCGGCGGATGGGCGACTGTTTGTATTTGCCTATGGCTCACTGATTTGGAAGCCCGGCTTTACCTATCTTTCCGCGCGTCCCGCTACAATTCATGGCTACCATCGCGACTTTTGCATCCATTCCGTCGTGCACCGCGGCACGCCGCAGCGCAGCGGTCTGGTGCTCGGGTTAGCGCCCGGCGGCGCATGCAAGGGCATGGTCTTTGAAGTGGCCGCTGCACAAGCAGATAGAGTGATCGCGGCACTTGATGCGCGCGAACTCGTCACCAGCGTTTATAAGGTCGCCGCACTGCCTGTTTGGCTTGGAGATCTCCGGATTCGCGCGCGCGCCTATGTGAGCGACACGGCGCATCCGCAATATGCCGGCCGGTTGAGTATTGCGCAGATGGCGGAGCGTATTTGCGGCGCCGTGGGCAACCAAGGGCCGAATGAAGACTATCTCGTCAACAGTGTTTCGGCGCTGCGCGAGATTGGGCTGCAAGATCAGCGCCTTGAGGCGCTGTATCGTGAAGTGGTGCGCCGCTCAGACAACCTTGTCGCATCATGATCTGTGGCGCTAGTAAATGCCGCTCTTTACGTCCTGGTTAAAAACGTTTTTGGATGGCTTGGATGCATCAAGCCGCGGCAAGGCGCTGTTTGGTTGACTGACCATGGTCTCACGCCGGCTTTGGCCACCCGTGCGGGTCATGGCGGGCATGATTTTACCAGGTGACGGCGCTGGTGTCGTCTGCGGAGCGGTTTTACTTGTGGACCACACCGTATCTGCCTCGTCAAAAGCATCAAACACCTTGCTTAAAGCATCTAGCGTTTCCTTCGCTTCGACGGTGGTATAAGCCGCACTGCCTTGGGCCGCATTTGCAGCTGCTACCATACGCGCCGGCTGCTGCTTATCAGCGTTTAGTATTTTTTGCTGTGCAGCGGCAAGCGCCACATTATCCGGTTGCGATGGACTTTCTCGTTTGGCTGATTGCTGCGATGCATCTCCACTCGGGTTACTCGCGCGTGCAGCTTTGACCCGGCCAGAGGGTGCATCAGCCACTGGCGGTTTTGACCCAGTAATGACATCGCGCGCAAATTGATTGACCACGGCATTATAGTCGCCGCTGGCCAGCATGGCAGCTTCTGCAGCGTTGCCAGCCATTTGATCATCATCTGGCAATCGGCCTTCGCTTGCTGTTGGCGGGCGCACCCAGCATTGGGCGCCTGCCGCTTTAAGCTGGCGACAAATGTCATCCGCTTCAGCCTTGCTCCGCAACGGCCCGGCATTCAGGCGGTAGAAAAAGCCTACTGGGCCTTTGGCAGCAGGTGGATGCGTCACTTCCGAACGACGCGGTTCCAAATCACCAATAATGGATGCATATTTGTCCGACAGATAAGCCCAGCCCGGCGCGAGATGCTCAAGCTTGCGGTAAGCAGCAATTTGTACGGCCCAGCCGGTCGGATCCATAAGCGGCGGTACGTCTGTTACCATTTCAGGTTCCACAACCGGCACGAGCCGGCGCACTGTCGCCTCGACCCAAGCTGCATTGTCGCCTTTGAGGTAAACGGCGTTGGCATTCTGCGTGAGGTCTGTCTTGGGCGACCGGGTGCCCATAATGAGAGACGCAAAGCGCGCACGCGGGCTTTTCGCGCGCAGTAGATCCGCGTAGAGCAGGTTGGCGCGCACACCGCTCACATCTAAATCTATAGCCGCCAGCGCAGTGGCGCGCTCCATGTCGCCCGCTAAGGCGTAAGCCATTGCTAGGTTCTGCCGATCGCGCGCCGTAGCGCGTGGATCACGCACCACCTCTTCAAGTTGCTCAATGCCCGCCTCAATATCGCCCGCCATCACCAATGACAAACCATAATTGGACTTGATGGCAAGGCTGCCAGGGAACCGACGTGCCGCATCGCTATACACGCTCATTGCGCCTTGGTGGTCGCCATAAACATCCATAGCAACACCCAAAATGCTCAGCGCTTTGGGGTCGTTGGGGTCCTCTTGAACAGCGGCGCGTGCCGTTTCGATCGCAAGGCCAGGCTGCTGCAAATACAGCTGAGCCTGCGCCAGGCCGCGCAATGCGCGCGCGCCGCCACCGGCATTCGCCGCTTTCACAAAGACTTTGGCTGCCGCGCCGTTTTGGCCAATTGCAAGCAGCGATTGCCCAAGCCCGATCAGCGGCTCATGCCGAGAGAAAGCATAGGCGATGTTGCTCGCATGCGCGGAGCGAAAATATTGGATCGCCGTTGCATGATCGCCTTGCGCAGCTGCGCTATAACCGAGGTCCACCAGTGATGTTTTGTTTCCAAGTGCGTCAAGGCTGCCATAGCCAAAGTCACTTGTTGCATCACGCGCGCACGCGCCCAGCACACAGACGGCGCTAAGAGCCACGGCTGTTTTAAAAACGCCGGAAATTTTATTGGTCTGCATGAGCTATTCCATTTCTCATGGGGTTTAAAACGCCGCCCGCTGCCAAGTGCTGCTCAGAAAGAATGCACTGCGGCCGGTTAATATCGCGCAAATTTAAAGGTTAGGCCTCACCAGTCCGGTCATAGCACGCACAGCTTTCCCCAGATGGGTGGGGTGCATGCTTCGCCAAATAGGTCTCCAGCGCGTCTTCCATGATTTTCTGAGACGAGCGGTTTTCATGCGCACTGAGCAACCTGAGGCGTAAATGCTGTCTTTCAGCAATGCGGAACGTGAAGGCTGCCTTTTTGCCGTTGTCTAGCGGTGAGGCGGACTTCGTTTGCGCTGGCATTCTGCGCGCCGTCTTCACACGCTGCGGCGCGGCGTCCGGTTTCGCTTGCACGTCTGCGGCTGGCGTCGATTGCACCTTAGCATTCGGTTGTGCCGTAGCATGTGATTGCGTCGGCAGCGTTTTCGTTGCCAAAAATCGCTCTGATACACGCTGCCCACCGAAGTGTTGGTTTGCTGCTCGGGCCGGCGCCGGCGCAGTTCGCTTTGGAGCCGGCGTTGCCTCGTTCTGCGTCACCGGCTGCGATGCCGTGGTCTCCGGGGCTGCCACGGGCGCTGACGGCGCCGCTGGCATGTCGGCCGTTGTATCCACGTTGTTACCGTCACCATAAATTGCCGCATCAATCGCCGATCCTTGCGCTGGGCGTGCGGACCCTTTGACAGCAAGAAGAGATGCGCTGAGTGGGCGCGCTGATCTAAATCTACTCGACATACGCTACTGTGCCCCTACGATTGGTTGTGTGGACCCAAAAATATTTGGCCGGCGACCGAAACTTGGCCGCTGGGGTTGCTGCACGACTTGGCCGCGCGGTGAGAAAACGTTGCGTCTGAAGCTGCGCTCTAAGCGTTCGCCCAGATATTCCCAAAGTTGCTCTACTTCTGCGGCAGACTTGCTGTTGGCGTTGAGCTCCATAACGGTCCGCCCGTCGGTCATACTGGACGCATAATCGGTGCGGTTATGAATGGTGATCGGCGCAACCGTGCCATGTTGCGACAGGGCGATGGCTGCTTCTGAGGTGATGCGCGCGCGCGATGTTGCAGCGTTCACGACGAACACCAGCGGTTTGCCGCAGCGCTCAATCAGCTCAACTGTGGCGCCGGCAGCACGCAGATCATGCGGGCTTGGCCGGGTCGGGATGACCACTAAGTCTGAAACGCCAACAACTGCTTGGATTGCCACGGTAATCGCCGGCGGTGTATCAATAACCGCCAACTTGAACCCCTGTTGTTCTAGCGCTTCAAGGTCTTGGCCGAGACGCGATACAGTGGTCTGCGCAAAAGCGGGGACATCCGGTTCACGCTCATTCCACCATGCAGATAGCGACCCTTGCGGATCGGTATCAATCAGGACAACTGGACCAAAGCCCGCTTGCTGCGCTGCAACTGCGGTGTGGCCTGATAAGGTGGTTTTACCTGAACCACCCTTTTGGGATGCAAAAGCGATGATACGCATGGACAGCCCGCCTTCTTTAACATTGAATTTACGCACTGAAGCTGTTTCACGCGGCTTAAAAAGGCCTTAAAAACTAGATCAAATTGAGAGAAAAAGGCTTTTAATATTTGTGCTTAATCACGCTATGGTGCCGCACATTGATCAACGCTCACGCAGGCGGCGGTCAAACCATGTAATAAAGGCTGAGTGGTCTTGACGGTAACGAAAACCACTGCGATAGCCTTGTTTTGCGTAAGGATAGTATCTCTATGGTGCAGTTAAAAATCACGCGTTCGGCCGCGCTTGCGGCGCTCCTCATTAGTTGCGGCCTTACTGGTCTTGCACATGCAGACGTAAAGTCTGGTGTTGCAAAATATGAAGCTGGCGATTTCAGTGGCGCTATTCAAGATTGGGTGCCATTGGCGGCGCAAAACGATCCCAACGCGCTGTTTAATTTAGGCCAAGTTTATCGGCTCGGACGCGGTGTTGAACCGGATATGGCCCAAGCAAAAGACTTTTACGAACGTGCAGCGCGGCTTGGCCATATCTCTGCTCAAGGTAACCTTGGTACGCTTTATTTCTTTTCTGAAAACAGCGCCGTTAAAGATCAGGAAAAAGCTGTATCGTGGTGGCAGGAAGCGGCGACCAATGGGGATGCCAGGTCTCAATATATGTTGGGTGTCCTGTTTTTTAACGGTGATGTCGTCAGCCGTGATTGGACCCGCGCTTATGCGTGGATGAGCTTAGCCGCTGGCGCTGGCCTACCTGAAGCTGCGGAAGCGGAAACGTCGATGCTGAAGCATTTGAGTGCAGCGCAAATTGCCGAAGCGCGCCAGGCGTCTCTCACCCTGGTTACAGCCAAGTCAGCTTTGCCCAATTCCGTGCCAGTCCAGTTTCCAAAATCGGAGGAACCGCCGATGCCTGCTACTGCGATCGCAGCGTCAGCGCCGGCGATGAGCCCCGAGGGCGATCTGCCCAGCAGTGATTTTATGGACGATGATCTGCCGCTGGAGCCATTGGACAGCGCGGGCGAAGAAGTGGCAGCGGTCAGCGCTGCATTTAAACTGCAGCTTGCCTCGTTCACATCGCAAGAGACAGCCACCCAAGCCTGGCCTATCTTAGCAGAGCGGCACAGTGATGTGCTCGACAGCCTGTCGCCAGAAGTTGCCTTTGCCGATCTTGGAGACCGCGGCAGTTTTTATCGGCTATATGCCAGTGGCTTTAAAACCCGCTCTGAAGCAGGCCACGTTTGCGACGCGCTGAAAGCTGCCGGGCAGGGCTGCCTGGTTGTATCAGCCCAGTAGAGCCAGAACACACTGGCGCTAGAACGACCCTAGATGGCAGTGAACAAACGCGCTATTGCAGCGTCTCTAATAGCCATCGCCGCATATCTTCTGCGGCGGCGGCTAAGCCATCGCGTAGCCCTCCTACCGCAGCCGCAGGGCGTGCTGCCGGGATATCTTGGGCGATTTTAAAGCGCTCAACGCTCACGAGTTCACCACGATCATTGAGCAATAAAGCATCAAGCGCCACGCGTGTCTGTTCGGTATTGCCGGGGCCCGCGTTAATTTGAAAATCCAGCAAAAAGAGCTTAAGGCGATAGTCACTCGGTACATCCAGCGCGCCGCGCCCAAGGACCGTCAGGCCATCAATGGCGGCAAGATGGTTTTGCAGGCTGCGCCGCACAAGGCGTGTCGGCCGATCAGCCAAGCGCAGGCCGCTTAAATATTGTATTTCGCCGCTTTCAAAGCGAACAGCGATGCGCTCTCGGTCCAGGATGCCGCTGGTCATAGGCTCTTCGATGAGTAGAACCAAAGGACGGGCCAACCCGGCTGTGCTGGTGCTGTCTAGGCCCTGCGGTGCGATATCATAGATGCGCGGCGGCGGTGCATTCGTTTCGCCTAGGTCTACGAGCGGCCCGCACGCTGCGAGCGCTAGGCTCATAAAGACCGTCCAGCATCCTGTGCAGGTTCTCTCTCGCAGCCAATGGCAAGCAGCCTTGCGCAGGCTAGCAGGCCGGTTAGTTCGACCCATATTCAGGTACCTTTTCTGGGAAAAAGGCTGAGCCAAGACCATCTTCCATGCGCTCTGCAACGGTTTGCAAGCTGCTTGTCAAGCGCCGCAGATCAGTCATCAGCCGGGTTGCCTCAGGCAATGCAGACCGGGTGAATTGCTTAATATTACCTCGGTTTTCATCCACCGATTGCTTTAATTCCTGCATAAAGTCTTGCGCCCGTAGCATTGCCTCCTTGGCCTCATCAAGCAGTATCTGCGCGTCTTCGGTTAAAACCTGCTCTGCACTGGCCGACAGCTTATTGATTGCCCGCGCCGCACCCCTAAAGTCCTCGATGGTATCATCCATGTTTTTAATGATGTTCTGTATTTCATCCGTGCTGTCAGCCATCCCAGCGGTAAATGTGTTGACGTTTTTTAAGATGCCCGCCACTTCGCGTTGGTTGTCATCATTCAGCAATTGGCTGATTTTCGTCACTGCAAGTGTTGCTTCTTTTAGAAGATCAGGTGCACCGCGAAAGACCTCCTGCAAGGCAGATTGACCCGCAGGGAGCGTTGCCATGTCTTCGCCGGGCCCCGGCTTAATTGCTGGTGCGCTTGGGTCCCCGCCTTTAAGCTCGATATAAGCCACGCCCGTGAGGCCGAGAATGTCCAATTCTGCTTCAACGCCTTGGGTGAGGGGTACGCTGGCGTCAATATCTACCAACACGCGGACTTTGCTTGGGTCATCGCGGTTCAGCTGGATGGATTTGACAGAGCCCACAGGCACGCCGTTATAGCGCACCGACGCTCCCTTGCTGAGGCCCACCACAGAATCAGTAAAAAAGATCTTATAGGTATCAAATTCCCTGTCTATATCGAGCCGCGCTAGCCAGACCACAAAGCCCACCAGAGCGCCGACAGAGACCAGCGTAAAAATACCAATCAAAAGGTGATGCGCGCGAGTTTCCATAATGCGGTGTGCTGTCTAGCTCTTTGCTGCCGTGGTGTACAACTTAAACAACGGGGCTCATTGGCGCTTCATGCGCATTGGGCAGCGCTGCGCGCGCCCGCACTCCGTGGAAGTACTCTGTAACCCATGGGTGATCAAAAGCCATCATTTCTTCCATCGTGCCAATCGTCAGAACCCGCTTATCGGCAAGCACGGCCACCCGGTCACATGTCGCATGCAATGTGTCTAAATCATGGGTCACGAGAAAAACAGTAAGCCCCAATGTCTCTTTCAGGCGAACAATCAGGGCGTCAAAAGCGGCGGCGCCAATTGGGTCGAGGCCTGCAGTCGGCTCGTCTAAAAATAGAATTTTTGGGTCAAGCGCCAGTGCGCGGGCAAGTCCAGCGCGCTTGCGCATACCGCCCGACAAGTCCGATGGAAACTTCGGCCCGGCATCGGGCGGTAGCCCCGCCATGGAGATTTTATAGGCTGCAATTTCATCCATCAGGTGCTGCGGCATGGCATAGTACTCACGCAGCGGGACTTGTACGTTCTGGGCAACAGTAAGTGAGGTGAACAGCGCACCATCTTGAAACAAAACACCCCAGTTTTCGCGCAGTGTTTTGAGTGTTTCAGCGCTTTGCTGGTGCGTATCTTGGCCGAAAACCTTGATGCTGCCCTGGGTGTGCTTATTCAGCCCAATAATTGTACGCAGCAACACGCTTTTGCCGGTTCCCGAGCCACCCACGACACCGAGAATCTCACCTGATCTGACGCGTAGGTCGAGGTTATTATGGACGATAAAATCATCGAACTGCGTGCGCAGGCCGCTGATCTCTATCGCATACTCGATCGTGTCCGTCATGGGAGACTACCAGCCCACCGCGGTGAATAAGATGGCGAAAAACGCGTCGATCACAATCACGAAAAAGATGGATTCAACAACGGCCCTGGTGGTTCGATTGCCGACACTTGCTGCATCGCCGCCGACAGACATCCCATTAAAGCACCCTGAAACCGCGATGATGATGGCAAAGACGGGCGCTTTGATGATGCCAACGGCGAAGTCCGTCCATAAGACTGCGTCATTCAGTTGGTTGATAAAAGCTTTTGGGGTGATGCCAAGCGACACCCAGGAGAGCAAGCCACCGCCCACCAGAACCATGATATCAGCAAAAAAAGTGAGCAGCGGCAACATGATAAACAGCGCCAAAAGCCGTGGGATGACAAGCGTTTCAATCGGATCAAGGCCAATGGTGCGCATAGCATCAATTTCTTCATTGAGCTTCATGCTGCCAATTTGCGCGGTAAAGGCCGAGCCAGAGCGGCCGGCAACCATAATCGCCGTAAGCAGCACCCCAAGCTCGCGCAGGCCGGAGATGCCAATCAGATTGACGACAAAGACTTCAGCACCGAATTGCCGCAATTGATAGGCCCCTTGTTGGACCATCACCACGCCGATTAGCAAACAGATCAGCCCAATAATGGGTGTGGCGCGCAGGCCTGTCGTTTCCATATGGTGCACCAGTGATGTGACGCGCAGGCGCGGCGGAGGCATGCGCCGACCGCTAAAGACCGATATCGGCCAGCGCAGCATATAGACACCCAAGCTGATATTGGCTTGCACCAATCGCAACAACACGAGGCCAAGAAATGATAGAAACTGGCCAAGGTTTTCGGCCATCGTCACTGTCGCTTCGCCTACGTCTTCCACTTGCGCCAGCACCGAATTCAGCTGTGGCGGAGAAATTGCGCACGGTGCATCATGCACCAGGGCTTGTTCAATCAGCGTTTCTTGCGCTTGTGTTGCGCCGCCATAGGAAATAACCGCGCCATCAAAGCGCAAATCGCGCATGGTTTTATAGATGAGCCATGCGCCCGCCGTATCGAAACGCTCCACATGATCAAGCTGCAGGCAGATAAATTCCTGCTTGCCAACCTCCAAACGGTCGAGTGCGCGCTGCGCTGTCGTGCTCGTCGCAACGACGAGGTCGCCATGAAAAAACACCCGTCGCCCACCGGTTTTGTCACACGCAGTGATTTCAATATCGAGCTGCGGCGTCGCTAAAATAGCGTCTTGCATGATGTCTCTTACCATTGACGTGTCGTGATGTTAGGCGGCAAGCGTGCTGGGTTCAAGCTCTGTTGCAGCAAAGCAAATGGTGGCGCCGTGTAACCCAGCGCAGCCACGCCGTTTCTGCAGAGCCAAGCATTCGCGCTTGTTTTCAAATCGGTCGATTCCTATTGTGAGGCGGTGCAGACACACCAAGAGTGCTGATATGCGAGCCAATGCCGCCGAAAATGTGACACGTTCGAGACCCGCTTTAGCCACACCCGCATCAATATGCGCGTTGGTCGATGGCTTGGGTGAGCCGTCAACACCGGTCTGGATAGCGGAGAATGCGGAGCGCTTGCGCCGCCAGCTAAGTCATCTTGGAATTGAACTGATTACCGGGCTTGGAGAAATTCCACCCGGTGCGAGCGTTATCCTGGTGCGCGCTGATGTGCTGTTTGAGTGCGCTGCTCTGTGCAGCCTGGCCGCACAGCTCAACTGCGGGGTTAAAGTCGGTGATGCGCTTGCGGCAATTCATGTCGATGCTGGCGATGCCGCCGCCGCTTTATCTAAATTTCGGCGCGGTGAGACCAGCGGTTGGGCGCCGTTTCAAATTCAGTTCACGCGGGCAGCGCTTTTTACGCGGCCATCCCAGGCCGGCCATGCGATAAAATCAAGCATAGTGGACACCGTGCCTTATGCTGGCCGCGCAAAAGCGGCGCTGCTGCCCCGCACCGATGACGCAGCGGCGCACCGCGCCCTGCAGCAGGTTTGGGCTGCTGCGCCTGGACTTGATGGGCTGATCAGGCCGAGATCGCTGCTTAACCTGCAAAAGCTGGTGTTTGACCGGCTTGGTATGACGCAGACGGAATGGCGCTATGTTGGCACCTTGCTTGGTGTCGGTATGATTGCATGCGCGTATTTGCAGTTGACGTGGGCGAGTCTGGCGATCGGGCTGCTTGCCGCAGGGTGCTTTGATATGGCTGAACGCGCGCATGCTTTTGTTGGCATTAAACTCACCAACAGCATTCACGCACCGTCGGCGCAGATCCTTATCATTGCCGTTTTTTGGCTTTGCATGGTGCTGCTCTCTGCCGCAAGCCAAGCGGCCACGATAGCATCAATCCTCCTTGCGGTTCTGCCATTCGTCTTCATCTTGCGCCAGAGCACCGGGCATCCGACATCAAAACTGAACATGATGCTTTTTGGTGTCTATGGCCATTGGGCGTTGGCAACCGCGAGCATTGTCTTGGCGGCACTGGCGCCGCTCCCACTCATCGCCGTTGGGTTGGCCGCTGGTGCTGTCGCACTAGCGACGCTGAGCGCGTTAAAGGGCCGGCGCAAAAAGCCAAGGCGGGCAACACTTTTAGGGAATGTTGCCGCTGCTGCGCCTTAAACTTGATGCGCTTTAGTTGGCGCCGCTGCTTAACAAGCGTGTTGCAATAACATTGGCTTGGATTTCACCAGCACCCTCAAACACATTTAAGATACGCGCGTCACATAACACGCGAGAAATTGTATACTCTAGCGCATAGCCATTGCCGCCATGCACTTGGCAGGCATTGTCCGCCGTCGCCCAGGCAACGCGCGCACCCAGCAATTTCGCCATTCCAGCTTCCACATCGCAGCGCTTGTCAGAATCCTTTTGGCGCGCGGAAAAATAGGTCAGCTGCCGCGCCATCATGATTTCAACAGCCGCCCACGCGAGTTTGTCGGCGACGCGCGGGAAGTGATAAATGGATTTGCCAAATTGGCTGCGATCCAGCGCATAACGCAGACCCAGTTCGAGCGCGTTTTGGGCGACACCAACGGCGCGCGCAGCGGTTTGAATGCGCGCGCTCTCAAAGGTTGCCATCAGCTGTTTGAAACCTTGACCCTCTTCGCCGCCAAGCAGGTTTTCTGACTTCACTTTGAATTCATCAAAGCCCAGCTCGTATTCTTTCATGCCGCGGTAGCCCAGCACTTCAATTTCGCCGCCGGTCATACCGTCAGCGGGGAACGGATGTGCGCAATCGCCGCGCGGCTTTTCCGCGAGGAACATCGACAAGCCTTTATAGCCAGGCGCATTGGGGTCTGTGCGTGCCAGCAGCGTCATCACATCCGTGCGCGCGGCATGCGTGATCCAGGTTTTGTTGCCCGTGATGTTATAGCTTTCACCATCCTCTGATTTCACCGCACGGGTGCGCAGCGAACCGAGATCAGAACCCGTATTAGGTTCAGTAAACACGGCTGTGGGCAGAATTTCCGCGCTGGCCAGTTTTGGAAGCCATTGCTCTTTTTGCTGTTGCGTGCCGCCGCACAAAATCAGCTCGGCTGCGATTTCAGAGCGGGTGCCAAGTGAGCCAACGCCAATATAGCCGCGGCTGAGCTCTTCAGAGACCACACACATGGCCATCTTGCCCATGCCTGCGCCGCCAAATTCTTCTGGGATTGTTAGGCCAAACACACCCATTTCCGCCATCTCTTCGATGACCGACATGGGTATGAGTTCATCTTTGAGGTGCCATTCGTGCGCGTCGGCGGTGATTTTATCATCGACGTAGCGGCGGAACTGATCGGCAATCATCTCCATGGTGTCGTCGAGCCCTACATTGCCAAAAGACCCATTGTCGAGGGAATCGCCAATAAATCCGGCCAGTTCGCGGCGCACTGCGGTGTCTGCAGCGCGCTGCTGCAGGTGATGCACGTCATCGGTGACAAAGGCTTTGACATCGTCCCAACTCAGGCCAAGATCAAGCGGGCGCACAATCTCGCCTTGGTTCATGGCGACGCCGCCTTCCAATTGCGAAAGATATTCGCCAAACCCAACTTCTAAAATGAGTTGCTCAAGGCGGCCAAACTTGCCGTCTGCGTCTAAGGCCTCGGCCCAGTTGACCATTTGTTTTAGGGCTTCGGCGTAGGTAGCATACCAGGCATAGCCATGTGCAGCACGCTGCTCTGCTTCGAGTGCTTTACGGTCCACACGGCCATCTACCGTAACTTTGTTTTTCAGTGCAATGCGAACCCGCTCGACAAGCGTTTCCGCCGCTGTTGCGGCATTTGCGCAGCAGCCGATGAGCGTATCTGCGATGCGGATCTCTTTTACCTGGGTTGCCATATCACTCTCTCCTGAACTCTAAAAAAACCTGTCGCCAAAAATATCAAACCAACGCCGACCGCTGGGCCGGCAACCGACTAGCGATTACCGGCATCTATTGCGTCCTCAATCGTGCGCATACCTGGCAGCTTTGCCGAGACGAGTACAGCCATATTTCCCGGCTTGTGCTCGTTTGCCAGCATTTTCATATGTGCACGCGGAATATCATTCCAAGAAAACACTTCAGACATTGTGGGGTCAATGCGGCGTTCCACCACAAGTTGGTTTGCCTGGCTGGCTTGTTTCAGGTTTGCAAAGTGGCTGCCTTGGATGCGTTTCTGCCGCATCCACACAAAGCGCGCATCAAACGTAATATTAAAGCCGGACGTGCCCGCGCAGAACACGACCATGCCGCCGCGCTTGACCACAAAGGCTGAGACAGGGAAGGTTGCTTCACCGGGGTGCTCGAACACCATATCAACATCATTGCCTTTGCCGGTAATATCCCAGATCGCCTTGCCGAACTTGCGTACGCGCTTGGAATAGTCGCCATAGACCGCTGCATCGGTCACCGGGGGCAATTGCCCCCAACAATCAAAGTCCTTCCGATTCAGGACACCTTTTGCGCCCAGTGACAGCACAAAATCGCGTTTGGATTCATCAGAGATCACACCGATTGCATTCGCTCCCGCCGCTGCACACAGCTGGACGGCCATGGACCCGATGCCCCCTGACGCACCCCAAACAAGAACGTTGTGGCCCGGTCGCAGAATGTGCGGGCGATGGCCAAACAGCATGCGATATGCCGTTGCCAGCGTGAGCACATAACAGGCTGATTCTTCCCACGTGAGGTGCTTTGGCCGCGGCATCAGCTGCCGCGCTTGCACTTTTGCAAATTGGGCAAACGAGCCTTGCGCTGTTTCATAACCCCAAATGCGTTGGCTTGGGCTGTTCATGGGGTCGCCGCCATTGCACTCTTCGTCATCACCATCGTCTTGATTGCAGTGCACAACAACCTCATCGCCGACTTTAAAGCGTTTCACGCGGCTGCCGATTTTCCAGACGATCCCAGCCGCATCCGATCCGATCACGGCATAGGGCTGTTTGTGACCATCAAACACTGATACCGGTTGGCCCAGGCACGCCCATACTCCATTGTAATTGACCCCGGCGGCCATCACCAAAATCAACACTTCATCGGGGTCTATGTCTGGCGTGTCGATCACTTCGACTTGCAGCGCCGTATCGGGATTGCCATGACGCTCTTTGCGCAGCACCCAACCATACATTTGTTTTGGCACATGGCCCAGTGGCGGAATCTCACCAACCTCATAAAGGTCTTTTTTTTCAGCGTCCCAGCTCTGTTGGGGTACTTCTGCAACCGCGGTTAAAGTGGCGCTCGGGGCCATGGCCTAATCTCCCATCCTGTTCTTCGTATGAATTTAACTTAACTATTCATAACGAAAAAGTTTTAACGCCGCGTCAGGAACAATCTAGTACTTTAGCCGTACTGTTCATCCAACGCAGCGCTGCTTATGTGTTGCAATGCACAATGGGATATATTATTTCTCTCTAGTCGTCTAGGAAGAAATTAAAATATAAAAGTTAATGCATTAAGCATATAAAATGACAACACGTGGATGGTGTGCCGTTTTGAGGCGCAAGTGTCCCAGGACGGTATGGATAAGACTGGCCGCTGGTGAAAGGGAGTAAAAAATGTCGGGAAATGCGAGTGAAAACGGATTGAAAACGCAGCCGCTACAGCGCGACCGGCCGTGGTTGATCCGCACCTATTCTGGCCATTCATCTGCCGCAGCGTCGAATGAACTCTACCGCACAAACCTCAGCCGGGGGCAAACCGGGCTGTCTGTTGCTTTCGATTTGCCAACGCAAACCGGCTATGACAGCGATCATGTGCTCAGCCGCGGCGAAGTGGGCAAAGTCGGCGTACCGATTTGCCATCTGGGCGACATGCGTACCCTGTTTGATCAGATCCCGCTCGAGCAGATGAATACGTCCATGACCATCAACGCCACGGCGCCGTGGCTATTGGCGCTGTATATCGCTGTTGCTGAAGAGCAGGGCGCTGATCGTTCGAAACTCAAAGGCACCGTGCAAAACGATATTATTAAGGAATATCTGTCGCGCGGTACCTACATCTTCCCACCGGAACCCTCGATGCGGCTGATCAGTGACGTGGTTGGCTTCACCGTGAATGAGATGCCGAGCTGGAACCCCACCAACGTGTGCAGCTATCATCTGCAGGAAGCCGGCGCCACGCCGGTACAAGAGCTCGCCTTTGCGCTGGCGACCGCGATTGCTGTCCTGGATACAGTGAAAGCCAGCGGCCAAGTCGATGATGCAACCTTTGAAAAAGTTGTTGGCCGCATCTCCTTCTTTGTGAACGCAGGCATTCGCTTCATTACCGAGATGTGCAAAATGCGTGCGTTTTGCGAACTGTGGGATGATATTTGTCAGGAGCGCTACGGCGTTAAGGAAGAGAAGTACCGGCGCTTTCGCTACGGCGTTCAGGTCAATTCGCTGGGCCTAACCGAGCAGCAACCGGAGAACAATGTCTACCGTATTCTGGTCGAGATGCTGGCGGTCGTCTTGTCAAAAAATGCGCGCGCCCGCGCTGTCCAGCTGCCGGCATGGAACGAGGCGCTTGGTCTGCCCCGCCCTTGGGACCAGCAATGGTCTTTGCGCCTGCAACAAGTGGTCGCGTTTGAGACCGACCTCCTCGAATATGGTGATTTGTTTGATGGCAGCCCTGTTGTGCAAGCGAAGGTCGATGAACTCAAGGCCGAAGCATTGGCAGAACTTGAAAAAATTGATGCTATGGGCGGCGCCATTGCGGCCATTGAAACCAGCTACATGAAATCGGCGCTGGTGCGGTCCAACACGGACCGGCTGGGCGATATCGAGACCGGCGCGCAAACGGTCATCGGGGTGAACAAATTTAAAGATTCAGCGCCCAGCCCGCTCACGGCGAGTGATGACGGCGGTATCATGGTGGTTGATGAAGCCGCTGAAGCTGAACAGCTCGCCCGGCTCGACGCCTGGCGCGCGCAGCGTGATCAAGGCGCTGTTGAAAAAGCGCTGGCCGACTTGGAAGAAGCTGCAAAATCCTACACCAACATCATGCCTGCGTCCATCGCACTCGCCAAAGCGGGCGGAACGACTGGTGAATGGGGCGCGTGCCTGCGCCGCAACTTTGGCGAATACCGTGCGCCCACCGGCGTCGGCGCCGCCGTTTCCGCCGGCACGGCAGCTGGCATTGATAAAGTGATCGCCCGCGTCGATCAGGTCTCCGCCAAGCTTGGCCGCCGCATTAAATTCCTGGTCGGCAAGCCTGGGCTTGACGGTCACTCCAATGGCGCCGAACAAATCGCCGTGCGCGCGCGTGATTGCGGGATGGACGTAGTCTACGAGGGCATTCGCCTCACGCCAGAAGAAATCGTCAATGCGGCCCTAGAAGAAAGCGTCCACGTCGTGGGTTTAAGCATCCTCTCCGGCAGCCACGTGCCACTCGTGCAAGACGTCATGCAAAGGATGCGGGACATCGGCCTCGGCTACATCCCCGTCATCATCGGCGGCATTATTCCCAAAGAAGACGAGGATACGCTCAAAGCGGCAGGCATCGCCGCAATCTACACGCCCAAGGATTTTGATCTGACGCAGATCATGGCGGATATTGTGGAAATTGTGGATAGCCGCGAGGCGGCTTGAGGAGGCGTTTTACGCATGCAATCAAGTTGTTCTAGCAAGCGCACGTAAGCGTTTGTCTGAAACGCTGCAATCTGCATTCTTGCCATTTAAGTAGTAAACAACGGGCGCTCCGGCTGGCGGATCCGCTCATGCCGGTCTCGCGCTGTCTATTGCTACCATGGCAGTATTGCCTAATGGCGTATGGCTCTACGACCTTATTATAGGTTATTACGCTCCCTGTCATAGCTCGATCCTGTCATGGAACTACGTGACAGGAATAGTGCAGTGCATACCGATATAGTCCGCTCACACCTTGGATGACAGGAGTAGGGGTGATGACGCAGACAATAGAGCTCAAAACGGCGCTGGAAAGCGCCCAATCCGATCCTGACGCGCTAGAGCACGTGGCTGCGCGGTGGCGTGATGTTTTGGCCTTCATCGACCTTTATGGCGTGTTTCGTCTCACGACACCAATCCAGGCACCGGTTCAGCCCGATGCGCCCCCGGGGCGTGCGCCGGACACGGCAACACCGGCCGGGCCAAAGCGAGCTTTAACGCCGCGGCGTTAAGGGCGTGGTTGGGGGATCGCACCATAAAAATAATAAGCGCGGTCCCTCAACCGCACATATCGTTTTCTAGCACGTTAGGCGTGTGATTTCTTTGGGTTTTGGGGTTGGATACGCGCGGCATCTTTCATGGATTGGTTTGTAATCTCTACTAACCTATTTTGCGCATGTTAAATCAGGTTGTTTTCTGCTCACATCGCATACGTAAATCTCACCATAGCCCCAATATATCCTCCCGGGTGTAGCGCGTTGCTTGCAATCCAAGGGTCAGCTGCGCTGCGGGCGAAGGTGCGGCGGTCGGTGGCTTTGTGCGACAGGTCTTGCCGTTCTGCGCCAGCAGCAAAGGTAAGGCTGTGCTCACCGGCACCATCGCCGCCGCGCTCGCGCCTAAGCACATGAGAGGCTGGCGGGCTGCTTTGAGGGCTTGCGGGGCGTATGCCGCTGCGTCGAGCCAGCACCACATGGTAGCCCCGGTACATCTTCTATCATTTAGCCAATATTGCCAGTTTCCCTTGGTCGCGTGGCATTTTCGATAGGATCCGAAGCGCATGTACTAAAAGTGGGTACTGGTGGCGCGCTAAACTGCGGACGCGGCGGCAATGCAAATCCGTGGCCAAAGGTGACTATTTTCCCCGCAAGTGCCGCGCGTATGTGTTTTTTATGATGCGCCGGCAAACGTGGTTGAATAGCCTAGAAAACTAAAGTCATCCTTGTAAAAAGCGCACAGCTTTTCATGCTGTTCACGGGTCAGTTTTTGCCGCGTAAGAGCACGTGGTTTCAGCCGCAGCATGGTCTTCAATCCTTGGCGCGTTTTGCCTTTATTTTCATGTACCATCTCAGTGGCATCTAAACCCAGTTTCTGTGCCATTGCGGCAAAATCTTTGGCGATGTCTTCTAGTTTGAAAACATCAGCAAGGGGTGAACCATCCTGATCCAAAATGAAGTCAACCTGGGGTGTCCACTGGACATGCGTATACTTACAAATCGCATCAAGATAATGATCAAAGGAATAACGCTTGGGAAGGTGCAAGAAGTTCACAAGGTCACCGCGTGACGACAGGTAATTATATTGCGAAATTGATCGTGAAATCGGATCGCGGCAAATCGTAAACCGATAGCAGGCGTCAAACACATCTTTGCCAACAACCTGCCGAATCAACTGCGCTGTAAGGTGCTGCAACCCACCGGTTTGGTACTGGTTGTTATATTTATCGATAAAGCCATGCCATAGATCGTCCGTTGTCCGGTTTTCTTTGGGCCCTGGCCAGAGCATGTTCTCCAATGAAGAGCCACCGCATTTTGGGATGTGGACGAAAATCAGGTTGCGCCTTCTGCAAATCATATACGTTACCCAACAGTCAAAGTGCGATATGACAACACAACAGCGTGAGTTCCTGATGCGCTGCACAGCATATATATCAAATAACTCTTTAATGAATCGCGAAACATAAGCGCTGACAATTCCGTCTAAACGACTAGGACCCGCCCTATGGTCCTCTGCCCACCTTCGGCGGGTGCCGGTACTGTTTGGTGAAAAGCACTAAAGTAAGTTGGTCGGTTGCGTGGCACTCGGACCGGGTTATTGCTCTGAGGGTCAGACCAAAGGTTGATGGGTTGGTTAGCGCCTGCGTGCCTCAAGCAGGCGGTTGGGCATACTTCGGTACCAGTAGCATGGTTGTACAGCGAGCCGAGCGTTTTTATCAGGTTGCTCATGCGCGGGGCGTTACACAAGGCTCACCGCAGCCCCAGCACATCCTCCATGGTGTAGCGCGCCGCTGGCAGTCCATGGATCCACTGGGCAGCGGTCACGGCCCCGCCGGCGAAGATGCGGCGGTCGGTTGCTTTGTGCGACAGTTCTAGCCGTTCCGCGCCAGCGGCAAAGATGACGCTGTGTTCACCCGCCACATCACCGCCGCGCAGCGTGGCATAGCCGATGGTGCCGGTTTCTCGCGGGCCAGTATTGCCCTCGCGCGACAGGGTAAAGGCGCTGGCATCTTGGCTGCGCGCTTCGGCGGCTTTTTCGCCGAGCAGAAGCGCTGTGCCGGAGGGTGCATCGACCTTGGCCCGATGGTGCATATCCAGGATCTCAATGTCCCAGCTGTCATCCAGCGCGGCGGCGGCGTCTGCCACCAACTTGGCCAGTAGGTTGACGCCCATACTGGTATTAGCGGCTTGCATGATGGGCACCTGCTGGGCGACGTCATCAATCAGGGAATGGTGCCGCGCATTGAGGCCTGTGGTGCCGATGATGAGGGGTTTTTGCTGGCCGGCGGCAAGGACAAGATGTTCCTCCAAGGCGTCGGGCGCGGAAAAATCAATCAGCACATCGCTGATTAAAAAAAGTTCAGCGGGTGTATTGCCGATGACAAGGTCGAGCGCTTCGCCGGTAGCCGGATGACGTAATGTCTCGCCGATGCGCGGGTGGTCTAGGCTATCGCAGCCGCCGGCAAATTGCGCACCCTCGCGGTCAAAAATTTCCGCCATAATGGCTTGGCCCATACGGCCTGCAATACCAAGAACGCCTATTTTTATCATCGTCTTTTTATCCTGCGTTTAAAGATGCATATATTGCGCGCTTAAGCGCCGCCATGCGCAGTAGCTTAGCTAAAAATGCAGAGAAAATGCGGATTAATCAGTGAGGTCTTCCCACAGCTCCTTCACGCGGGCAAAAAAGCCTTCCGATTGCGGCGAAGATTGGCCGCTTTCCTCGCGGTCAATGTCTGCAAATTCTTCCAGCAGCTCCTTTTGCCGTGCGGTCAAGTTGACCGGTGTTTCCACATTCGCGCGTACGATCATATCGCCAAGCGGCCCGCCGGAGATGGTCGGCATGCCTTTGCCGCGCAGGCGAAACTGCTTGCCGCTTTGCGTGCCTGAGGGGATTTTTATTTTCGCGCGGCCACCCTCGATCGTCGGCACCTCAATTTCCCCGCCTAGCGCTGCCGTCGTCAGTGGCAGCGGCACTTGGCATAAAATAAGCTCGCGGTCGCGTTCAAACACTGGGTGCGGTGCAACCGTTACAAACAGATAAAGATCGCCGGGCGGGCCACCACGCGTGCCCGCTTGGCCTTCACCTGACAACCGAATGCGTGTGCCGGTTTCAACGCCTTTGGGGATATTAACTTGCAGCGATTTTTCTTGCTGGACCGAACCGGTGCCGCTGCAATCCAGGCACGGATCGGCAATCACTTGGCCGGTGCCCTGGCAGGTCGGGCAGGTGCGCTCGACCATGAAGAAGCCTTGGTTGGTGCGCACTTTACCCATGCCGCCGCAGGTGGCGCATGTTTGCGGGCTAGAGCCCGCACGCGCGCCGCTGCCGTTGCAGGTTTTGCAGGTGACTGCGGTGGTAATTTTGATCGACTTGCTAGCGCCGCTATACGCCTCATCTAAGCTGATTTCGATATCATAGCGCAGGTCTGCCCCGCGCTGTGCGGACGAACGGCCGCGCCCGCCGCCACCGCCGCGGCCCATGAAATCACCAAACAAGTCATCAAAAATGTCTGAGAAGGCGCCGGCATCAAAACCGCCGCCGCCGCGCGGACCGCCGCTGCCTTGCTCAAACGCCGCATGGCCATAGCGGTCATAGGCCGCCCGGCGCTCGGGATCTTTTAAGACGTCATAGGCTTCACCAATGTCTTTGAACTTTTGTTCAGCCACATTGTCCCCGGGGTTGCGGTCCGGGTGGTATTGCATGGCAAGCTTGCGAAACGCGGATTTAAGCGTCTTTTCATCGGCATCCCGGCCGACGCCAAGCAGCTGATAATAGTCTTCTTTTTCCACGCGTGTGCCCAAAATACTGCCGCGCCCGCGCGCTCTTTACAAAGAGCGGCGCAGGCGCGTAATGGTGAGTTAATCCGCCTTAGGCGCTTTTCTGATTTTCATCGTCGTCGACTTCTTCAAAGTCAGCATCGACAACATCGTCCTCAGCGGTTGCGCCTGGCTCCACATCATCGCCAGCGGATTCTTGTTCCGCCTTGTAGATAGCTTCACCCAGCTTCATGGCAACTTGCGCTAGGCTTTGCGTTTTTGCCGCAATGTCTTCCGCGTCATCGCCTTCCAGTGCGGTCTTTAGCTCCGTAACGGCCGATTCGATGCCTGATTTCGTCTCGGCATCCACTTTATCGCCATGCTCAGACAGCTGGTTTTCTGTGGAGTGTACCAGGCTTTCCGCTTGGTTTTTCGCTTCAACGACAGCGCGGCGCTTTTTATCTTCTTCCGCATGGGTCTCGGCATCTTTGACCATTTTGTCGATATCGTCATCGCTCAGGCCGCCGGAGGCTTGAATGCGGATCTGCTGTTCTTTGCCAGTACCTTTGTCTTTTGCGGACACGTTGACGATGCCGTTGGCATCAATATCAAAGGTCACTTCCACTTGCGGCACGCCGCGCGGCGCGGGCGGAATGCCAACCAAATCAAATTGGCCAAGCAATTTATTGTCGGCGGCCATTTCGCGCTCACCTTGGAACACCCGGATGGTCACCGCATTTTGATTGTCCTCAGCGGTCGAAAAAACCTGGCTCTTCTTCGTCGGGATCGTCGTGTTGCGATCAATAAGGCGTGTAAACACACCGCCTAAAGTCTCAATGCCCAGGCTGAGCGGCGTAACGTCAAGCAATAGAACGTCTTTCACGTCTCCTTGCAGCACGCCGGCTTGAATGGCGGCGCCCATGGCGACCACTTCATCGGGGTTGACGCCTTTGTGTGGCTCTTTGCCGAAGAACTCTTTCACGACCTCGGTGATTTTCGGCATCCGGGTCATACCACCCACCAGCACAACGTCATCAATATCGCTGGCGTTCAGGCCAGCATCTTTAAGGGCTTTTTTGCAGGGCTCAAGCGTGCGTTGCACCAGATCGGCAACCAACGATTCTAACTTCGCGCGGGTCAGCTTGACGTTAAGGTGTTGCGGGCCCGATTGGTCAGCCGTGATAAACGGCAGATTGACTTCTGTCTGAGTGGACGACGACAGTTCGATCTTGGCTTTTTCAGCGGCTTCTTTAAGTCGCTGCAGAGCCAGCTTGTCGTTTTTGAGGTCGATACCTTTGTCTTTTTTAAAGTCATCGGCCAAAAACTCGATGATGCGATTGTCAAAGTCTTCACCGCCAAGGAATGTGTCGCCATTGGTGGATTTCACTTCGAACACGCCATCGCCAATTTCTAGGATCGACACATCAAAGGTGCCGCCGCCAAGGTCGTAAACGGCGATGGTTTTGCCGTCATTTTTCTCAAGGCCATAAGCAAGTGCTGCTGCCGTCGGCTCGTTGATAATCCGCAACACTTCAAGGCCGGCAATCTTGCCAGCGTCTTTTGTGGCTTGGCGCTGTGCATCATTAAAATAGGCAGGAACCGTGATTACCGCTTGATCAACCGTTTCACCAAGAAAGGCTTCAGCCGTTTCTTTCATCTTTTGCAGAATGAAGGCGGAAATCTGGCTGGGTGAATATTTTTCGCCATGCGCTTCAACCCAGGCATCGCCGCTGTCGGCGCGGACAATGGAATAAGGCACCATGTCCTTATCTTTTTTCGTCATCGGGTCGTCAAAGGTGCGGCCGATAAGGCGCTTAATTGCAAACAGCGTGTTGTTTGGATTGGTCACTGCTTGGCGCTTGGCGCTTTGGCCGACCAGACGTTCGCTATCTTCGGTAAAGGCGACCATGGACGGCGTGGTGCGCGCGCCTTCTGAATTTTCAATGACTTTTGGCTTCGAGCCATCCATCAGCGCCACGCAGCTGTTGGTGGTGCCGAGGTCAATTCCAATCACTTTCCCCATGGGATATATCCTATTCCTTAGTCGCTTTTAATGCGTCGATGGTTAAACGGCATTTGCCGCCTTGGAGCCCCGTAGCGACAAAGTTTCGCTGCAATCGCACAGAAGTTCATGCGCTTGCCGTGTTAAGCAGGTATATAAGGAGCGAAAAACTGACTACAACCCATCACCGATGGCCTTTTTGCATGGAGATTTTAATGCCGTATCGCCGAATTGGATGTGTCTGTGCCGTACTGTTAGGCGCGCAGCTTGGTGCGATGAGCCAAAGTAAGGCTGAAAGCCGCAGTCTTGCTATAGATACCTTTGAAGTGGTTATGAACTTAGCGCCAGGCCGACCCGCGGCAGGCTATGGGGTGATTACAGGGCCCAGCGGCGCTGCCCTGCGCGCAGTGTCTTCGCCTGAAGTGGGCCGCATAGAAATGCATATCATCGAGCGCGACGGCACGATTGCCAAGATGGTGCGTGTGGACAGTTTAGAAATCCAGCCTGCCGGCGACCTGATATTCAAGCGCGGCAGCAATCATTTGATGCTGTTTAATATTGAGAATGATGCCGCCAATGACGGCATCATCCCACTCACATTTTCATTCAGTGACGGGCAAACGCTGTCGTTTGATGCGAAAATCAACTAGTGCGCACCGCGCAGGCCCTTCAGGTGCGTGCTTTCGCGCCATAGCGCCAAACGGTGTAACTGCCGAGCAGCAATGACACCACCATGATCACGCCGCCAGAATAAAATGGTGAGGCAGGCCCAATGCCTGCATAGAGCATGCCGCCGGCCACTGGACCAACCACCCGGCCAAGGCTGCCGGCGGCCTGGGTCAGGCCCATAACAAGCCCGCGATCCGCATCATTGCTCTGGGCTGCAGTATAGCTTTGATAAGCCGGTGAAAACAGCCCAATACCAAGCGCATTGAACATAAGCGCGATGGGCAATAGCAACTCGTTCGTAGCAAATCCAATACCTGCTGTGCCGGCCGCATAGATCAAAAGCGAGCCACACATCACTTGCGCTTCCCCAAAAAACCGCACCAATGGCCCGACAAGAACAGCTTGCGTGACAGCCGCAATGGCACCTAGCAAACCAAAAGACAAGCCGATCTCGCGCGGTCCCCAATCAAAGCGGTCGGAAGTAAAGAATGCGAAGGTCGCCTCAAATAAAGAGCCCGCGCCGATCACCAAGAGCGACAATACAGTGAGCCACAACACGATTGGCTTTGCTTTAAGCAGTGTTACTGCGGTGAAGGCTGATGGCGTACCCTTTTGCGCCGCGGCGGCGCGCCGGCGCTCTGGCGTCAAGCTTTCTTGCACAAAAGCAAAGGTGCAAAACGCCGCAATCATGGTGAAAAAGGCGGACACATAGCCAATGTATAAAAAACTATCGGCATCAGCTTCGCCGCCGCCTATGAAGCCGCCAATAGCAGGTCCAAATATAAAGCCCATACCAAAGGCCGCGCCGAGCAATCCCATGGCGCGGGGCCGGGTGGTGTCATCGGTGACGTCACCCACATAGGCAAATGCAGCGGCAATATTGCCTGCCATTAAGCCGCCAATCAGGCGCGATATTCCCAATGTCCAGATATCAGTCGCATGTGCCATGAGAATGTAGGCTGCTGCAGATGCGGCGAGACTGGCCAATAAAATTGGGCGGCGACCATATTTGTCGGATAGCTGCCCCCAGACAGGTGCGCCAATAAATTGGCCGAGTGAATAGGCCGCCATGGCCAGTGTAATCTGCGCAGGCGTGGCGCCGACCATGGTGCCGAAAAACGGAAATACTGGCAGCACGATGCCAAAACCAAGCAGAGAAATAAATACAACCAGAAAGAGCGCGAAGATTTGGCTCTTCTGGCTGGTTGCCGCACCGATTGGTTCGGACGTTTGGACATCAGTATTCATGCGCCCTTATACGTCCGGCGCGGGGCTATAGATTGCTGTGAAACAGCACGCGCTTGTTAAACGGTTTTATCGATCCCGTCTTGCGCGGCTTCAGCGGCTTCGGGCTTGGCGGGTTTAGGAGCCTTGGCAACAACCACCATGGCAGGGCGCAGCAGCCGATCTTTCAGCACATAGCCGGGCTGATACACCTGAATAATGCTGCCGTTTTCCACATCTGCCATCTCAATTTCCGACATCGCTTGATGGAAATTGTGATCAAATTTCTCGCCTTGAGGATCAAGCTTGGTGATGCCGTGTTTTTCAAAAGCGCTTAGGAGTTCGCGTTCGGTCATTTCAACCCCGGCCATAAAGCCTTTTAAAGGGCTGTCGTCATCTTGGGAGCCTTCCGGCGCGCTTTCCATCGCGCGCCGTAGATTGTCAGCCACATTGAGCAGATCGCGCGCAAATTTCGTCACCGCATAGCTGTGTGCATCGGTTTTTTCACGTTCCGCGCGCCGGCGCACATTCTCCGTCTCCGCAACCGCGCGCATGAGACGGTCTTTGGTGTCGGCGAGCTCGGTTTCTAAATTGAGTACACGATTTGAAAGCGCGCTTTCTTCGCTGGCCTCTTCAGCGCCATCTTCTGCCGCGTTCACCGCTGCGTCTTCCGGCTCTGGCCTTTCGGTGTTTGCAGCTTGCGCGTCTGGCTTATCACTCATCTGGCATTCTCTTCACATATTAAAGCGCTTTCCTAACCAAGGGAGCGACCGAGCAGCTGGGCTGTAAAGTCGACCATCGGCAAGATGCGCGCGTAGTTCATTCGGGTTGGGCCAATCACACCGATCACGCCGACAACCTGGTCCTGCGCGTTTATATAGGGACGCGCGATGACAGATGAACCCGAAAGTGAAAACAAATTGTTTTCAGAGCCAATAAACACGCGCACACCATCGCCCGCTTTTGCGACTTCTAAGATGCGGATGAGGTTTTCTTTGGCCTCTAAATCATCAAACAGATGGCGAATACGTTCTAAATCTTCAATCGCTTTCACGTCTTTCAAAAGCTGGCTGCGGCCGCGCACGATAAGCTGATCAAGCCCACTTTCTTCGCCCGTCCAGGTGGCAATACCTTGCTCCACAACTGTCTTCGTCAGATCATCAAGTTCTGCGCGGCGGCTGGTGATCTCGGCGATAATCTGCGTTCGTGCTTCTTCAAGCGAGCGGTTTTGCAAGCGCGCATTAAGATAATTCGACGCTTTTTCAAGCGCCGAGGTCGGCAGCCCGAGCGGCAGCTCAAGCACGCGGTTTTCCACCGCGCCATCCATCCCAACCAACACGGCCAGCGCTTTGCCAGGGCTGAGTGGGACAAACTCGATATGCTTGAGGTTGAGTTCTTGCTTGGGTACCAGCACAAGGCCTGCACCCTGGCTCAGGCCGGCCAGTGCGGTTGAAACAGATTCCAACACTGCCGCAGGCGTCGTCCCGTCGATTGTACAGCGTGCTTCAAGCTCGCTGCGTTCTTCTGGGCTCGGGTCCCCAATTTGCATCATGCCATCGATAAACAGCCGTAGGCCGAGCTCGGTGGGTTGCCGCCCAGCCGATGTATGCGGCGCTTCAAGCAGGCCAAGTTCTTCCAGGTCACTCATGACATTGCGGATCGATGCCGGCGACAAGGATACTGCAGCTTTGCGGCTCAGCGTGCGCGAGCCAACCGGCTCGCCGGTTTCAAGATACAAATCGACAATGCGGCGAAAGATATCGCGGCTACGGTCATTTAATGCAGACAGGCTTTGATTTGGGTTTGACATCGCTCTGCCATATTTAATCGGTCTAAGGTGCGACTGCAATCAGGCAAAAGTGATTGACGCCTACAAAGCTTTAAGGCAACTGGGACGCCATGCGAGGACGACTGCAACATTGCATCCGGCTGATCAGCGTGCTGACGTTGCTGCTGAGCACGTGGCACGCGCAAGCGTCTGCCATGACCCCAGAGCATATTTCGATGACCATCTGCGGTTTAGATGCCCACCAGATTGTCCTGCTTGATGTGAGCGTGCCTGCATCCAGTGAACTTGAAAAGCATGATTGCTGCGGCGATTGCATTGGCTTTGATACTTTGCGCACACCCGATATGCAGTTTGCGGCACGCTTTGTTGCGATCCATCCGGTCCAGATGTCTGCACCGACGTATTTGCATTATCCCGGCGCGCCCACTTGGCCTGGTGCACCGCCACAAGGACCACCTGCTGCGTGCCTGTAGTGCGCAGTTGATTTCAAACCAAATCTGAATTCCTGTCAGCTGCGCTTTCGACGCCTACCCCCTAATTTTTCGAAAGCGACTCTCCATGACGATGACGCGTTCTCGCTGCCTTAGCGCAGCTGTGTTTACTGTTTTATTTTCCTCCACCGCCCTAGCCCCAGATGTGCGCGCGCAAGGCATTGGCCAGCGCCTGCTTGATGTTGAAGACATTAAAGTTGAGGCTTTAAACTCTGGTACGCCAACCGCGCCAAGTGCCTATGAGCGGCGCCAGCGCCTGCAAGAGATTCCCGGCGCCATCGGCTTTGTGGAAGCCTCTGAGTTTCTCGACGGCTTTGCCCAATCGCTTGGCGATACCCTGGTGTTTACGCCTGGCGTGTTTGCCGATACCTCTGCGCAGCGCGAAAACCGGATTTCCATTCGCGGCTCTGGCCTCAACTCCGGCTTTGAGCGGCGCGGCATTACCGTGCTGCGCGATGGGGTCCCGATTACGCGGGCCAGCGGGTCTACCGAATTTCAGGAAATTGACCCGCTATCGATCCAGTATCTCGAAGTCTTAAAGGGTGCCAATGGCATGCAAGTGGGGGCGGCCAGCTTAGGCGGTGCCATCAATGTGGTCACGCCCACTGGCCGCACGGTTGAAGACCCGTACTTCTTCCGCGCGGAAGGCGGCAGCTTTGAAAGCCTTAGACTTAATGCACGCGTTGCCCATGCCGGTGAGAAGACAGATTTTTATGCAGGCGTGACCGGCCTATTCAGCCAGGGCTTTCGCGATCATTCCGATGTCAATAGCGTCTATGGGTTTTCCAACGTCGGCATTGAGGTGTCCGATCGGCTAGAGACGCGGTTTTATATCACCGCGCTGAGCGATAATTTTGAGCTTGCCGGCAGCCTAACATTGGATCAAGCCATGGAAGACCCGCGCCAAGTCCAGCCTGCCGTTGAAATTGGGCCGTTTTTCCCCGGCGGGCCCATCACCGTCTTAGCCGGCAGCGCTGAAGATGACGACTGGGATCGCAATCTTGATGTCATCCGGGTTTCAAATAAAACGGTGCTATCGCTCGACATCATGACCCTGGAAGGCGGCGTGTGGTTCAGCTATCGCAATCTCGACCATGCCATTACCCGTTTTGCCGGCATTATTGATCAGGAAGAATGGGAATATGGCCTATTTGGCCGCGCTCAGGGCTTTGCTGAAGATAATCCGCTCGGCCTGGGCTGGAGCTTTGGTTTCCAAGCCAATGTGGGCGACAACCAAGCGCGCACATGGCAGAATATCTCGGGTGAACGCGGGCTTTTACGCACAGAAAATGATCAGGATTCGTCCAACGTCCTTGCCTATCTCAATGTGAGTAAGGCAGTCATCGACGATCTAACCCTCATTGCAACGGTCCAGTATAACTGGGCGTCGCGCGACAACGACGGCATCTTTGAGGAAAACAATGGCGCCCTGGTGTTTGGCCGCGAGACCTATGATCAAGTGAGCCCACGCGTTGGTTTCGTCTGGCAAGCGCGCGAGAACGCCCAGATTTATGGCAATGTCTCACGCGGGTTTGAGCCGCCTGCTTTGGTTGATTTGACGGCTGGCGGTGCGGGTGATTTTGATCCGCTTGAAGCGCAAACCAGCTGGACTGCCGAACTCGGGACGCGCGGGCAGGTGGACTGGCTCTCTTGGGACGTTACTTTTTACCGCAGCTGGATCGAAAACGAATTTATTGAAAACGCGGTCTTAGGGTTCAATGCGCAGCCGATTAGCGTCACGTTGAATGCCGACAGCGATACCATCCACCAAGGCGTCGAGCTGGGCGCGGATTTTGACCTGTTTGAGCGCGGCGACATGGTGCTGGTGTGGCGGCATGTCTATACATTCAATGACTTCAAATTCGTCGATAACCCTGACTTTGGAAACAATCAGCTACCGGGCGTGCCGCGCCATGCCTATACATCCGAATTGCGCCTCGCCTCGCAACAGGGCTGGTTTGCCGGCGTAAATGTGCGCTGGATCCCGGATGGGCCGTTTGTCGATAGTGCCAATACGCTGGCCCCAGATGGCTATGCGATTTGGGGTTTTAACCTTGGCTACCGGATTGATGAGGCTGTGCAGCTGTATCTCAACGGTGAAAATTTGGCTGATAAGAACTTTATATCCAATACTGGGGTGATTTCGGATGCCACGGGCCAAAATCCCGCTATCTTCACTCCAGGACAAGGCCGCGCGATCTTTGCCGGCGTGACTGTCTCATTCTAATTAGGTGCTGTCATGACAGAGACTGTAACATCCTATCCGCCGCCGCGCGCCAGCACGGGGCCTTCGGTAAAGCTTAAAGCCAAACGCTGGGCCATATCCAAGCACCAGCTGCTCGCGATCTTCGGCGGGCTTGGACTATTCATCTTTGGCTTATCGGGGCTGTTACATGTCGTGATGGTCACTTGGGGGCCGCAGCAGGCGGTGATGATGCCGCCGCGCGCGCCTATGGATATGGCAGCTGCAGCTCCGATCCAAAGCACGCTGACTAAGGCGGGTATCACCACTGCAGCAGCCGTAAAGGTCATCGCTGGCGAGGGCCGTAGCCTCTTGCAAGTCACACAAGACCAGCTGAGCCCGCGGCGCTATTTTGACCTTAAAACTGGGGCGGAATTGCCGGGCCATGACGAAGCGCAAGCGCGCTATCTAGCGCGGCATTATTTGGCGACGAATGCTGCCATAACAGGCACGGAATTTATCACGGATTTCACGCCAGCCTACCCGTGGGTCAATCGCTTGCTGCCGGTATACCGGGTGGATTTTGATCTGCCAGGTGATGTGTCGATTTACATCTATACCGAAACCAATGTTTCGGCCGGGGTATCAAATAATTTTAAGCGCGCCGTGCAAACTGGCTTTCGCTGGCTACACACCTGGGATTGGATCCCGCTTAAAGCCGATTGGGTGCGGGTTGTTCTCATCGCTGGCTTGGTGGGCTCGCTGCTGGCGTTGGTTATCACCGGCGTTATGATGCTGATCACCATACGCCGTCGCAAGCGCGCGCGCGGTGGGCGCCACTGGCACCGGGTTGCCGGCTATGTGCTCGCCTTGCCGCTATTGATGTTTACATCCAGCGGTCTTTATCATTTGCTCACATTTTCGGGCGCGCCGCCGCAGCGGGTGCTGACGCTCGGCCAGCAATTGGATCTGCGCCACGCTGCGTTTCCATTAAGTGAAACCTGGCCGGAGATCAGCGCCGGGCTTGATATCAACAACGTTTCAATTGTAGCCGGGCCTGGCGGGCAGTTTCTCTATCGACTTGGCCTGGCGCAACAGCGCGGCCCCATGCAGATGGCGGCCAGTGACATCCGTGAAGCACGCTATAAAGGCACGCCGACCACCGGGCCTGCAGTCTATTTAGATGCGGCCACCGGCGCCGTTTCTCAAAACGGTGATAAGGCAATGGCGCAAAGGCTTGGCGCGCACTTTATCGGCATCGAAAACCCTAAGGCGATGGCCCTCGTCACCCGCTTTGGCCCGCTCTATGACTTCCGCAACAAACGCTTGCCAGTTTGGCAATTGGACTATGGCCCGCCGGCCAATAAAACCATTTGGGTCGACACGGCAACCGGCGCGCTGGTGGATGTGCTTGCCGATAGCGCCCGCCCGGAACGCTGGAGCTTTAGCTTGCTGCACAAGTGGAATTTCCTGCGGCCGTTGCGCGGCGTCTTAGGCCGGCATGGCACCAACGTGATTATCACCACGGCGGTGCTGTCTAGTGTCGGCTTGATGGGCGGAATTGGCCTATCGCTTTATCTCAAAAACCGGCGTAGGAAGCCGGTTTAATGCACGAAAGGCATTGGACCGGCTGTGGGCAGGTCCGTAAAGGTGCGAGCACAAGGCCATAGTGCCACAATGACAACGAAAGACAGATTTATGCGTCCATCCGGCCGCGCGCCTGACCAAATGCGCGATATTGAAATTATCCCCAATTACATCAAGCATGCGGAAGGATCCTGCCTCATTAAGTTTGGCGATACCCACGTCGTTTGCACGGCAAGTGTGGAAGAACGCTTGCCGCCATGGATGCGCGACAGCGGCGAAGGCTGGGTGACCGGGGAATATGGCATGCTGCCGCGCTCCACGCACGACCGCATGCGCCGGGAAGCCTCTAGCGGCAAACAAAGCGGCCGCACCCAAGAAATTCAGCGCCTGATTGGCCGTTCGCTGCGCGCGGCGTGCAACATGAAGTTGCTGGGCGAACGCCAGGTGCGCATTGATTGCGATGTCATCCAAGCCGATGGCGGCACGCGTACGGCGTCTATTTCAGGCGGCTATGTGGCGCTGGCTCTTGCGGTCAAAAATCTTATGGCGAGCGGCCATGTGGTTCAAAACCCGCTCATGCCGGTCGCGGCCATAAGCTGCGGCATCTATAACGGCACGCCCGTGCTTGATCTTGACTATGCCGAAGATTCGACCGCCGAAACCGATGCAAACTTCGTGATGATCGACGGCGGCGGTATTGTGGAAGTGCAGGGCACCGCTGAAGGTAAGCCGTTTAGTGAAGAGGAGCTGCTGCGATTGCTGCGGCTGGCGCGCATCGGCTGCGACCAGATTTATGCGGCACAGGCAAAGGTTTTGAATGGCTAGGCCGCTCGCCGAAGACACCCTGCTCGTCGCGAGCCATAACGCCGGCAAGGTGCGCGAGATTGGCGCGCTTTTAGAACCGTTTGGCAAACAGGCGGTGAGCGCTGGAGAGCTTGATTTGGCCGAGCCGGCAGAAACCGCGCTGACGTTTGTGGGCAATGCCACGCTTAAGGCTCAAGCGGGGGCACAGGCGTCGGGCCTGCCGGCGCTTGCAGATGATAGTGGCCTGTGCATCCATGGTCTTGATGGCGAGCCTGGCATTTATTCAGCGCGCTGGGGTGGACCAGAAAAAGATTTTAGCCGGGCGATGCGCAAAGTCGCCGAAGCACTGGACGAATGGCAGGTGCCGGAGGCGCGCTGGACCGCGCACTTTACCTGCGCATTGGTTATTGCTTGGCCAGATGGCCATGTGGAGCCGTTTGAAGGCCGTGTGATCGGCCGCATCACATTGCCGCCGCGAGGTACGCGCGGATTTGGCTATGACCCGATTTTTGTTGCAGATGGCTACACGCAGACCTTTGGCGAGATCGACCCAGATGAAAAGCATGCCATCTCGCACCGGGCTGATGCCTTTAAGCAATTGGTTGCCGCGTGCTTGACGTCATAGATATATGGCCGACAACGCAAAGCGTCGCGGCATCGACGCTAACTGCGCCGCCGGAGTGGGGCCTTTATGTGCACTGGCCGTTTTGCGCCACGAAATGCCCCTATTGCGATTTTAACAGCCATGTCCGCGATGAGATTGATCAAACCGCGTGGCGCG
>JBCCLR010000009.1:0-34146 GCA_039026755.1 Pseudomonadota bacterium | reverse complement strand
CTCATGCGCATAAACCTGGTCCATGCCAATGCCGCGCATGTATTCAACAGCGACGCCAAGGCCAATTGCGCCAACAAAATGCGGTGTGCCCGCTTCAAAGCGCAGCGGCGGAGGCAGGTAAGTCGAGCGCTCAAAGCTCACTTCTTCAATCATGGCGCCACCGCCTTGATAGGGGCGCATTGTCTCCAGCACATCATAGCGGCCCCAAAGCGCGCCAATTCCGGTGGGCGCATGAATTTTATGGCCTGAAAAGACGTAGAAATCGCAGCCTAAAGCGGCCACATCCACCGGCATATGGGGGACGGCTTGGCAGCCATCCACCAACACCTTTGCGCCCACAGCATGCGCTGCTGCAACCACTTTTGGAATGTCAACGACCGTACCAAGCACATTGGACATGTGCGCAATAGCCACCAGTCTAGTCTTTTCCGTAAGCAGCGCGGAGAAGCTATCCCAATCGAGCGCACCATCTTCAGTGATATCGGCAACTTTAATCACTATGCCAATTTTATCGCGCAGCAGCTGCCATGGGATAATGTTGGAATGGTGCTCCATTTGGGTGAGCAGAATTTCATCACCGGCCTTTAAGTGCACTTCACCCCAGCTTGAGGCAACAAGGTTGATGGCCTCTGTTGCGCCGCGTGTGAACACAACTTCTGTATCGGTCTTTGCACCGATAAAAGATGCAATAGAGGTGCGCGCCTGTTCATAGGCTTCCGTCATGCTTTGGCTAAGTGAGTAGATGCCGCGATGTACGGTGGCATAGTCTTGCGCATAGGCCGATTGAACGGCATCGAGCACGGGCTGTGCTTTCAGGCTACTGGCCGCTGAGTCTAAAAACGCAAGCGGTTTGCCGTTCATTTCAGTCTCAAGCTGTGGGAAATCCCGGCGAACGTCGGCCACGGAGCGCGGTAAGGTTATGGTTTCGTGAAGGGTCATAGCTGCGCCATCAGCCAGTCTTGCGTCGCGCCCAAAAACGCTTCACGCACTGTATCGTCAGCAATCTCTTCAATCACATCTGCCACAAAGGCTTGCACCAAAATAGCCCGCGCCGCATCCGGGTGTACGCCGCGGCTGGCCAGATAAAACAAGGCTTTACGGTCAAGTTCGCCAACAGTGGCACCGTGCGCGCATTGGACGTCATCAGCGTAAATTTCAAGCTCGGGCTTGGTATCCGCCTCTGCCGTACGCGCCAGCAAAAGGTTGCGCGAGGATTGCTGCGCATCGGTTTTTTGGGCATCGCGCGCCACATAAACCTTGCCAGAAAATGCGGTCCGCGCACGCTCATCCACCACTGCGCGATAGGTTTGGTTTGAGGTCGAATGGCCAATATTATGGCGTAGATGGGTTACGGTATCGAGCACCTGGCGATCGCGGCCAAGCTGTACACCAGAAAGCTGTACGTCAGCGTTCGCACCATCAACCGTCGCACGAATTTCGCTGCGCGCGCTTTTGCCGCCAGTGCTCAGCGTAAACCGTCTATACGCTGCGCGTTCGTCGACACGCAGGTGCGTGAGGTGTGTGGCCACGGCGTCCAGCCGTTCAGATTGCCACACGCAGTGATCAAGCCCAGCGCCGCTTTCCAGCTCAATCTCATGCACAGTGTTGGCCCAATAAGCTGCTTCGCCAGCGCCTAAACCGCGTTCGACAATGCTGGCGCGTGCGCCTTCCCCTAGATGAATGACATGACGCAGATGGCTTGCCGCATTCGCAGTTTTGCCGGTTGAAAGCGTTAGGATTTGTACGGTGCCAGCATCAACGCCTGCCGGAACCCGCAGGACCAGGCCATCACTTGCCAGCGCCAAATTCAGCTGCGCTAAGGCGGTCACGTCACTATCGCTGTCAAAATGCGGCTCAAGCGCAGCAGTCTCGTCCTTGAGCGCACTGCTCAGTGGTTTTGCATGGCTTTCATAGTCCGTTGAAAGCTCCGCACGAAAATGGCCATCCACGAAAGCCAGCCTTGGTCCGGGCAGGTTGAGCCAGGGCAGCTCGTCAACCATTTCGCGCGCCTGCGCACGCGCAACGAACGGCGTGTTCTCCAGTGGCTTGAGGTCAGCATATTTAAACGCCTCATCTTTGCGGCCAGGAAAGCCCGTGGCCGCAAAGCGCGCTGCTGCGGCCTGGCGTAAATTGGCGAGCCACAGCACATCTGCGCCGGGCAACGCGGGCTGAACGTCCTTGATCGTGTCTAAATAAGCGTGCATGGCATCCATCCTGACGAGCGCATGCGCGCCCTAAGCGGCGATCGCCGCATAGCCTTCTTTTTCAAGCTGCAGGGCCAACTCCGCGCCACCGGTTTTAACGATTTGTCCGCCCGCAAGCACATGCACGTAATCCGGCTTCACATAATCCAGCAGCCGCTGGTAGTGGGTAATTAACAAGGTCGCTTTGCCCGCACCACGCTGCGCATTAATGCCTTTTGAGACCACTTTAAGCGCATCGATATCCAGCCCTGAATCGGTCTCATCCAGGATCATCATCTTCGGGTCGAGCATGGCCATCTGGACCATCTCATTGCGCTTTTTCTCACCACCGGAAAAGCCGACATTGACAGAGCGCTTGAGCATCTCAACGTCCATATCCAGGTCTTTGGCCACGGCGCGAATGCCTTTTAAGAATTCGCCCGCTGGAATATCGTCTTGCCCACGATATTTGCGGATCGAGTTCATCGCCGTGCGCAGAAAATTCATGTTCGAAACGCCTGGGATTTCCACCGGATATTGCAGGCCTAAAAACAACCCTTCCCCGGCCCGCTCATGCGGCTCTAGGTCAAGCAGGTCCGTGCCGTCCAGTTCCACCGAGCCCGAGGTAATCTCATAGCCGTCGCGGCCCGATAGCGCATAACCAAGCGTCGATTTACCTGCACCATTGGGCCCCATGATGGCATGGACTTCACCTGCCGGAATGTCCAGCGTGAGGCCTTTGAGGATTTCCTTGTCTTCCACGGTGACGTGGAGGTCTTTGATTTTTAGCATGTGACTTATTCTCTTCTCATTCGAAACGCTTCTTTGCGGCCGTACAAAGAACGAAACCAATACCAAGCTAATCCAACGATCAAATCTCGCTGAGCGATCTCCAAAAAAGGCAATAGACCGTTCAATATCCAACTTTAAGAAGCAGCAGCGATCCAAATCGTTAGAGGTAGGGCAACGAAGATTCCCAGTCGCCCAACGCCCTTAAACCACCACGGCAGTTGCTTTTCATATCTTCTTTCTACTCCGTGCAGGGCCTTTAGCAGTATGGCCGAAACCGGGATCCAAAAAAGAGCGAACAGTATAAACCCGAACGCCATCGCTCCTGGCCCTATCTTTACCCAACACTGCCCTCCAAGCTCACACCCAGCAGCTTCTGCGCTTCCACAGCAAATTCCATGGGCAGCTCTTGCAGCACTTCGCGGCAGAAGCCGTTGACGATGAGGGCGACGGCATCTTCTTCACCCAAACCGCGGCTCATAGCGTAGAACATTTGGTCTTCGGAAATTTTAGACGTTGTCGCCTCATGCTCGATTTGCGCAGAGGGGTTTTTCACCTCGATATAAGGAACTGTGTGCGCCCCGCAGGTCTCGCCGATCAGGAGGCTGTCGCACTGAGTAAAGTTGCGTACGTCATCGGCTTTGGGCGCGACGCGCACGAGGCCGCGATAGGTGTTATTTGAGCGCCCCGCACTAATGCCTTTGGAGATGATCCGGCTGGACGTGTTTTTGCCCATGTGGATCATCTTCGTGCCGGTATCGGCCTGCTGCATGTTATTGGTGACGGCAACTGAATAGAATTCGCCCACGGAATTATCGCCTTCCAGGACGCAAGACGGATATTTCCAGGTGACAGCAGAGCCGGTTTCCACCTGCGTCCAACTGACTTTCGAGTTTTTGCCAATGCAGCGGGCGCGCTTGGTGACGAAATTATAGATGCCGCCTTTGCCGTCTTTATCGCCGGGATACCAGTTTTGCACGGTGGAGTATTTGATTTCCGCATCATCAAGGGCGACGAGCTCAACGACGGCGGCATGCAGCTGGTTTTCATCGCGCATGGGCGCTGTGCAGCCTTCCAGATAGCTCACATAAGCGCCTTCATCAGCGACGATGAGCGTCCGCTCAAACTGGCCAGTGTTTTCCGCATTTATTCGGAAGTACGTGCTCAGCTCCATCGGGCAGCGCACGCCTTTGGGAATGTACACAAATGTCCCATCGGAAAAGACCGCGCAATTGAGCGTCGCAAAATAATTGTCGCGCATGGGCACGACCTTGCCGAGCCATTGCTTCACCAGATCCGGGTACTCTTTCAGCGCTTCAGAAATGCTCATGAAGATGACGCCGGCTTTTGACAGCTCCTCTCGGAACGTCGTCGCCACGGATACGCTGTCAAATACCGCGTCAACGGCAACCTTGCGCGCACCTTTCACACCGGCAAGCACTTCCTGCTCGGCCAGCGGAATACCCAGCTTATCATAGGTCGCCTTAATGTCCGGATCGAGATCGTCCAGGGAATCCAGCTCCGGCTTTTTCTTTGGGGACGCATAATAATAGGCATCTTGATAATCGATCGGCGGATAGTTGAGCATAGCCCAATCAGGCTCATCCATCTCTTGCCACATGGCAAACGCTTTGAGGCGCCAATCCAGCATCCACTGGGGCTCATCCTTCTTGGCCGAGATAAAGCGGATGGTGTCTTCGGTAAGCCCTTTGGGCGCAAAATCCGACTCAATGTCAGTAGAGAAGCCGTATTTATATTCTCCAGTGACTTCGTTAACGGTTGCCTGAGTTTCTTGCGTTGCTGCCATTACTCTTATCCTTCAGCGCGCGCTGTTGCCAGCACGGCTCTATCCAAGTCTTCATCTGCTACCAATCGCGGCGTTAACAGCTGCTGTAGAGATACGTCTTCAAACGCCCTGCGGACTGCATCATTCATCACACGCCAATGCGGACGCATGCCGCATACAGCCATGAGATTGCACGCCCCATCGCCATGATCCATGCAGTTTGTCAACGCAATTGGGCCGTCCAGTGCTTCAATGATATCGGCAACGCAGATATCTTCCGCGGCCCGGGCCAGCGCAAAGCCGCCTTGCTTGCCGCGATGGCTGACCAGTAAATCCGCACGCGCTAAATGCCCCATCACCTTTGCTGCCGTGGCCTGCGGCACGCCGCTGAGAGATGACACATCCGTGGCATTCAGTTTTTCAGGCGCACGCGATGCAATCACCGTCATGATGACAACCGCATAATCAGCCAGATTGGACAGACGAATCACTGCTATTGCAAACCTTTATCATTAAATCAGACCAATTTAGTCTTGATTTGATATGGCCTGCTTCGTCAGATGTGTCAAGGCTGTGAGAAGACAAACATCCGGCAATTGCGCATTCCTATCACATAGTGCGAAAGGATTAAGGGTCGCAGATGTCTATGCGCAATGCAAAACCGCTGCGTTTGCGTTCAGGAAGTGTTGAAAGTGTATGAAACGCTTCGGCTTGGATGACGTTATCGGATTTGGCGAATTCCCGCGGTGAGCGACCAGTAAACCGCTTGTATTCTCGAATATAATGCGACTGATCATAGAAGCTCTCATCAGCCTCATCAAGCCAGGAGCTTGCTGGCTTGTCATCGAGTGACCGCGCGAGCATGGATAAAAAACGGTGTTTTCGCAGCAACAATTTCGGGCTGCAGCCAAAAAACTCCTGTGACGCGCGTTCTGCTTGGCGCATCGATAAGCCAAGGTGCTCGGCAAATTCGTTAACCCGAGTAATGCCCGACAAGCCTGGACTTTCTAAAAGGCTCAAAAACTTGGTGAGCGCTGTGCGGCGGCAGGCCGAGACGCGGCCGAGCATGCTTGGCAAAGCCTGATCGCAATAGCCGGTCATCTCATGTAGCGTTTCGCATGCCGCTATATTGTTACGCAGTGTTTCGGCGTTTGCGCCCAACAGCTCGGCCAGGTCGCAGACCTGATCCGCATGGTCGGCGGCAGGCCGGGCAATCAAGCTCTGCCAACCAAGCGGCTTAAGCCCAATTCCGAAGACGTAGGCAAAATCGGGCACCCGCACGCGGTATGGCCCATGCGTAAAGCCGAACAAACATGTATCAGGGGCCTTCTTAAAGCCTGCCTCACGCATATTAATATCCCAATCACCCGACAGCTTAATGCGAATGTTGGGAAGCTCCGGCAACATAGTGTCTTCTAACACGCCTGCATCCGGCCGCTCGGCACGAATGAAATAGTAGGTATCTATGAAATCACGTAGTGCCGGCGATGGCAGCCGCCGCTCAAGATGAAACATGTATAATGCCCCCGCGCAAAAAACTTTAACTGACCTGCATGATTTTTATGAACACTGTTCAATTAATATTGCAGACACATAAAAGCGTAGCAAGAAAAAAATGAACGCTGTTCAAAATTGAATGTTAGACGGGGTTGTGGGAAGGCTGTTCACTTTATTTGAAGGCAGATAAATGCGTGCCTTTCGCGCTGCAGCGGCGATGGTTTTGTTTGCAGTGAAAACGGTAACGCCAGAAGTGCCCGAAAAAAGCCCTTGTCCAAATCCGGTCAGGGGAACAAGGGCTTAAAGTTCGGCAGGTACAAACCGTTTGCGCGGAATGTCTGTAGACGTTAGGGCGCGCCGAAGGTGTTTCATTGTAAAAAAGCGACATATTTTGTGCACAAGCGTAAAACATCGTTGCGCCGGGCGATCCAACCAGCCAAAACCCCTGCAGCGATGTCTATTATCTTTAAAATCATGACACCTAGCGATTGGCAGGGTTTTAAGAGTGCGGGCATTTACGGCGGCTCGGCAGTCGATCTTGCCGATGGCTTCATCCATTTTTCCACCAGAGAGCAATTGCTCGATACACTCAATAAACACTATGAAGGGCAAACGCCGCTATACGTTGTTGAGGTAGATCCGGCCAAGCTTGATGCAAGCGCACTCAAATGGGAGCCAGCCCGCGATTCTCTATTCCCACATCTCTACGCCGACCTAGGGATGGTCGCGGTGGTCCGCAGCACCAGGATCCAAGCGCTGCCAAACGGCTCATTCAGCGCCGCATCTCTCGATGCTGTTTGAGCTTGCCCGTCCGGCCTTATTCGCACTGTCGCCGGAGCGCGCGCATGGGCTTACGATCACCGCGCTGAAAGCAGGGTTGATTGCGCCGCAGAAAGTGCCAGACCCGGCGATCTTAAAAACACAGCTTGCGGGGATCGATCTGCCAAACCCCATCGGCCTTGCCGCTGGCTTTGATAAGAATGCTGAGGTGCCATGGGCCATGTCGCGGCTTGGCTTCGGCCTCGTTGAGGTAGGCACCATTACGCCGCGCCCGCAATCGGGCAACCCAAAGCCGCGCGTCTTCCGCCTGCCGCAGGATGGCGCGGTGATCAATCGCCTTGGCTTTAATAATGCTGGTCTGCGCGATGCGCTGCGGCGCGTGCGCAAAGTGCCGCGCGATATCGTGCTGGGTGTCAATGTCGGGGCCAATAAAACAAGTGAAAACCGCGTTGAAGACTATGCAGCGGGTATATCTGCGCTCGCCAATCATGCACGCTACATTACCATCAATATTTCATCTCCCAATACGCCGGGCCTGCGCGATTTACAGGCAAGTAGTGAACTCAGCTATTTGATTGAACGAAGCGTTGCCGCGCGCGGTGACGCCCATGTGCCGATGTTTATTAAATTGGCGCCGGATATGGGTATCGATGCGCTGAAAAGCACGTTAGATGCGGCGCAAAAGGCTGGTGCCGATGGCTTTATTTTGACCAATACCACGCTAGAGCGGCCTGCGGCTCTGCGTTCCAGTGCACACATTGAAGCTGGCGGCTTGTCCGGCGCACCGCTGATGGCGCCATCGACACAGCTGTTGGCCCAGGCGGCGCGGCATGTGGGGACAGCTGTGCCACTGATCGGGGTTGGCGGCGTATCAAGCGGCGCCGATGCTTTTGCGAAGATTGCCGCGGGCGCGCATACCGTGCAGCTCTACAGCGCTCTCATTTATCATGGTCCTGGCTTAATCCAAGCCATCAAGCGCGATCTGGCCAATATTTTGGAGACAAATGGCTTTAAAACAGTCTCTGATGCGGTGGGCAGTGCGCTGTAATGCAAGATATATCTTTTACAGTATAAAATTCTGCGTTTTCTATCTTGTGCCAAATTAAAATCTGAATATAGTCCGCCTCAGCTGACATGAGACATTGAAATGCGCGCGCTATGACTAAAGATATCGATAAGGTGGTGTTGGCCTATTCGGGCGGCCTTGATACGTCCGTCATCTTAAAGTGGCTTGCAGAAACCTACGACTGCGAAGTGGTGACCTTTACCGCTGATTTGGGCCAAGGGGCGGAACTGGAAGACGCCAAGCGCAAGGCTGAAGCCTTGGGCGTGAAAGAGATTTTCATTGAGGATCTGCGCGAAGAGTTTGTGCGCGACTATGTGTTTCCGATGTTTCGCGCCAACGCGCTCTATGAGGGTATTTATTTGCTAGGAACATCAATAGCGCGGCCGCTGATCGCCAAGCGGCAAATTGAGATTGCGCGTGACGTTGGCGCGCAAGCAGTATCGCACGGCGCCACGGGCAAGGGCAACGACCAGGTCCGCTTCGAGCTTGGCTATTATGCTCAAAACCCAAATATCAAAGTGATCGCGCCATGGCGTGAGTGGGATTTGAACTCTCGCACCAAGCTGATTGAATTCGCGCGCGAACATCAAATTCAAATCCCCAAAGATAAAGAAGGCGAAGCCCCCTATTCCGTCGATGCAAATCTGCTGCACACATCGTCAGAAGGCAAAGCATTGGAGGACCCCTGGGCCGAGGCGCCAGAGAATGTATATCAGCGCACTGTTGCCCCGGAGGACGCGCCAGATACGCCGACATATATTGAAATTGACTTTAAGAATGGCGACCCGGTTGCCATTGACGGCGTTGACTATTCGCCCGCAAGCCTGCTCGAAAAACTTAACGCGCTGGGCGGGGCCAATGGGATTGGGCGCATTGACTTGCTTGAAAATCGGTTCGTCGGCATGAAATCGCGCGGCATTTATGAGACGCCTGGCGGCACTATTTTAATCGCTGCGCACCGGGCCATGGAATCCATCACGCTCGACAGCGGCGCCATGCACCTGAAAGACGATCTGATGCCGCGCTATGCTGAACTGGTTTATAATGGCTTTTGGTTCTCGCCTGAACGCGAGATGCTGCAAGCCGCCATTGATAAAAGCCAGGAGCATGTGGAGGGCACGGTGCGCATGAAGCTCTATAAAGGCAACGTGTCCTGCGCCGGACGTAAGAGCCCGAAAAGTCTGTATTCGATGGCGCATGTCACCTTTGAAGAAGACAGTGTTTATGATCAGCGCGATGCGGAAGGCTTTATCAAATTGAACGCGCTGCGCCTACGCCTGCAAAAACAGCGCGGTGAAGTCGATATTCCGCCAAGTTATGAGTAAGAAATCTGAAAAGATGAAAAACATCGAAGGGTTTCGTGCGCGCTAACGTAGCAGCTATATGCCTTACGCCTTAGCCAAACCACCTGCACGATTTTCAGGACTTTCTGGTGTGATCGCCGCGGCGGCATTCGTTGTATCATGCACCGAAACGTCACCTGGGCCGGAGACGCCGACGTCGCCTGTTCCAAACACGCAGCCAGCAGCTCCGCAAGGCCCAGATTTTAGCGCCATTCAAGCTGCGGTTGAGGCCAATGACGTTGCGGACATGGCGGTCCTTATCGGTAATGCTGACGAGGTTCTTTATCGCTATGAAAAAGGCACATTTCTGGCAAGTGAACCGGTTGCTGTGGCGTCAGCGTCAAAGTTGGTTTTTGGCCTACTCGCATGGCTAGAAGTTGAGCGCGGCGCAGTATCGCTGACGACCCGCCCGCAAGATGTGATCACCTTCTGGACTGCTGAAGCTGCCGACGCACGCAGCCAAATCACTTTTGATATGCTGCTGGCGTTTACCTCTGGCCTTAATGCCACGCCAACTGACCCGAGCTGCGTTGCAGATCCGTTGATAACATTGAGCGCATGCGTTGAGCAGATCTATAATGAGGGCGTGTTAACGCCGCCTGGCACCGCGTTCTTTTATGGCCCAAAGCATATGCAAACCGCAGCGCTCATGCTTGAACAGGCCAGTGGGCAGAGCATCGACCAACGGCTTATTGAAGTGCTGACCGGACCGCTTGGCATCAGTGATACCCTGCGTTATCCCGCGCGCTTTGGCGAAAACCCGCGTTTTTCGGGTAGCCTTGAGGCCAGTGCCGATGCTTATGCGGCGGTCCTTGCAGCACTTTTAAAAGGCGATCTTATTGCCGACCAGGGTGGTTTTTTGACCAATCGACCGGCCGGCGCGGCTCTTGCATCTGTGCCCAGCGCCATCAGCACCGCAGGTTTAGATTGGCGCTATGGCTTTGGGTTTTGGATTGAATGCGATGCGCCAGCGTTCAATGCTGCCTGCGAGGATGAACCGACCATTTCTTCAACGGGCGCCTTCGGTTTCACGCCCTGGATAGATTTCGCTTCGGGCTACTGGGCCATTATCGCCATGGAAGAGCCGGTTACGTTTTCGTCAAACCCGGCGGCCGCAAGCATTTTACTTGAGCAGCAATTGCAGCCGCTCATTGAGGCGGCGTTGCCGAACTCAACCAATTAGTCGGCAAGCATACGCTTGACACCTGGATCAAATGAGACATATTTGTTTCATGAGAGCCATTAGACTATCAACGCAAGATGCCATTATTGAAGCGGCATTTCAGATCTTTAATCACCAACCGGGCGCGTCCTTGGCTGATGTTGCAATTGCTGCGGGTGTTAGCCGAGCGACGCTGCACCGGATTTTTAGAACCCGTGATGATCTCATCAAGGCACTTGCGCACACGGCAAATGCCGAGCTTGATGCGGCTGTTGATAGGGCCGTTAAAGATGCGGCCAGTTACTTTGATGCGCTTCGCCTCGCCATGCGCGCGATTATTCCGCTGGCTGAGCGGCAGTGGTTTCTTGCGCATGAACCCGTTTCGGATGAGCCTGAAATTGCCGCCGCGTTTGCCAGCGGGGACCGTGAATTAGAAGCAGCCATTGATGCCGCAAAAACCGAAGGTGCTATCACAAGCGATATGCCAACCCGCTGGATCGCCTTGTCTTATGAAAACTTGATTTACAGCGCGTGGACGATGCTGCGCGATGGTGATGCAACGGCAGACCAGGCTGCACTGATGGCCTGGAGCACTTTTACTGACGGCGTTGCGACCCAAACAGCCGAGCCCCGCAAATGACGTTTGAAACACTTCAGGCCCTTGGCACGCGCATTGAAGACGCTTTCTTTATAATCGGCAGCTGTATTTTACTTATTGAAGTGGCTGAGTGCCTTTTCAAAGGCCGCCCAAAAGGCCGCGGTCTGTGGGAGATGGCTGTCAGCTTTTCCACACAAATTCCCACACTTGCGTTTGACGTGTTCATTTTCAGCGGCGCGTACGTGCTCTATTACATCATTGCCCAGAGTGTTGTGCCGTGGGCCATCCCAGTTAATGGTTGGACGGCGGCTTTGGCCATCATTGTGGCTGACTTCTTTTATTATTGGGAACACCGCACCGCGCATCAGATCCGCCTATTTTGGACCCAGCATGCCGTGCACCATTCTTCGCGCGACTATAACATTGCAACGGCGCTACGTTTTGGCCCTATGGAAAGCGTCTGGTCGCTCATCGCACACTTACCCATGGTGTTTCTGGGGTTTCCGCCGGAGCTCATATTCTTCGGGATTTTGAGCGTACTTGCCTACCAAACATGGCTGCACACCCAGCTTATCGGCAGGCTTGGGATTGTAGAGCTTATCTTTAATACCCCCTCGCATCACCGCGTGCACCATGGGTGTGACGCAAAATACCTAGATAAGAATTATGCTGGCGTGTTGATCATCTGGGATCGAATATTCGGCACATTCCAAGTTGAGGAAGAAACGCCTTGTTATGGCTTAAAACGCGAATTTAATAGCCAAAACCCGGTGCGTGTCTGGTTTTCAGAGGTTCCTGGATTGTGGCGCGACTTGCGCTCAACGGGATCTTTCAAAGAGGGTTTCATGCTGCTCTTCAGAAGTCCAAATTGGCGGCCCAATAAGCCGCGTGGGCAACAGATCGCGGCGGAGTAGAGCCGGGGGCTATTTATCGCCTTTGATGATCTCTTCACCTTTTTTGCCGGCGGACGTTAAATCTTCGCCGATGCCTTGCACGGTGTTGCAGGATATGAGCATGAGGGTGAGTGCTAAGACGATGAAACGCATGCGCGTTCTCCTATGGGTTAGGTGCGAGTTGGCTGACCACTTAATGCGTTAATGCCAATTTGGCAGCTTTTTTCATAACAGTCGGTAAAGCATCGAGCAGCGCTTTGTCTGCCACGCGCCATTCGCCGCACGTAAGCGCGGGCTTTGTAACACAGTGCAGCACTGCAACAGATAGCTGCAATTCAAAGTGCGTGAAGATGTGCCGAACGGTGTCTTTAAGCGGCCGCCACTCCCCTGCAATCGGCGCGGCAGATGGGCCGGCTTTGCGTTCGAGCCACTCAGTGCTCGGCAGCGACAGCATACCTCCCAGCAGACCCTTGTCGGGCCGCCGGATCAGATAAACATCACCGGCCACTTGCAGCCAATAGGCGGTGCCAAAGCGTTTGGGTTTGACTTTCTTTGGCGGTTTAACTGGGAACTCCAGCTGCCGCCCCAAGGCATGAGCGGCGCAGCCTTCTCGCCATGGGCAAATCAAGCATTTTGGACTTTTGGGCGTACAGACTGTTGCGCCTAAGTCCATGGTTGCTTGCGCAAAGTCCCCGGGGCGCGCTTGCGGCACCATCGCTGCTACATGCGCCTTAATCTCCGCTTTGATCTTGGGGAGTTCTTCGCGCATGGCGTAAAGCCGCGTCATCACCCGCTCCACATTGCCATCCACCACTGCAGCAGGGGTATTAAAAGCAATCGATGCAATCGCAGCGGCGGTATAATCCCCAATGCCGGGCAATTGTTTTAGGCCTTCGACATCGGTTGGGAATGTGCCGCCATGCTCGGATACGACTGCGCGCGCGCATTTAAGCAGGTTGCGTGCCCGCGCATAATACCCAAGCCCGGCCCACATCTCCATAACGCGTGCATCATCTGCGTGTGCCAGATCGCATATCGTCGGAAAAGCAGCGAGAAACTTAGCAAAATATGGCGCAACGGCTTGTACGGTTGTCTGCTGCAGCATGATTTCGCTGAGCCAGACGTGATAAGGGTCGGGCTTCATGCCACCCTTTTTACGCCAGGCCAGCTCACGGCCGTGCGCATCATACCAATCGAGCAAATCGCACGCGCGCTGGTGATTGATGTCTCGCTGCAGCATCGTTAATGCTATGCCTTAGATTGATTGGAAATAAAATAGCATCAAATGACCAGAAGCGATTACCGGCAGCGACTCCCTGGCAAACTCTACAGCCAGCCCCATGCACGCCAATTGGGCGGCTTGGTGCAGCGCATTGGCGATAAGAGTTTTCGCCGGCGCGGCTTTGTGCACGGCCAAATCGTCACCCAATGGGCGGATATCGTGGGCACCAGTTTGGCAAGCGTCTCAACACCCGAGCGGCTCCGCTTCCCGTCTGGCAAAAAGCGTGGCGGCACGCTTATGATCCGCGCTGAAAGCGCTGCAGCGCTTGAACTGCAGCATTATTTGACCGTGATTTTAGACCGCGTGAACGTTTATTTCGGCTACCGAGCCGTGGAAAAAATATCGATTCGACAAGGCCCAGTGGCAAGCCTACAGCCAGCCCGGCGCCAAACGCCGCGTGTGCGCCCGCTTGCGCCGCAGCAGAAAAAAGCCGTGGCCAATGCTGCAAAGCACATTCAAAATCAACAGCTTAAGGATGCTTTAGAGCGCCTTGGCGTAGCCGTAATGCAGCGTCAATAAAGCGGCGTATTCGACTTGATGCTGGCAAATGGCGCCATCTCGCGCCATACTAGATGTAGAGGAAACCTATGTCCCCGTTTAGAAAAACACTAAATGTAGTAGCTATAAGCGCCATTGCCGCGGTTGCGGTTGGCTGCGAGGCGCAGCCGACGCAAACGGCAGCAGCAGAAGTGGATATGAGCTTGCCGCGCGCTGCAGCGGGCAGTGACTTTTCAGAAGGTTATGAAAAAACGGAGCTCGGCTGGGCAGTCGGAGCGAAAGACGCGCCCGTGACGGTGATTGAATACGGCTCTTTCACTTGCGGCGGCTGCGGCGCATTTTATCAACAGGTAGAACCAAGGCTGGCTGAGGAATTTGTCGATACCGGCCTGGTGCGCTTTGAATTTCGCAGCTATATTCGCAACCAAGCGGATATGCTCGCCACCCAGATTGCCGAGTGCACGGGCGAGAAGAAGTTTAAAGGCATTAAAAACCTATTTTTTTCTAGCCAATATGAATGGCTGAATTCATCCAATCCCATGGATTATGTTGCTGTCATGGCGCGCAAAGCTGGGGTGAATGGCGCACAATTTCGCAAGTGTACCAGCGATACGGCCCTGCGCAATGAGATTGCCGAAGAAAGCCAGCAAGCCAATGCGGCTTGGGCCAGCGCTGAAGGCGTTTTCAGTACGCCGACAATTATTGTCAATGATGCAAAGGTTGAAGGCGGCTTTTCTTATGAAAACGTATCTGGCGCGATAGAACGCGCATTGCGGTCCTCCTGATGCATTTCAAGCGGCTTCGTCTGGCGGGTTTTAAGTCCTTTGTAGAGCCTACGGAGCTGTGGATTGAACCTGGCCTGACCGGTGTCGTTGGGCCCAATGGTTGCGGCAAATCAAATCTGCTTGAAGCGCTGCGCTGGGTCATGGGCGAAAGCCGGCCAAAAAGTCTGCGCGGCGGCGGCATGGAGGACGTGATTTTTGCCGGCACCGATCAACGCTCCAAGCGCAACTTGGCTGATGTCACGCTGCTGATTGACAATTCCAGCCGCACTGCACCGGCTCAGTTCAACGATAGCGCGGATTTAGAAGTCAGCCGCCGGATCGAACGGGACTTAGGTTCACTTTATCGGATCAATGGCCGCGATGTGCGGCAAAAAGATGTGCAGCTGTTATTTGCCGATGCAGCAACCGGCGCAACCTCCCCCGCCCTGGTCAGCCAGGGCCGTGTTGGCGCGCTCATCAATGCAAAACCACAAGACCGGCGCAAACTGCTTGAGGATGCTGCGGGCATTTCCGGCCTGCATACCCGGCGCAAAGAAGCTGAGCAAAAACTCAAAGCCGCCGCTACCAACCTAGAGCGCCTAGATGATGTGCTAATGCGCATGGATGCCCAGGCGAATGCGCTGCGCCGGCAAGCGAAACAGGCAGTGCGCTATCGCACCCTGTCGGAGCTCATTCGCCAGCTTGAAGCGCAGCTCTTTTATGCCAGATGGCAGCGCCAAGCAGCTCTACTAGAGGCAGCACGTACTGCGTTAGCGCAAGCCGATACGAACGTGGCGACAAAAACCGGTCTGGCGAGCAAGAGCGCCAGTGCCCAGGCGCACGCCGCAGCCCTCCTGCCAGACCTACGGCAAGCGGAAGTCGAGGCAGGCTCTGCGCTGTCTCGGCTGCAACTGCAAGCGCAGAACTTGGAAGCGGAATATGACCGGCTCGAAGCGTTAAAGGCAGATCTTACCCGTCGGCGTGAAGAGGCTGACAAAGATGCCCACCGACAGGCCGATTATGCCGCCGATGCGCAAGGCGCTCTCGCCCGTCTGGTTGGCGATATGGAGAGGCTCAAAACGGCGATTTCTAGCGATGCGGCCACGACGCGGAAATACCAAGACACGCTGGACGCAGCACAGGCTGAAGCTGCGTTGGCGGAGCAACAGTTCGAGCAAGAGACTAAGGCCATCGCAAGCGCCGCCGCGCATGCACGTAGTGCGCGTCAGGGATTAGAAACCGCACGTACTGCGGTGGAGCAAGCGCAGCGCGGCTTGGAACAGCAAAATACAGCGCATGCAGAGTTAGAGGCTGAAGCAAGCGCGGACAGTGCGCTCAATGATGCACAGACGCAGCTGCAAAATGCCGAGACAACAGCGGGCGAGGCGCAATTGGCGCTAACTGCGGCTGAAGAAACCCAAGATGCCGCGCAGATAAACCTGCGCGATGCGCAAAGTGCAGCGGATGCCGCAAGCGCCGCCTTAAAGCAGCTTGATAGTGAAATTGCTGGCACCCAGGCCGCGCTCGATGCCGACGCCCAATTGCAAGCTGGTACACCACTGGGAGACATTTTGGACATTGAGCGGGGCCTTGAATTGGCACTTGGCGCGGCGCTTGGGGATGGCCTTGAACTGCCGCTGGATACCGGCGTTCGGCATTGGCTTGCAGCGCCTGAACGCGCTGATGACCCGGCGCTACCACGCGGGCTAGTGCCACTTAGCCAGTATGTCAGCGGCGCAGCCCATGTTGGACGGCGGCTGAACCAAACGGGGGTTGCCGAGGATGCCGCCGCGGCGCAAGAGGCAGCGGCTGACTTGAAGCCCGGTCAGCAAATCGTCACCCGCGAAGGCGCCCTGTGGCGCTGGGACGGCCTGCGGGCCAGCGCTGAAGCGCCAAGCCGGGCGTCATTGCGGCTGCGTCAGCGCAATCATTTAACCGCGCTCGGCAATCAACGCCCAACGCTGGAAGATAAATGTGCCCGCGCGGCCGATGCTTTAGTAACGTGCACATCAGCGCATGAGAGTGCCCTCGCGCAGCGCAGCGCAGCGCGCCAAGCACTTGATGAGGCTATACGCGCAGCGCAGCACACACGCAGCACGCTGCGCAATGTTGAACACCGTGCGCAAGCACTTATTGAAAAACGATCGGCAAGTGCCGCGCGCCTTGAAGCGCGAACCGAGGCACTCAGCACTGCAAAGCGTGCTTTGTCTGATGCGCACAGCGTGGTTGATGCTTTGCCAGATTTAACCGCGCAACAACGCGCCTTGGACACACAGCGCGATGTCGTGGCAACCAAGCGCAGCGCGCTTTCCGACGCACGCGCTGGATATGATAGCCAAGTCGCGGCAGCGCGCGGCCGTGAAGCGGCCTATCAGCGCGCGCGAAGTGAGCGGAAAATGTGGCTAGAGCGCACTGAAAAAGCACGCGACCAAGCGGAAACATTGCAGGCCCGTCAACGCGAAATCACACAAGCCCTCAAAGAGCTTGCCGCGCGGCCAGGGGAAATTAAAGCGCAGCAAAGCCAATTGCTTGACCAAATGGCGGAACGCGAACACAAACGTGGTGCCGCTGCCGATGCGCTAGCAGCGAAAGAAGCGGAAGTAGCAGAGCACCAGCGGGCGCTGCATGCTGCGCAAGAAGCTGCCTCGCAGGCGCGTGAAGAGCGTGCGCGCATAGCCGCACAAACCGAAAGTTTGGAGGCCCAGCGCGAAGAGCTTATTGAAGCATGTCAAACCACTTTCGAGCGAGCACCCAGCGCTGTTCTGGATCTGTGCGGCGTCTCCGACGCGTCGGACATTCCAGCGCTTGATGAAATTTCTGCAGATATGGAAAAACGCAAACTCGAGCGCGAGCGGCTTGGCGCTGTCAACCTGCGGGCAGATCTTGAGCTGCAGGAACTGGAAGAGGAAGCAGCCACCTTGCGCGCGGAACAGGCTGAGCTGCAATCTGCCATCGCTCAATTGCGCGGCGCCATTGGATCCCTCAATCGCGAGGGCCGCAGCCGTCTGATGGCTGCTTTTGATGCAGTGAACGCACATTTTGGCAAACTGTTCACAACGCTGTTCGGCGGCGGCGCGGCGCATATCACGCTTATTGAATCCGATGATCCTTTGGAGGCCGGGCTGGAAATCATGGCAAGCCCGCCCGGCAAGAAACTACAAAGCCTGTCACTCTTATCCGGTGGTGAACAGGCGCTTACGGCGCTCAGTCTCATCTTTGCTGTTTTCCTGACCAATCCAGCGCCAATTTGCGTGCTTGATGAAGTTGATGCGCCGCTTGACGATGTGAATGTGGAGCGTTTTTGTGGGCTGCTGGATGAGATGGTGGCGATCACCCAAACGCGGTTTCTTATTGTCACGCACAACGCGCTGACCATGAGCCGTATGCACCGACTCTTCGGTGTCACCATGGCAGAGCGCGGCGTTTCACAGCTTGTCTCGGTTGATCTGAGCCAGGCAGAAACCCTGGTGGCTGCGGAATAAGTCAAAAATTCTTTTATTATCAATTATTTGGTGAATTTTTTAGAGGGCGCCATTTGGCTTGACTTGGCCTTAAGCCGCTCATATTGTGCGCCCGAAATTATGCAAAGGCGAACCAGCTCCAACTGAGGGCGCATGTCAGGCCAAGTTCCAGATGATCCAGCGCGGCAAGACGCGCCAGGTTTTGATGAGCGACTTGGTCAAGCGCAGGCCCGGCAACAGGCAAAGCAGCCAAAAGCACGTACCGCTGATCATACAGCGATGGGTGTTGGAATGCGGCTTAGCCTGGAGTTGGTTGTAGCAACGTCGGTCGGTGGGCTGCTGGGCTACGCGTTTGATTGGGTGTTGGCAACATCGCCTTGGTTTTTAATTGCGCTGGTGTTAATCGGCGCAGCGGCTGGGGTGAAAAACATGCTGCGCGTTGTGAACGACGTTGCGACCGTTGCGGATCATACGGCGCGCGACATTGCGCATAATGACGACGTCGGGAGCGGTCAGGGTGATACGCGGCCTGTCGAGAGAGACTGAAGGATAAAAAGACCGTGGCCGCGAGCCCATTAGATCAGTTTAAGATCACCAGTAAGATGGATTTGACCGTCAGCAGCATTGATGCATCGCTGACCAATGCCGCTTTGTGGATGATTGGCATCGTTGCCATAACGACAGTGGGGCTGATGTGGGCCATGCGCCGCGCGAGTATCGTTCCAGGGCGAAGCCAATCGATTGTCGAGCTGCTTTATGAGTTTGTCGCCGGCATGGTTCGCGATAACATCGGAGCTGGAGGACGACCGTTTTTTCCGTTTGTCTTCAGCTTGTTTATGTTCATTTTGATCGCCAATTTGGCGGGTATGTTGCCATATGGCTTTACCGTAACGAGCCATATTGCAGTGACGATGTCATTTGCTTTGACGGTGTTTTTGATCGTTATTGGGGTCGGCATTGCTAAGCACGGTTTGCACTTTTTTAGTTTGTTTTTGCCGGAGGGAACGCCCTGGTATCTGGCATGGCTTATTGTGGCCATTGAGGTGATTTCGTTTTTCTCCCGCCCAATTACGCACGGCGTTCGGCTCTTTGCCAATATGACAGCAGGGCATATTTTGATGAAGGTGTTTGCCGGCTTCATCATCTCTATGGCGGCAACAGGCGGCGCCGTGGCCTTTATAAGCTGGCTGCCGTTTGTCGCCAATGTTGCGGTGACTGCATTGGAAATGCTGGTCGCCGGCGTGCAAGCCTATGTGTTCGCTCTTTTGACCTGCGTGTATTTGAACGACGCAGTCAACCTTCACTAGATTTTTAAGATACGTTACGTTTGAAAGGAAAGTAACATGGACGTAGATGCAGCTCGCTATATAGCCGCTGGACTGGCAACGATCGGTATTGGCGGCGCCGGTATCGGCGTTGGTATTATTTTTGGCAATTTCTTATCTGGCGCACTGCGCAACCCATCCGCTGCGGATCAGCTGTTTGCGCGTGTGATTTTTGGATTTGCAGTGACCGAAGCACTTGGAATTTTCTCCTTCCTGATCGCATTGCTTGCTCTCTTCTATAAGATCTAAGACGCGTAAAGACGGGATGTAACGGCTTGCACATTGGGTAAGCCGGCCCGGTTTTTGGAGTACCTGATGCCGCAATTTGACCCCGCAGTTTTCTTGCCACAAATCATTTGGCTGGCGATAACATTTGGGATTTTTTATTTCCTGATGTCGCGCCTGGTGTTGCCGCGTATTGGCGATGTCTTAGAAGACCGCGAGGAGCGCATTGCCGATGATATCGACCAAGCCCAGCAATTCAGTGACGACGCTGCAAACTTACAAGACACGTTTGAAAGCTCATTGAGCGAAGCGCGGGCGCAGTCCATGCAAAGCATTGCCGATGCCCGTGCTGAGGCGCAAAGCCAAATCGACGGTAAGGCGAAAGACGTGGATGCAGAGCTGGCGCAGCAGGCTGAGGCGGCTGAGGCGCGCATTGCTGAAGAGAAAGCAGCAGCGCTTTCGGAGCTCGAAAGCGTCGCCAGCGATGTCTGTAAAGACATTATCGATAAATTGCTCGGCCAGTCGATCGACGAAGCGGCGATTGCCGCTGCGGTGAAAGCGGAAGTGGAAAGTAGGAGTAGCTAATATGTTGATTGCTGTCGCACATGCTGCCGCCGAGGCAGGCAACGCCGAGCCATTTTACGCCAGCACATCGTTTTGGGTTGCTGCATCAGTTGTGACGTTTTTGGCGCTGCTGATTTACCTAGGCATTCACAAAACCCTACTTGGCTCGCTTGATGCGCGCAGCGCACAGATCGAAAGCGAGCTTGACGAGGCACGCAAGCTCAAAGAAGAAGCCCAGTCTTTACTCGCTCAGCGTCAGCGCCGGCAGCGCGAAGCAGCGAAGGAAGCGCAAGACATCCTCGCACATGCACAAGAAGAGGCTGCTGCCATTAAAGCGGAAGTGTCCGGCAGTATTGATGCCATAGTGGAACGGCGTACGCGGCTGGCTGAGGAGCGTATCAAAGCCGCCGAAAGCGCGGCTGTTAAAGATGTGCGGCAGGTCGCCGTTGAGATTGCAACGCGGGCAGCGCAGCATGTCATTGCTGATCATCTTGCTAAAGATCCTCAGGCCGCAGATATCGATGCGTCGATCGAAAATTTGGACTTCAAGCTACACTAGGGTGCGGCTCTCCATATGGCCAACCAAGAAGCAGCGCGAGACCCTTTAGAGACGCTCTTACAGCTGCTTGATGTGGAGCAACTTGATACGCTGTTTTTCCGTGGGCGCTCAGAATATAGCGGTTCCATTCGTGTGTTCGGTGGGCATGTGATTGGCCAAAGCGTTGCCGCCGCGCTGAGGACCGCTGATCACGAGCGCCAGCTGCATTCAATGCATGCTTATTTTCTGAGGCCAGGCAAACCAAACCAGCCGATCATTTATCAGGTTGATCCGATCCGTGACGGCGGCAGCTTTAACACACGCCGCGTGGTTGCCTACCAGTCCGGTGAAGCAATTTTTAATACCTCTCTGTCTTTTCATATGCGCCAATCGGGCCCGGAACACGAACTGGACGTGCCTGGCAAGCCGGAGGGTCCAGAAGGCCTGATGAGCAATGAAGAAATGTGGCGACAGCTACACGCTGCGCATCCAGACAAGCTCCCGGCCCCGATGAATTTGCCCAGCGCTATTGACGTTCGGCCCCTAAAATTGCGCAATCCGATGCAGCCGAGCCCAAGCGAGCCGACCAATTGGGTTTGGATGAAAACCAAACACACCGTCCCGAGCCAAGCTGAACAGCCCGATAACACCATCCACCAGAAATTGTTTGCATATATGTCGGACATGCAACTGCTCGGCACATCGCTGCAGCCGCATAGCCTTAACTTTACCGACCCTGACTTTCAAATGGCCAGCCTCGACCACGGCATCTGGTTTCATGACGACTTTCGGGTCGATGATTGGCTGCTCCTTTATATGGACAGCCCCGTTGCGCGCAACGCACGCGGCTTTAACCGTGGCCTTGTATGGGACGCAAGCGGGCGGCTGGTTGCGTCAACCGTTCAAGAAGGATTGTTGCGGCCAAAGACACGGTAATTTCAACGCTCATGTCTTTAGGTCATTGAAAAACGCAGGTTTGCACATCGCTCTGGCTGGCGGACCAGCTTAGCAGCTGCGCATGCAAGGCCCCGCATCACGACGACGCCGGTTGTAGGTTTTAGGTGTGCAGATTAAGGTCCAGACGACATCCATAAAAGAGTGACCACCGTGCAACGTCTTTTGTCTTTCCTTCTCCTTACTTTTGCCGCGCTGGCTCTGCTTGCATGCAGCGAGACCGCGCCTGACAAACCGGCCCAGCCAAACCTGCTCGATATTCAGCGGCTTTTGCCGGGTGAATATGTTGGACAGATGAGCCGAGGCGACGTCTATCATAAAGTGGCAAAGCTTGAGGTTCCGGCCTTTGGTGGCACCGTATTCTATCATCACATCAGCTTGGTGTCGGCTGGTGGACCCGCGTTGCAGCGCAAAGTGTATCACTTTGACGACAGCGGCGCGCGCATGAAGTCAACCGTGTTGCTAGGGACGGGCGATGTCTTCACAGACTCCGACGCCATGGCAGAAACTCTGGAAAACATGCCTGAGGACAAGTTGCTGCGCTTCCCAGATGCCTGCCAGATTACCTGGTCTGTCGAGGCTGACGCTTTTGTTGGCCAGGTCTTTCGCGAAAAATGTAGCTATCAAAGCGTGGCATTTGGTGGGATCGTTAGCCCAGAAATGACGTACAGGCTCACAGCCTGCGCCTTTGCGATTGATGAAGGCATTTACCGCGAAAACGGCGAACCTGCCTTTCCGCCGTCATCAGCTGTAAATACCCGGCAGGGCACTGCTGATTGTCGGCCTGCGTAATCAACCACCATACTCAAGCTACGCAGTCTACCCAGGAGTGCGGTCTAAGATTCCCGTAGACGTCCATAAAGCGCGATTGCGTTATCTAAAGAATAGACTTTTTCTATTTCGCAAAAGTGTCATGGAACTGACACAGCCCACCTGATAGGGGTGCCGGTCATTGAATTCAACTTTCGGGGGAAATACTTCGTGTTCCGATCACGCGTAATGCGGTGCTTATGCTGCATTGTTTTGACTGTGCTGTGCCGCCATGTTGCCGCCCATCCTGAAGACGACAGCGTTGATGAACTGCTTGTCTTCGGTCGCTCCATAAATTTGCTTGGCAAAGCACAAAGCAGTTCGCAAGGCCTGGTGGGCTATGCTGATTTTGATTACCGGCCACTGGCGCGTGCAGGCGATTTACTTGAGGTGATCCCTGGCCTCGTGGCCACGCAGCACTCTGGCTCGGGCAAATCGAACCAGCTTTATTTGCGTGGCTTTAATCTGGACCACGGCACAGATTTTGCCGGCTTTATCGATGGCGCGCCGATCAACTTTCGCACACATGGCCATGGCCAAGGCTATCTCGATGTAAACTTCATCATCCCCGAACTTGTTGAAACCCTAGCGTTTCGCAAAGGTCCTTATTTTAGCGACGTGGGTGATTTTAGCGCTGCGGGCACCGCTGCCTATAAAACCTATGACCGGCTTGATGACAGCATTGCCGCCGCAACCATTGGCGAATCTGGGTTTGTGCGCGGGCTGGTTGCCACAAGTGTTGGGCTTGGCGGCGGCGATTTGACGATTGCGGTCGAAACGCTGTTCACGGACAGCCCCTATATTCTGGATGAGGACCTGGAAAAATATAACGGCTTTTTAAAATACGTTGCACCGCTGGGCGAGATGGACCTAGCGCTGACGCTCAGCGCCTACCGCTCCACATGGAATTCTACCGACCAAGTGCCGCTGCGCGCGATTGAAAGCGGGTTGATTGACCGGCTTGGCTTTATCGATCCTGATTTGGGCGGCGAGACCACGCGCATCGCCTTTACCGGTCAACTGCAGAGCGAAAGATCTAAGCTCAGTGTGTATGCGCAGTATTACGACTTTGCGCTGTTTTCCAACTTCACCTATTTTGCGAGCGACCCGATCAATGGCGATGAATTTGAGCAGCGCGATGAGCGGGTTGTACTCGGAGGCTCTGGCCATACCACCGTCCCGATAGAGCTGGGCGACACACCCGCAGCACTGCGTCTCGGCGGCGATCTGCGCTATGATACCATTTTTAATCTTGGGTTATTCCAAACCGCTGCGCGCCAGCGCCTCAGTACATTTCGCGATGATGACGTGACCCAGTTCTCATTCGGCGGCTTTGCCGAACTCAGCGTTGATCTCACCGATAGCCTGCGGCTGACCACCGGCGTGCGCGGCGATGTGTTTACCTACAACGTCATTGCCGACATCCGTGAAAACTCCGGCGATGGCTCGCAAGGGCTGGTGACGCCCAAAGCCGCTCTTGCTTGGCGCGTCACAGACACCATCGAACTCTATGCAAATTACGGCCATAGCTTTCACTCCAATGATGTGCGCGGCGCGGCCATCAGCATTGATCCAGTGAGCGGCGATGCCGTCGACCCGGTCGATGTTCTGGTGCGCGCCGAAGGCGCTGAGCTGGGCGCGCGCTATGGCGCAGAACGCTTTAACGTGACGCTGACCGGTTTCTGGCTTGAATTGGACAGCGAACTTGTTTTTGTCGGCGATGCGGGCACCACGGAACCCAATGATGGCTCGCGCCGCTACGGCGTTGAAGCCTTTGGCTTCTGGCAGGTCCTGGATAATATCGCGATAGATGTCTCCGCTGCCTATACCTACGCCCGCTTTAACGGCGTCGACGCCGGCCAAGACCGCATTCCCCAAGCTGTTGAAACGGTATTTTCTGGCGGTGTCGTAGCGCAGCCGATAAACGGCCTGACGACAACGCTGCGCGTGCGCCATTTCGGCCAAGCACCGCTGATTGAAGACGGATCGGTGACCTCCGAACCCACGACGGTTGTCAATGCGGGCTTTTACTATGATATCGGCGCAATCAGACTGGGTCTCGATATTTTCAATCTGCTTGATTCAGAAGATGCCGATATCACCTATTTCTTCGAATCGCAGCTTCCAGGTGAAGCCAGCCCTGTCGAAGACATTCACCTCCACCCCATAGAACCCCGGCAAGTACGCGGCTCGGTGCGGCTGACGTTTTGAGGAAGGTTTTGCAAAGTGCATCGCAGCGACGCGTCGGCATAAGCATCTCTATGACAGTGATACTTCGTCATGAGCAACGCAATCCAATCAGTGAGTAAATTGTCTGAAACGAACGTGTGATTATCGTTAGCTTGAGGTGAAATGTGACCGTTAGAACTTGGAATTCACTCGAAGTCACGAAGCTTATCGTCGGTATGTTGACGCCGATAATCCTGTTGGTTGTCGGCATTAATTTCGAAAGGGGACAAGCTGCGCTAGATAAAGAACTACAGAACCTGGAAGCGCGTCGCCTAGCGATTCGAGAGCTTTCGGAGAGCATATATCTGAGAGGAGTGAGGTCTGAATTACTGCTTTCATCCCTTAAACGACACTGGAAATCGCCAAGTGAAGTTAGCCTCGACGAGGTGGTTCTGCGAAAGCAGCAATATGATCAGGCTTATGCCGAATGGGGCCGCAAACATCAGGCCAATCTGTTGTCAATTCGCCAGATACTGGGCACCCAAGAGTATAGTGTGTTCGAATCTGTCGTTGAATTCAGATTAGTCAGCCAAGCATTCCGCCCTTTGGATGAATGCCTTACCACCGCTTATGACATGACCATCAGAGCGCAAAATCCGTCTGACATCCTTACAAATTGTAACGCCAACCAACTGCGCAGGTCTGTTCTTGATTGCGGTTATGCAATTACTGACGAACTGTTTCGACTGTCCGCCAATAAAGACCAGTTTGATCAATCAGCATCCATCGTTGACCAGCGATGTCCGGGCTAGAAGGCGCGCACAAAAAGTGCGGACCTTACTCCGCCGCCTGCTGGGCAGCATCCGGCGGGGTGTAGCTGAGCACCGGGTTGCGCGCGGCCTGGGTTTCATCGAGCCGCTGCATGGGCGCAAAATAAGGTGCGCCTTTAAAGCGGTCTTCACCCGCCTTTGCCGCCCGGGCCAGATGCCTAAGAGCGTCGATAAATTCATCGAGCGAGGCTTTGCTTTCTGTTTCTGTGGGTTCCACCAGCATGGCGCCGGCCACCACCAGCGGAAAGTACATGGTCATGGGGTGGAAACCCTCATCGATCATGGCTTTTGCAAAGTCGAGCGTCGACACGCCGGTGCCTTTTAAGAAGCTTTCATCAAACAACACTTCGTGCATGCATGGGCCTGCATAAGGCGCTGACAAATCATCTTTCAGCTGACTGAGGATATAGTTGGCGTTGAGCACGGCATCTTCGGCCACCTGGGCCAGGCCGTCGGCGCCGTGGCTCTTCATATAAGTGAGCGCCCGGGTGAACATGCCCATCTGGCCATGGAAGGCGCACATGCGGCCAAAGGAAGTGTCTGCCTCTTGTTCGCTGGCATGTTCGATGAGCTCTAGGCCATCCTCGCTTGCGAGAACGAATGGGCGGGGGACAAATGGGGCGAGCGCTTCAGAAAACACCACCGGCCCTGAGCCAGGCCCGCCGCCGCCATGTGGCGTTGAGAAGGTTTTATGCAGGTTGATATGCATGGCATCAACGCCAAGATCGCCAGGCCGGACCTTGCCGACAATGGCGTTAAAATTGGCGCCATCGCAATAGAAATAGCCACCTATGGCATGGACTGCGTCGGCAATTTCCACGATATCGCGCTCAAATAGGCCGCACGTATTTGGGTTCGTGATCATCACGGCGGCCACGTCTTCAGACAATTTGTCCTTCAGCGCTGCCACGTCCACACGGCCATCCTGTGTGGCGGGAATGCTTGCCACTTTATAGCCGAGGAACGCAGCTGTGGCTGGGTTCGTGCCATGCGCACTTTCCGGCACCAGCACGATCGACCGTGCATTGCCTTTAGCTTCTAACGCCGCGCGGATAGCCATCATGCCGCACAGTTCGCCATGCGCGCCGGCCTTTGGCGCCAGGGTGACGGCAGGCATGCCTGTCAGCGTTTTGAGCCAATGGGCGAGCTCATCCATCACACCGAGCGCGCCTGGCACGGTGGATGTCGGCTGCAGTGGATGAATATCGGCAAAGCCCGGCAAGCGGGCCATCTGCTCGTTGAGGCGCGGGTTATGCTTCATGGTGCATGAGCCAAGCGGAAACAGCCCCATATCAATCGCGTAGTTTTTGCGGCTAAGCCGGGTAAAATGGCGGACGGTTTCTGGCTCAGACAGGCCCGGCAGATCGATGGGCTCAAGGCGTTCAAGCCCGCCAAGGCGGCTTGCGACGTCCGGCACCTCTGGCACGTCAACGCCGGTCGTCTCGGTCGTGCCAATTTCAAAAATAAGTGCTTCTTCTAGGTCTAGGCCGTGATGGCCGGTTGATGTGGTAAAGCGCGCGTCACCCTGCCCCTCATCACTGCGGGTCGGCCGGCCTTTGCTGTTTAAAAATGAAAGTTCCGTCATGCGAGGCACTCCTTTAGGCCTTGGGCTAGGGCATCAATATCTTCATCTTGCACGGTTTCGGTAACGCACACGATAAGCACGTCCTTAAGCTGCGTACGTTCAGGATAAATGCGTGCGCCAGGGACACCGGCCAGGATGGAGCGCTGCGCCAAGTGTTCCACAATAGCTTCAGCATCGCCTGCAAGCTGCAGTGTGAATTCATTGAAAAAGCTGTCATTGAGCAGCGTCACGCCATCGATCGCTGCCAGTCTTTCTGCCGCTTGGACCGCGCGGGAATGGTTATAATGTGCCAGTTTTTTCAGGCCGGCCTCCCCTAAAAGCGCCATATGTGCGGTGAACGCCAATGCACAGAGGCCAGAATTTGTACAAATATTCGACGTTGCTTTTTCCCGCCGAATATGTTGCTCGCGTGTGGACAGCGTGAGCACAAACCCGCGTTTGCCTTCAGCATCCACAGTCTCCCCGCACAGCCGGCCAGGCATTTGCCGCAAAAACTTTTTGCGGGCCGCGAATAGACCGAGATAGGGCCCACCATATTGCAGGCCAACGCTGAGGCCTTGGCCTTCGCCGACAACCACATCCGCGCCCATGGCGCCCGGCGCCTTAATGGCGCCTAAGGCCACCGGCTCGGTCACCACGACGATCAGCAGCGCGCCAGTGCTGTGCACCGCATCGGCAAGCTGGCTAAAGTCTTCAATATGGCCGAAAATATTAGGATATTGTACGACCACACATGCGGCCTCTTCGTCGACCGTGGTCTTGAGCCAATCGGTATCGCTGCCCGGCGCATCTTGCGTGGCTACAGGGTCATTGCAGATAATCGTCTCGACCGTAAAGCGGGTCATGGAGCGCACCACGTCCCGGTAATGCGGGTGGAGCCCGCCCGACAGCAGAACTTTAGAACGCTTTGTCACCCGGGTCGCCATCAAGATGGCTTCTAAACATGCGGTTGAGCCATCATAGAGCGAGGCGTTGGCCACATCCATATCAAACAGCCGCGCGACCTGGGTTTGAAACTCAAACAGATATTGCAGCGTACCTTGCGCTATTTCCGGCTGATAAGGCGTGTAAGCCGTTAAAAACTCACCACGCTGGATGATGGTGTCGACGCTGGCTGGGATATGGTGGCGGTAAGCCCCAGCACCGCAAAAGAACGCGGCGTCACCCGCACCGAGGTTCTGGTTTGCATAGCGTCTCATATCGCGCGCCACCAGCATTTCCGCCTGGTGATGCGGTAGATCGACCGGTTCTTTCAGAAGTTTATCCGCTGGCACATCGGAGAATAAATCATCGATCAATGGCGCGCCAATGGCGCTGAGCATCGACTGTCTGTCACTGTCGGTAAGCGGTAAATATCGCATAGACGCGTGTCCTTGTTTAACAGCTATGGTTTGCGCGCCGTAAAGCGCAGGCGCATGTAGTCTGCAAACCATTGGCCATTTGGGGTGGATAAGATAGGCGTTAGAAAATCACAGATTTCATCAAACAGGCGGGGGTGCTCAGCTTTTGGAACGCCAGGAAGTTTGGCATCACCAAACGTCTCGAGCCAGCCTTTAAGCCCGGTCGGCAGCGGTGTTGGGCGCGGGATGAGGTGAGCATCAATATCGACAAATCCAGCGCTGGCAAGCAGCGCCGTATAGTCCTCAGCGGTTGGAAAATAGTTGGTCAGTGTCGGCGGCAGCATATAGCCATTGCGCTGCATGACTGCGCGGGCACCAGCCTCGATGGCGGCAATGTTGCCAAAGCCGCCAAACTCGCCCACAAAGCGCCCACGCGGCTTAAGCGCATTGAAAACCCCGGATGCAACCTGCTCGGGCCGGGTCATCCAATGCAGCGCAGCGTTGCTAAACACGGCATCAAATTCAGCTGAAAAAGTCAGCACTTGGCCATCCACAACATGCGCATCAACACCCAAAGCGCGGGCGGCCTTAACCATATCTGCAGCGCCGTCAACACCGATTACGTCAGCGCCGGAGGCTGCAATTTGCAGCGTCAGCGCACCATCGCCGCAGCCTAGATCGAGGATTTTTTCGCCAGGCTTTGCCGCCAATAGGTCAAGTAAAAACGGTCCGGCCAGGTCCGCCACAAACCGCGCATTCGTCGCGTAATCCGCAGCGTTCCATGTTTTGGCTGCCGTCGCCATGCTAGTCGAGCTCAGCAATCAATTCGGCATAGGCGGCATCGTCCATAAGGCCGTCAAGCTCGCTCAGGTCGCTGAGTTTCATCTTGAAAAACCAGCCACCCTCTTCAGCCGCGCTGTTCACCAGGTCCGGCGTGTCTTCTAACGCTGCGTTCACGTCCGTGACTTCGCCGGTGATCGGAGCATAAACCTCACTTGCGGCTTTGACCGATTCAACCACACCTGCTTCGTCTTTTTGTGCGAACGTGGCACCAATGCTCGGCAGCTCCACAAAGACCACATCACCGAGCGCTTTTTGCGCATAGTCGGTAATGCCAATGGTGGCGATATCGCCGTCTATGTCGACCCACTCGTGGTCAGATGTAAATTTGCGCATTAAAGCGGCCTTTCAGAATAACAGGTCATTGAACATTGCGGCGGCGGTAGCGTTGCGGCACGAACGGCGTCGGCGTCACCTGAGCGTCGATGGTTTTGCCGCGCACGTCGATGCCCAGCTTCAGGCCATCCTGGCCGTATTCGCGCGCGACATAGCCCATCGCAATGGGCCGTTCGAGCGTCGGTGAATAGCCGCCAGAGGTCACTTGGCCAATAATTTCGCCACTGCCATTTAAAATATTTGCGCCCTGCCGTGCGGGTCGGCGGCCGAAGATCATTAATCCGACACGCAGCCGGTCGACACCGTCTTCAAGCTGCCTCAGGATGCGGTCTGCGCCAAGGAAATCCCGTGCAAGTCTGCGCCGTTTGCCGATCGCAAAGCCAAGGTCGGCTTCAATGGGCGTTGTGGTTTCATCAATATCATTGCCATAAAGACATAGCCCAGCCTCAAGCCTCAGGCTATCGCGGGCACCCAAACCAACTGGTGCCACCGCCGCGTGGCCGAGCAAGGCTTCGGCAAGCGCCAAAGCGTGCTTATTAGCGACAGACAGCTCAAACCCATCTTCACCGGTGTAGCCGCAGCGCGTCACGATGGCCGGAACGCCAGCCACCTGCATGACGGCGGATTGCATAAACATCAGTCGGTCACTTTGTGGTGCAAAGTTTTGCAAAACCGCGCCGGCCTGCGGGCCCTGTAAAGCAATAAGCGCATGATCTGACATAATCTGGACTGCATCTTCATGTGCGCCGCCTGCGGATTGGACAGCCTCCATGATCAGCGGGATATCAACGTCTTTGCGGCTGGCGTTGATAACCATATAAAGATGGTCATCATATCGCGTGATCATCACATCGTCGATGATACCGCCGTCCGGGTTCAACAGAAGGCTATAGCGCGTCTGGCCAAGCCTAAGAGACGTTAAGTCCGCGCTTACAATCCGCTCGAGCCCAGTTTCCGCCGCGCGGCCAAAAAGTTTGAGCTGGCCCATATGCGATACGTCAAACATGCCGGCTTGCGCGCGGGTGTGTAAATGTTCTGCGATAATGCCATCAGGATACTGAACCGGCATATCATAACCAGCAAAGGCGACCATTTTGGCGCTCAAACGGGTGTGCACGTCATACAGGGACGTACGCCGCAGAACAGGTGGAGATGTTTCAATTACATCGGTATCAAGCACATGGGGCCTCGCAAACCTATGGCCGCACGCCTGTGCTGCCCGTGTTTGCCCCCTCTGTCTTGAAACCTGAGAGATTTGAGCGGGACAGCCGTTCACTTAGACCAAGCGTCAGACTAACACCGCTTTACGCCCTTCGGTGAAGTACACTGCCTCCAGCGTACTTACTTTCCAGAGTGCCTAAATTGACTGCGTCGGTCCCTGAGCCTGAGAGTTTCCGGGGCGGTTGCTCCTTCGGCGGCAGTGTCAAATACTGCGCTCTCCCGACGCCGCCAAGCAGCTTGTGACTGCTTAGGCACGTCCGAAAGTACAGCAGATCTTTCAGATGTCAATGCGGGCCATGCGCGTTTTATCAGGATTCTAAGTTATAGCGCGCTTCAGCATCCGATAGCTCAAAGCCAATCAAGACTTCATAGAGGTACCGATCTGCCTGCCTGTTGGTTGGAATATTAAATTCCAGCCGTTCACGTACCTCACCGCGTCCGTCGACGCTATCGAGCGAAACAGACGTGGTATAGATCCGCTTACTTTGCAAATCATCGCCATCACGGGCGACAACCACAAAATATAGAATGTCGATTTGTTCCGCGATAAGTTTCGGCCCGGCCTTTGCCGAAATTGTAAAATCGACAAATGTGCGCACCCCCTCGCCTTTGTCTTGGCAATCGACTTCTAAACTGGAAAACACTGCTTTGTGGCTGACTTCACCGGCTACGGGCGTAACGCCGGGTGCAAAGGCGGTGAGCGAGTTTGCATAGCGTACCAGCCCAACGGCAGGGCAGTCACTGATTTCAACAATGAGCGGGTTGCTATTGCAGGCACTCAGGGTTAGCAGCAAAATAAATAGGGTAAGCCGGCGCACTGAAAGGACAAAAACGAGCCAAAATTTAATAGGCATCTAACGCTTTCGGATTAAACTAACTATATTGACCTTATAGCCAGCTAGACCCGTCTAGGCTATAACGCAAATCGAAACACCATGCCGGTGTCACAGGCCCGAAGCATTCATGACGATGTTGACTGACGTAACAACCGACAAGCCACATTTAAATGTCATTCTCGCGGCGCCCCGCGGATTTTGTGCGGGCGTGGACCGGGCCATTAAGATTGTTGAGGTGGCGCTCGAACAATACGGTGCGCCGGTCTATGTTCGGCATGAAATTGTGCACAATCGCTACGTGGTTGAAAGCCTTGAAAAAGCCGGGGCTATCTTTGTCGAAGAATTGGATGAGGTGCCCGACGATGTACCGGTCGTTTTCTCTGCACATGGGGTCCCGAAAATTGTTCCTGCTGAAGCAGAGCGGCGCAAAATGTTTTATCTTGATGCGACGTGCCCGCTGGTCAGCAAAGTTCACCGCGAAGCAGAACGTCATCATAAAGATGGCAAGCACATTTTGATGATTGGGCATGACGGTCATCCTGAGGTCATCGGTACGCTTGGGCAACTGCCACCAGGCACGATAACCCTAATTGAAACGCCGGAAGATGCCGCAACTGTCGACGTGAAAGATGCTGGCACTTTGGCCTTTATCACCCAGACGACACTCTCGGTCGATGATACAAAATCGGTGATAGACGTTTTAAAGCAGCGTTTCCCGCACATCGCTGGACCCAAAAGTGAAGACATCTGCTACGCTACGACAAACCGGCAAGAAGCGGTTAAGGCGATTGCAGAACAATGCGATCTTATGTTGGTAATTGGGGCAACAAATTCTTCTAATTCCGTGCGGCTGGTTGAAGTTGGTGAACGGTTCGGCGCACGGGCAAAGCTGGTAGCGCAGTTCCAACAAATAGACTGGAGGTGGTTTGATGGCGTCAAATCGGTCGGCATTACTGCAGGTGCCTCAGCGCCGGAAATTCTGGTTCAAGAGGTTATTAACGCCATAAAAGACCGCTTTACCATTCACCTGGAAGAGCTCGAAACAACGCAGGAGCGCGTCCGCTTCAAGCTGCCGCGCGCGCTCAATACGTCTCCTAAAATTGCCGTTTAGGCGCAACACCTGCACGCATGAATGGCCGTTTATACTCAGGTTGAAAGCAATGATATCGAGGCGCTTTTAAAGCGCTTCCAGTTGGGCGGCTTGCGCAGCTTCCGCGGGATCGCCGAAGGCGTTGAAAACTCAAATTTTCTGATCGAAAGCGATCAGGCCCGATACATTCTAACGCTGTATGAAAAACGCGTTGATCCAGCGGACTTACCGTTTTTCCTCGGTCTTATGGATCATTTAAACGCTGCTGGTATCGCATGTCCCTTACCGCTGCGCGATGCATCTGGCGCGCAGCTGTTTACGCTTAAACAGCGTCCAGCAGCGCTGATCAGCTATCTTGATGGTGTCTCCATAGACAGCCCATCAGCCCAGCACTGCACACAACTCGGCGGCGCCCTTGCCGACCTTCATTGTGCGCAGGCCGGGTTTAACGGGCGCCGCAAGAATGCTCTATCACTCGAAGGCTGGGCCAGCTTGGTCGATAAAACCAGCGCAGCGGCCGATACCGTTACGCCGGGATTATCCGGTATTTTAGCGCGTGAACGCGGCGCGCTCGAAGCGTTTTGGCCGGCCAGTGGAGCATTGCCAGAGGGGGTCATCCATGCCGATTTGTTTCCCGACAATGTGTTTTTTCTAAAGGGTAAATTAAGCGGCATTATAGACTTTTATTTCGCTTGTAATGATGCCCTGGCGTATGACGTGGCGATATGTTTGAACGCATGGTGCTTCGATAAAACCCATCGCTTCTTAAGCGATCGTGCGGATGCTTTATTGCAAGGCTACCAAGCGGTGCGCGCGCTAACATCCGCAGAGCAGGCGGCGCTGCCGATGCTCTGCCGGGGCGCAGCCTTTCGGTTTTTACTCACCAGGCTTTATGACTGGCTCAATCCAGCGCCTGGCGCGCTCGTTAAACCAAAGGATCCGCGAGATTATGTTGCGCGCCTTCAGCACTTTCAAAGCGCTTCAGAAAGGACACTTTAGTTGTGGTTGACACTGTTCACGCATTTACTGATGGTGCATGCTCTGGCAACCCTGGCCCGGGGGGTTGGGGGGCTTTGCTGCGCTACGGCGATACGGAAAAAGAGTTGTTCGGCGGCGCCCAAAAAACCACAAACAATCAGATGGAATTACAAGCGGCCATAGAGGCATTGAACGCGCTTAAGCGGCCATGCCAGGTGATATTGACGACAGATTCCACCTATGTGCGCGATGGCATTACCAAATGGGTTCTCAATTGGCAGAAAAACGGTTGGCGCACAGCCGCAAAAAAGCCCGTTAAGAATGCTGACCTTTGGCAACAGTTATTGGCGGCTGTCTCACGTCATGAGGGGGTTGATTGGCGCTGGGTCAAAGGCCATGCAGG
>JBCCLR010000008.1:0-34866 GCA_039026755.1 Pseudomonadota bacterium | reverse complement strand
TCTCGCCGACAGGGACTTTCGCATTCAGCATGTCTTCAATCGTGCGTCTTTCCCGCAGATCTAGTTCCGTGTGAGCCATCTCTATTCTCCTTGCTTGTCAGCAGGATAGAGGAGATGTCGCAACCCAGTTTAGAATGGACCGGGTACAGGTCTCAAAATGTATAATTTATCTTATGTTAAATACAGGTGTTGGATCTACTCTTAACGCTGCGAAGAACGCTATTAAGTTTGCTCCACGTTATCCGTGTTGTCGTTATCGTTCACTGCGAGTTCGTTTATGAGTTTTTTTATAATTCTTTGGAAGCGCGGATCGAGCGCATTTAGTCGTTGCAGGAGTGAAAGATCTAGTGTGTTCAACTCACTAGAAACCGAGGAAAACACATCGTCGGATATGTCTGCATAGAGTTGATCAATGGGACATTTGAGTGCCTCAGCCACAAGGGCAAGGCGGCCAGCCCCGATGCGGTTTTTACCTTGCTCAACTTTCTGAATTTGCTGAAAAGTTACACCTAAGTATTCGGCTAGACATCGCTGCGATAACCCTGCAGCGACCCTTTGCAGCTTAATATTTTTACCCACAAGTAAATCAAGTTTTGTCTCCCGGCCTCTGATGACTGCGGTCATGTCATTGACGTGATTTTTATTCAATTGACGAATTCCCATCTAGATCGAGCAATACTGATCCACTCAATCAACCCAAAGATATAAGCCGGGTTGTGATCGCAAGTTTGTTCAAATTCGTACCCATGTTATTTTTGGATCTGAGACCGATGAAGCCCAGATCTGATGTTGATGCCACGGGTTAGAAATTCGAACCTGGCAGCTGCGGAAGAAAAAACCGGGCAATCAGTGCTTAGTCCAAAAGGCTAGATGCAGAGACGCTCTTAATATCAAGCGCTTCGCCTACAGCCGCGTAGGTAAGTTTGCCGTCACATACGTTGAGACCATTGAGCAAATGTGGATCGGCCCTTAAAGCCTCTTTCCAACCCAGCCGCGCAATGTTCTTAGCATGGCCAATCGTTGCTGCAGTGAGAGCATAGGTAGAAGTACGGGCCACCGCGCCAGGCATGTTGGCAACACAGTAATGGACAACGCCGTCAATGATGTAGGTTGGATCATCATGCGTGGTGGCTTCGGACGTTTCAAAACATCCGCCTTGGTCAATGGCCACATCCACTAAAACACTGCCATCCAGCATTGTCGGCAGCATATCTCGCGTGATGAGTTTGGGTGCTGCTGCGCCCGGAATGAGCACAGCGCCAACGACCATGTCTGCGGTTTTTACAAGGTCCGCTAGCACGGCGTGCGTTGAGCGAAGGACTTTTGCGCGCCCACCAAAATGGGCTGACAGGCGTTCCATGACCAGGTTGTCGCGTTCTAAGATCGTGACGTCTGCTTGCAGCCCAACCGCCATCTGCGCTGCATGGAAGCCAACGTCCCCGCCGCCAATGATAATGACTTTTGCTGGCGCTGTGCCTGGCACGCCGCCGAGCAAAACGCCGCGGCCTCCTCCATCTTTTTGGAGCGCGCTTGCGCCAACCTGAATAGACAAACGACCCGCCACTTGGCTCATGGGTTTGAGCAGTGGCAAATCTCCTAAATCATCGGTGACTGTCTCGTAAGCGATGCAAACTGCTCCAGACGCAAGCAAGTCCTTGGTCTGCTCTGGGTCAGGCGCAAGGTGCAAATAGGTATAGAGGATTTGCCCAGGGCGGAGCATAGCGCGTTCCACTGCTTGCGGCTCTTTGACCTTTACGATCATGTCGGCACTAGCAAACACATCTGCTGCATTGGCAGCGATCTGAGCGCCCGCAGTCCTGTAATCATCATCGCTTGCGCCGATGCCTGCACCAGCATTGGTTTCGACAACAACATTCTGGCCAATGCCGACCAACTCGGCCACGCTTTCAGGCGTTAGCCCGACCCGATATTCGTGATTTTTGATCTCTTTCGGAACCCCGATCAGCATGACTTTCCCCCCTATGCTTCAATGAGCTAGAAAATAAGCTGAACTCGCTGGGAAAAGATCCTTTATTTCTCGACTGAGCGCGAATGATTCGGATATTAATTTAATAATAAAAAATATGCAGGATTTTAATCGTTGGATACAACAGACCACAAAATTTTATCAGTTTTGCAGCGCGATAGCAGGCAACCTATTCATGAAACAGCCCGCCAGGTGGGGCTCTCCCAATCAGCATGCCACCGGCGTATCTCCTTGTTGGAGAAATCCGGCGTCATTGAAGGCTATGGAGCGAGGGTCAATCCTGACACTCTTGGGCTGAGCATGTCCTTCTATCTCGAAGTGTCTCTGAGCAGCCAATCGGAGGCCGTGCTCCTGGCGTTTGAAACAGCCGTACAAAACTGTTCTGAGATCCTAGAATGTCATTTGATGACGGGGTCCGCAGATTATCTCATTCGCTTGGCGGCACGTGACACGAAAGACTACGAAAGTCTCTATCGCACCCGCATTGCAGCCTTGCCCCATGTTGCGCGGATTCAGTCGTCCATGGTGATGAAGACTGTTAAACCTTGGCGCGGCTATATGCGCTGATGAGCGCTCAACATTCGACCACGTTGACCGCTAACCCACCCTGGCTGGTCTCTTTATACTTGTTGGACATATCGAGCCCAGTTTGCCGCATGGTCTCGATGACTTGATCGAGAGAGACTTTTGCGTGGCCTGATCCGTGTAGGGCCAGCCGCGCAGCATTGGCTGCTTTGACTGCGCCAATGGCATTGCGCTCAATGCAGGGCACTTGGACGAGCCCACCAACGGGGTCGCAAGTCAGGCCAAGATTATGCTCCATTCCGATCTCTGCCGCGCATGCCACTTGGCGTGCATCAGCGCCCCACACAGCGGCAAGGCCGGCAGCTGCCATGGAACATGCCACGCCCACTTCCCCTTGGCAGCCCATCTCTGCACCAGAAATCGATGCGCGCTGCTTGTAAAGGAGGCCAATACCGCCAGCCGTCAGCAAAAAGCGATTTACTTTCTTCTCGGCATGCTCGCCGTCTAAACAGTAGTGGCGAATGACAGCTGGGATGATGCCAGCAGCGCCGTTAGTTGGGGCGGTCACCACTTGGCCACCTGCTGCATTTTCCTCATTCACGGCCATGGCATAAACGTTCAGCCAGTCGAACAAACTTTCGCGTTCATTGGCGGCGCCTTGGGACTGAAGGCGCGCCCATAAGTGCGGCGCCCGGCGCTGCACCTTCAAGCTGCCCGGCAATTGCCCTTGCGTTTCCAGGCCCCGATCAATTGCAGCCATCATCACGTTCTTGATCTTGGCAAGGCCGTCTTGCAATGCGTCCGGTGCATGCAAGCTTTCTTCATTCGCGCGAACCACGGCTTCAATCGACTGCTGGCGGCGCAGGCAGATATCGAGCAACTCTGCAGCAGAGCCGAAGGGATATGGCACATCCGCCGCGGTCTCGACCAAATCATCTCGGGCGGGCGTTGATAGCTGCGCATGGTTGGCCACAAAGCCGCCGCCTGTGGAATAGTAAAGCTCGTCGGCCATAGACTGGCCGTCGCTACCAAACGCTTCGAGCGTCATGGCATTGGGGTGAAGTTCCGGAGCCTGATCATAGTCAAAGACAATGTCGATCTTTGGATCAAAGGCGATCTCATAGAGGCCGTTCAGGCTGATCTTGCGGCGTAAGGAAACGGCCGCTGCCATATCAGGAGCGCGGCGGGCGTCTATGGTTTCTGGCCTCAGGCCCATCAGGCCATAAAGCACGGCCAGATCAGTTGCGTGACCTTTTCCAGTAAAGGCAAGCGAGCCTTGCAAGGTGACTTTGATGCTTTTCGTCTTTCTAAGAATACCCTCTTGATCGAGTTGCTCGACAAAGCGCCGGGCGATGCGCATCGGCCCAACCGTGTGCGAACTCGATGGCCCGATGCCGATACGAAAGATGTCAAGGATCGACAGCATGATGAGATCAATCCACCCGGTTACAGGGCTTCACCCTTTGGCGTATCTGTCTTCGCCTTAAAGGCCTTGCGGTATTCATGGAGGAGCGGCTCGGTATAGCCGCTGGGCTGTATGCGGCCTTTGAAGATGAGGTCGCAGGCGGCTTTGAAGGCGGTGGAGTGGTCATACTCAGGCGCCATGGGGCGGTAGTGTGGGTCGACCTCATTTTGGCCATCCACCACCTTGGCCATGCGCTTCATGGTGTCCATGACTTGGTTTTCTGAGCAGATGCCATGATGCAGCCAATTGGCAATGTGCTGGCTGGAGATGCGCAAGGTGGCGCGGTCTTCCATCAGGCCGATGCCATTGATATCGGGCACCTTTGAGCAGCCAATCCCCTGCTCGACCCAGCGCACCACATAGCCAAGAATGCCTTGGGCGTTGTTGTCGAGCTCGGCCTGGATGTCGTCAGCCGACCAATTCGGCCGGTGGACAACCGGGATGGTCAGGATGTCATCTAATGAGGCGGCTTCGCGGCTGCTGAGATCAGCTTGGACATCTTGCACATTGACGCTGTGATAGTGCGTGGCATGGAGCGTGGCTGCTGTGGGCGATGGTGCCCAGGCGCAGCTTGCACCGGCCTTGGGGTGGCCGATCTTCTGGTCCAGCATGGCCGCCATTTCATCGGGCATCGCCCACATGCCTTTGCCGATTTGGGCTTTGCCAGACAAACCGGTGGCAAGGCCAATGTCGACATTGCTGTCTTCATAAGCGCTGATCCACGTGCTGGTCTTCATATCGCCCTTGCGCAGCATGGGGCCAGCTTCGATGGCCGTGTGCATCTCATCGCCGGTACGGTCCAAAAAGCCCGTGTTGATGAAGATGACCCGGTCTTTGGCAGCGTAAATGCAGGCCTTCAAGTTGACGCTGGTGCGCCGTTCTTCATCCATGATGCCGATTTTGAGGGTGTGCCTCGCCAGACCCAAGGCGTCTTCAACCGCATCAAACACGTCATTGGCGAAGGCAACCTCTTCAGGGCCATGCATCTTGGGTTTCACGATGTAGACAGAGCCAGCGCGGCTGTTGCCGCCCCCTGCGCGCTGAAGGTCGTGCATGGCAATCAAGCTGGTGAAGAAGGCATCCAAAAGCCCTTCCGGGGCCTCGGCGCCACCAGCCATCAACACAGCTGGATTGGTCATCAAGTGGCCCACATTGCGCACCAGCATCAGCGAGCGGCCTGGCAGCTCAAAGGTGCTGCCATCAGGGGCTCTATAAACCTGGTCCTTCACCAACGTGCGATGAACGGGTTTACCGCCTTTCTCAAAGGTCTCGCTCAAATCGCCTTTCATCAGGCCGAGCCAGTTGCGGTAGCACAGGACTTTGTCCTCGGCATCGACAGCCGCGACAGAGTCTTCTGCGTCCATGATCGTGGTGACAGCGGACTCTAAAACGATATCGCACAGCCCAGAGGGATCAGTCTTGCCGACCGGATGCGCTGCATCGATCTGCAAGATTATGTGCAACCCATTGTTGCGCAGCACGATTGCCGTTGGCGCACTGGCCTTGCCAGCATAGCCAACGAACTGGGCTTGATTTTCTAGCTCAGCGTCAACAGTTGACGTGCGCGCCACAAGCGCACCGTCCAATATCTCGTAAGACGTCACATCCGCATGATGGATCCCCGTTAACGGCACAGCATCATCTAAGAACGCCTTGCCCCAAGCGACGACGGCCGCTCCGCGGGTTTCATTGTAGTCAGCGCCGGGCGCAAGATCGCCGCTTTGGTCAATGGCGTCCGTGCCATAAAGCGCGTCATAAAGACTGCCCCACCTGGCGTTGGCCGCATTGATGGCAAATCGCGCGTTCATGATCGGCACAACCAGCTGCGGCCCAGCAATGCTAGCAATCTCTGGATCAACATTGGCTGTGGTGATCGCAAAGTCATCCGGCTCTGGGACCAGATAGCCACTCTGTTTCAGGAACGCTTTATAAGCGTCCATTTCGAGCGGCGCGTCTTTGTGCGCGCGGTGCCAGGCGCTGAGCTCTTCCTGCAGCCTCTCGCGTTTTTGCAGGAGCGCCACGTTGCGCGGTGTGAACGTGGCCAACAGCTGATCCAGCGCGCGCCAGACATGCGCGGCCTCAAGCGGCAAGCCTGGCAGCACATCCTCTTCGATAAACGCTGCCAGCTCTGGATCGACGGTGATGGCGTGATTGGTCATCGTCCCCTCCCCTCGATTAGGCCGCGCCAACGTCTGGCATCAGGCCAGCCGCCTTAATTCCAGCAATGGCGCAGGCTTCATCTTGCTCAGACAGATCGCCGGTGACGCCGACAGCGCCAAGGATGCTTCCCCTGTCATCGCGGATCAAAACGCCGCCTGGAACGGGGATACAGCCATTGGGCAAAGCCGCGGTAAGCGAGTCCACAAAACGCGGCCGATCAGCGGCCATCTTGGCCAAAGTCCGCCCGCCAACGCCCAGGCTGAGGCACCCGGAGGCTTTGCCGAGCGCAATGGCTGGACGGCCGACGGATGCACGGTGATCCCGGCGCATACCCAGCATATGGCCGCCGGCGTCAAGGACGACGACACACAGAGGGGCCAACTTTTGGGCTGCCCCATGGGCAAAGGCGTGTTCGATAATGGTGTCTGTGTCTGAAGAGGTGAGCATGGTCATTCCTTTCATTAAGCTTAGGCGGCCGCTGCCAGGCGGTGCGGGGCTGCGCCAAGTTGCTCTGTGATGATGTCTGTGATGGTGTGGGCTGTCGCTGCGCTGAGCGTCCATCCCAAATGGCCATGGCCCGTGTTATAAAACACACCAGGCCGGCGCCCAGGACCAACCTTTGGGACCATGTTGGGCATCATGGGCCGCAGCCCGCACCAGGGGATGCATTGGCGCGTATCAAGCTGGGGATGATAGCGCTCGACCCAGCGCACCAAAGGCGCGATCCGGTCCGCGCGAATGTCGCGGTTATAGCCATTGATCTCCGCTGTTCCCGCCACCCGGTAGCGCGCTTTGCCAAGCCGGCTGGTGACGACCTTTGCCTCATCATCGAGCAGGCTCACATAAGGCGCGGTATGCGCGGGTGCGTCTTCGGGAACATCCACCGTGATCGAATAGCCTTTGACAGGATAGACGTTCACCCTATCGCCCAGTTGCCGGGCAAAGGTCCGGCTATGAACGCCCGCACAGATGACAACGGCCTCGAATGAGGCGCTATCCTGGGGAAGACCGTTCTTCCCATCAGACCAAAAGACGGTGCGGCGCGCTCCATCGGGTTTGATGGATGACACATGAGCATTGGTCTCAAAGCAAACGCCGCGGCGCGCGCACGCTTTTGCAAGACCAGTGGTGAAGGCATGGATATCCCCCGTCATGTCCGATGGGGTATAAAATCCGCCATAAAAATCGCCGACGAGCGCGGGTTCAATGCGCTTGATGTCCTCGGGCGAGACAGCATGGCGCTCAAGCCCAGAGCGGGTCAGCAAGGGATTGACCCGCGCCGCTGCGTCGAACCCAGCTTTTTGCGTATAAAAGTGCAGAATGCCGCGCTGCTCTAAATGAAAGTCAATGCCTTCGGATTGCGCCATCTCCAGCAGTCCGGCGCGCGCGGCCAAGGCCATTTTGACCGTATCGACCGTACCTTGCTCATAGTGGCGCATGGCGCCGATAAATTCTGCCAGCCAAGCATATTTATGCAGCGTCGGGCGCAGCGACAGCGACAGCGGCGCCTCCTTGTCAAACAGCCATTTAATCCCCTTCCACAGCGTGGCGGGATGGTTCCACACTTCCGCGTTACTGGCAGACAGCTGCCCGCCATTGGCAAAGGAGGTTTCCATGGCAGGATAGCGGTTGCGGTCAAAAACCGTCACCTCAATGCCTTGCTTACGCAAACAATAGGCTGTGGTCACACCGGCCACGCCGGCCCCAATGATAGCGATATGGGTCATGATCGTCCCTGACTGCGGCACTGGCCGCACTGGCAACGCATGCACCAGCTGCATGCCGCTGCCCCACTTGTCAGGGAACCTGAGAGTTTAAAACAACATCCGCCCTAAAGCGCTGCCATCCGCTCCTTCGGTGACTGCCACATTAAGACGCAGCAGTGCTCTCCAAGTGCTCTTTTTTGTTTTGGTCCTGGATACCTGAGAGTTTCCGGGGCGGTTGCTCCTTCGGTGCTGCGGCCGAACCGCAGGCTCTCCCAAAACAATATCTTATAAGCTTTTGTAAGCTAGGCTTCTTAGAAGAAGCATGTCAATAGCTCTGAAGTGTAACACGAAGCGCAAAATGGGTTTGCATAAATCCAATATCATTGGTTGTTGCAGAAGCACCAAAAATAAGTGCTTAAGCCTATGTATTTGAGCATGATTTGTGCGGGCATGAAAAAATGTTTGTTTACAATGGGCTAGCTATAAGGTCACCAAATAGTCGGTCTAGCCATTAATGTCCTCGCTGAGGTTCTTTCCCATTTAACTACGAGCGTTAACGGTCGACAGGGTCATTATAAACATAACAAAAAGTTATGGGCGCGATGAAGAACTGATGCCAAAAGCAAGAGTTAAGGTCAGTACTACACAGGGACACGAACATCTCCGAATGGGAGCATATAAGTCAGGCAAGGCGGATGTACCAAACTCAACTACTGATCGCTGGAGAATGGACTCCAGCCCATGCTGGAAACACCTTTTCCCGCGTTTCATCAACAGACGATACCGTTGCGAGCACGTCAGCTGCCGCAACCGTCAAGGACATAGAGCGCGTCATTCAAGGTGCCACTGAGGGTCACAAAGTGTGGAGCAAGACTGGTCCAGGCGCCCGCCGCGCGCTTCTGCTCAAAGCGGCTGATCTGCTGGAGAGTTACAACCACGAGTGCACCGAACGCATGGTCGCCGAAATCGGCGCTGCACGAAACTGGGCGCAGTTTAATGTGAAACTCGGCGCAAATATGCTGCGCGAAGCAGGCTCAGCTACATCGCACATCACTGGAGATGTGTTGCCATCGGATGTCCCAGGTAGTCTGGCTATGGGCATGCGGGTGCCTGCAGGAATTTCTCTTGGCATCGCCCCATGGAACGCGCCTATCATTCTTGCAGCGCGCGCGGTCGCTATGCCGATCGCCTGCGGGAATGCTGCCATTTTAAAAGGTTCTGAGATTTGCCCTGCGACGCAGATGATGGTGGCCAAAGCTCTGCACGAAGCCGGTCTACCGCCAGGTGTGATTAGTTATGTAACGCATGCACCTGAGGACGCAGCGGATGTGGTGGGAGCGCTGATCGACGACCCTGCTGTTCGGCGCGTCAATTTTACTGGCTCAACAAATGTAGGGCGTACGATTGCTGAACGCGCCGCCCGTGCGCTTAAGCCCGCGCTTTTGGAGCTGGGCGGCAAAGCGCCATTCGTTGTCCTTGAAGACGCTGATCTCAATGCCGCAGTTGCCGCTGCTGCCTTTGGTGCCTTCATGAACCAGGGCCAGATCTGCATGTCGACGGAGCGTATTCTTGTTGATGCGCGTATTGCAGATGACTTTGTTGGACGGCTGTCAAAGAAAGCAAAGACACTTAAGGCAGCCGATCCGCGCAGTGGCGAGGAGGCAACCCTGGGTGCCCTAGTAAGCGCAGACACGTCTGTGCGCATTGCTGGCCTTATGGAGCAAGCGGTGGCCGCAGGGGCCAAAGTACTGACTGGCGGCCCGAGTGATACGGCTATCATGCAGCCAACGGTGGTTGATCACGTCACTCCTGACATGGCGCTGTTTCGAGAGGAAACCTTTGGTCCGATCGTTGCTATAACGCGCTTTGAAACAGTGGCACAGGCAATAGAGCTTGCCAACGATACTCAATACGGCCTCACCGGATCGGTGTTTTGCAAAGATGCATCACGCGCGCTGGCCATTGCCCAGCAGATCGAAAGCGGCATTTGCCACGTGAACGGCCCGACAGTGCATGATGAAGCCCATATGCCTTTTGGCGGTGTTAAAAACTCAGGCTATGGCCGCTTCGGTTTCCGGTCATCTATTGAGATGTTTACCGAACTGCGCTGGGTCACCATGCAATACGGGCCGCGCCACTATCCTATTTAGAGCTTTCTCATACTTCCAGTGAATATGAGAAAGCTCTAGGTGCACTCCTCCGACCAGTAGAGACGGATTGGATTGGTCACGAGCAGCCTGTGCTGCAACTCCACCGTCGGCGCGATCCGTAGAATGATGTCAACAAGAGCGCCATCATCTGGCAGGATCTCCTAACAGGCCCGAAAGGACATATAGTCGATGGCGCTTAGCATCGAAGAAGTAGCAATCATCGTCGCATTCAGGGGCCATACGCCTCTACCTTTGGATGATCGCCTCTATGCATCGCAAGCAACGATCCCGCACCTGACGCCTTCATCCCTCCATTGGTCTTTGAAGCGCCACGGGATCAACCGCCAAGCGTTATCGTGATGACAACCACGATCGATTCCGACAGAATCTCAACACCTTCATCAATGCATACGAATATGGCAGACGCCGCCTGGCCTAACGCCCTATGAATATATGAGCAGAATGTGGCCAAAAGAGCCAGAAAGATAAACAGTCAAGTCAATCCATCAAGTGACCCTGACGTCGTCAAATGTGCTCTAGTATAACTTAAACGTCAGCCCAATTCTGTGCGTCATCGAGAATAGACTGCATTCCTGCCAAGATATCTTTCGAAATGGCATCCGCGGCTTTCTTGGCTTGCTTGGCTTCAATAAAAGCCAAAGCCTCATTGTGGAAATTAATCTCGCTGATCGTCTCCAAATTGGCCGAAAGATAGCTCAGCTGCGGCCCAGCCTTAAGCCACAGGTTTTCGATTACGGAAAACAGGACCGGGTTTTCTGCATATTCATATATTTGATGCTTAAAGGTTTTCTGCGCATCAAGATACTCAACAACGTTATCGTGTTCAGCTATTTGCTCAATTTTACGCGCAAGTTTATTAAGTGTTTTAAGCCTGTTCCCGTCAATATATTTAACGGCAGCGGCTGTCGCCTGGCCTTCAAGGAGCGCACGAAGCTCCATAATTTGCTGAAATATGATCTTGCCTGTTCTGGGGATGCGAACCTGACCGCTGTTACCTTGCTCTAAGCCGCCTTCCGTAACCAGGCGCGATAAGGCCGCACGCACAGGCATGGGGCTGGTCCCATAGAGCGATGCCAGCTCACGCACCGTAAGCTTACGCCCGGGCTCAAATTCGCCGCGCATGATGGCCGTGCGCAGGGATGCATAGAGCCTTTCGTGTAAGGGCTCATGCGATAGAGGCTGAATATTTACGGATCCTTTTTGTGATTTTGTCATGTTGGCCAAATTCAAGCACCGGTATCAAACCCAGAATATACTTATTCCCAAATATTTTGAATATCAATGATTACAGTCTATTGCGGCTGTCATTCGCTCAAGCAAGAAGGCGACGAATGCGGCATCTTGTTAAATAGCGAGCTGACCGTCACTGTCGGTGATGAAAAGCGCACGCTTGACCCGCGCGAGGCCTATTAATTTAAAAGCGATCAACCGCATAGTTTTGTGAACAAAGGCAACAAGCTCCTCACCCTCATAGCGCATGTGGCCCGCCAAGTTTTAAAGGCGCTCCTCAAATCCCCGCATGCCATTGATAGCCATATGGCCGTGAAGAAAGCCCGCCGCCGCCTTTATAGTCTTCAGCATCGGCAAGAACGGTGATGCGCTTCAAATACTTTAAGCTGCGATAGCCCAGCTGGCGTTCTAGCCGCAGCCGAACGGGCGCGCCATGGCGGATGGGCAGCGGCGCACCGTTCATGCCATAAGTCAGCATGGTTTGCGCATGCAGCGCGTCCACCATATCGCAGACATTCCACCAGCCATCGAAAGACTCAAAGCCTATGAAGCGCGCCTCAGGCCGCATACCCACATGGGCCAGAACACGGAACAACTGGACACCCGTCCATTCCGCAATGGCAGACCAGCCATCCACACAGTTGTGCTGGGTAATCTGTGTTCGTGACGGCAAGCCCATCAGGTTTTTCAGCGAAAGCGTCATTGGCCGGTCAACCAGACCATCAATGGGCAGCTGCCACGCTTCAAACCCGCCATGGCGCAGGCGCTGATAGCCCTCATCTTCCGGGTCAGTGGTATTGATCGCGGGGAAGGTCTTGCTGATCATGCCGCGGTCAAATTCCCGCGCCAGCGCATTTGGTGACAGTAGCGCGCGCTGGGCGGTATAAGTCAGCGCGTCTGCGGCCTCTAAGGGTGAGCGAATGCGCAGCGGATAGGTTCGCGCTACTGCGGTGGTGAGTGCTGCGCTGCCAACGACCAAAGAGCCGCCAATAACTAATTTGCGCCGTGAAATCATGTCTGTTCTCCCTCTTTAAAGGATTGCGTTTGCGCGCGCTCTTGCGGAAGGGTGTGCCAACCTGTGGTCATGGATCGGATGCCATCCCCAAAGCCAACAAGTAAAACTTGAAAGAGGTGAATAAGGAAGAACAGTAGCAGGCTGGACGCTAGGAGAAAGTGGATGGTGCGCGCGGATTGCCGCCCGCCAAATAGTTTAAAGAGGTCAGGATAGCTCGCTGCAACGCTTGGTGACATGGCCAGCCCACTTAAAATAATGCCGGGAATAAGGACAAACAACACGACGCTGTAGGCAATTTTTTGGAAGAGATTATAGCGCCGTGCATCCTTTCCCGTGGGCACTTTAAGCTGAATATGCTCTTTCAATTGCGCCACGATATGAGCAGGCTTCACCTGGTCACGCTCCGGCACTAGAAATTTGCGAATGCGCCCGCGCGCTAAGGCGAAGAGCGCATAACTTGTGCCACTCAGGCCGAGAACCCAAGCAAAGAAGAAATGCACGCTGCGGCTCGCGCCCAGATAATCGGCATACTCAAAGTGCCCGAAAGAGATAAAGGCAGGGTCGCCGAAAAAGCCATCTTCACCCCAATACAAACGCGGATGAGCCAGCAAAATCACGACACCTGTGATGAGCAACAATATGATGCTAATCGCTGTGAGCCAATGGCAGATACGCACCCAAGGCGGATGGCGGTAGGTCAAGACTTGCCCTGTCTCTGACTGACGATCCCCTAAAGTGTTGCTCTCTGTCATATCGGTCACCTCTTTATGCCCTCACCACATCCTGCTCCAGGTCCGCTTTAGCATAACCATCCGTAGCTCGGATGAGCGCGTCAGTTGTTCCGACCTCCAGCGCGGAATGGCCCGCATCGGGCACCAGGGTCCAATCTGCCTCCGGCCACGCCTCGTGCAAGTCCCAAGCGGTGCGCATGGGCGTTACGACGTCATAGCGGCCTTGGACAATCGTCGCGGGAATGTCGCGGATCTTGTCAACGTCTTTCAAGAGCTGGTCCGAGCTTTTAAAGAAGCCAGCATTGACGAAATAATGTGCTTCAATCCGGGCCATTGCACGCGCAACGTTGTCTGAGCTGTATGCGTCAACCAACGCGCTATTCGGGCGTAGCTTTGAGGTTGCGCCCTCCCACCGGCACCAGGCGCGCGCGGCAGCATTTTGAACGTCAATATCGTCGCGGGTCAGCATTTCATGATAGGCAGCAAGGAAGTCTTGTTGGCCAACTTTTGGCACCGCTTCCACGTAGTCGGCCCAAGCATCGGGGAAGAGCTGTGAAGCGCCGTCTTGGTAGAACCAGTCTAACTCCGCCTTGCGCAGCATAAAAATGCCCCGCACCACAAGTTCGGTGACCCGACCCGGATGGCTTTGAGCGTAGGCCAGCGCCAAGGTCGAGCCCCAGGAGCCCCCGAAAACCTGCCAACGCTCAATCTCAAGGTGCGCCCTCAGCTGCTCAATATCTGCAACAAGATGCCAAGTGGTGTTATTGTCCAGGCTCGCAAAGGGCGTGCTCCGCCCCGAGCCGCGTTGGTCCATCAAGATGATACGGTAGCGCTCTGGATCAAAGAAGCGCCGATTATCCGGCCGACAGCCAAGGCCTGGTCCGCCATGCAAAAAGATCACCGGCTTACCGTTCGGATTACCGCACTGTTCATAATAAAGGCTGTGGCCGTCACCTGTGTTCAGTCTGCTAGACATATAGGGCTCAATAGCTGGATAAAGCGTGTTCATCACAGGGTCTCGGCGACTCTATCAGCCAGCAGGTTTAGTGGGCCGATAAGGCTATCAACATGGCAATGCATGGTCCCGCCTTCACCCTTGCGGACCATGTGCAACTCTTTTCTCGGCGCGTTCATACAGCGCTCTATGACTTGCTCGGCATGCCACGGAGTGAGTTGGGCGTCATCTTCGCCATGGATGATAAAGACTGGGCATGTCACATCGGGACACACGTCTTTTAAGTGAAAGCGCGTAACCAGGTCATAAAGCTCGCGCTTCGTCGCTGTGCCGGTGATCCAGAACAGATCCTCTAAGTCTGCCATTTCGATGGAACTACTACATGCGGCGTCAGGATTGCCGCCTTCAAAAATTTCTTCTGGCGGCCAATAATACCAACCGCCCCAGCAATAGGCGTATTTAAAGCGCTTTTCATAAGCCGCCGCGCGTATGGCGTAATAGCCGCCAAAACTGGCGCCGATGACGCCCAGATGATCTGCGTTGACGTCACTGCGGCTCTCAAGCCAATCGAGTGCAGCGCTGGCGGAGTGCTCTGTTTCCGGGTTAAGCGGCAGGCCGTGAACATGACGCGCAGTGCCCGCACCGGGATGATCAAACACCAAGATGTTCACCCCGCGCCGTGTGATGGCCTCCACCGCGCCGGTCTGCACATACCAATCCATAGAAGAATGAAAGCCGTTATAAGCAAGTAGTGTCGGCTTAGGTATCGCTGCGCCACAGCCGGGAAAGTACCATCCATCCAGCGCCTTGCCATCATACGGAATGGTCACCGCTTCAAAGGACACATCTTCGAGTTCCAAACGCTTTTTGACAAGATCGCGAATGGCATGGAACACGCCACTCTTCTCAGCGCTTTTGGGCATGCCCCACTCGACGGCGGTCATCAGCGCGGCAGCTCGACGGTATTTGGAGGCGGCGCTTAATTTGCGATCCAGCTTTAAGTCTTTGTCGCCCTGCGCCTTGATGCGCTTGCCGGTTTCCAACCACGCGGTGGTCCAAATCGGCGCACCCTCTTGTAACACGGCCACAAGCGCTGGCGGCACTGTTTGAGCTGCGCCCTCATGATCGCTGGAGACCGGAGGCGCGCTGGCAAACGCGGCGGCATGCTTATCATGGAAGGCTTTATAGGGCGCTGCCGCATTGCTGATATCGCCCAAAGTAGCGCCGATAGAGGCAGCATGCACGACGGCGGAGTTCATCCAGTACGTGGCGACAGTGTTTGGGAAATAGTGGTACATGGGCCTGACTCCCTAGAAAATCTTGCTCACAAGGAGCCCAATAAAGGTGCCGATGGCAACGCCCAGGGAGGCCACCAAGATGGCTGGTGTAATAAGTACGGTCCAACGCTGAGAGGCGGCCAGAGCAACGGAAGCGCCCACACCCCAAATGGCTGCAACAGACGCCACCATGAGTTCAGACAGACGCAGCTTTAACAGGCGTCCTAGCCCAAACACGATGACCACATGGATCGCGATGATGAGGCTGGCCATCACAAACAGGCTCGGTCCATCGCGCACGGCGGAGACGAAATCAACCTCCGGCGCGAAGGTCGCGAAATAGATGTAGCAGAGGATGTAGCCGCTTTCGAATGCGCCTTTGAGTTGCCCGAAAAAGCCGGAAAACGCGGTGGCGAGGACGACCGTGATGAAAGTAAGAAACAGGAGATACAAGTCTCCCTGGCCAATCGCATTGGCAAAAGCTTTGGAGACCCAGGTCAGGGCGAGGGCAACAGAGAAGGCCAGTAGCACTTTGATGGGCACGAACGGCGGCGGCATGTCGTTATATTCGCTCTCGCCGTTGCTGCGCGGGGCAACCCTATCGGCGCTGGCGTAGCCTAGGAGGCGCTGCACTGCCTTGGAAGCCAGCATAAAGCCAACGAACAGGAAGAAGAGCACGCCAACGGCGTTGTCCACAGCGATGAGCACGGGTAAAACACCACTATCGGCAATTCCTGTGGCCTCCGCAACACCGATGAAGTTCGGGACGCCGCCGATATAAGTTGCGGTAAAAACGCCCGCGATATTGCTGGTATCAGGGCCTACGTCTAACAGGCTAAGCGCTGTGATCGCGCCAACTGTGGTGCCAACCACCGCCACGAAAAAGGCAATGAGCAAAGTGCCTGCTTCCCTCAAGATGCGGATCAAATTCGCATCGAACAGCAGCATGGCGACCAGGAGCGGCACGAAGATATCGCCCATTGTTTCATAAACGGTTGCCTCGCGCGGGATGATTTTAAGGCTGGCAAGGATGGCGGGGATGGCGATGACAACGATGACGCCGGAGCACCAAGTGGCAAAGCGGGATTTGTCCCACACTAGGCCCAATAACGCTGACCCAAATAGGATTAGGAGCAGGGCGAAAACATCGCTTTGTGAAAATACCGTCGCCATCTCAGCGCTTCCCCCTTTTTGGCGCAGCTTTATGCCTGTGTTCGGCGGATCATGCAGGCGCCGGCGAGCAAGAGCGCTAGACCCATTAGCTTTAGCCAAGTTATCTCGCGCACCGCCTGGCCGTAGGCGCCCATATGATCAAAGATCAGCCCTGCCAACAATTGGCCCACTTGCTGGCCCAGCCGCGCGTTGATGGGGCCCTGAGCTGCAAATAGCGCGCCAGACAACAACCCCAGTGTCAACCACAGCGCGCTCATGACGTCTGCGCTTGCATGGCAATAAGACAGGCGTCGCGCTCAGCTTCCAAAGCTTCGATAGGCGCATCTCCAACCATATCAAGGACAGCTTGGGCAAGCGTGTTTGACGCTGCAGCATCCAGTGTTGGCCTGCCAAGCTCGGCCCAGCGCTTTGCCTGGCTTGGCCCCAAATGCTTGAGATAATGTTCAATCCCACCTTGGCCGCCACCCAAGTGATAGCCAAGGAAAACGCCCAGTGCTGCCCAGCGCAGGCCTGGGCCGCTTTTGAGCGCGGTATCGATGTCCTCTGGCGTGGCAACGCCTTCCAGCACCATATGAACTGCTTCTTGGAACAGCGCGGATGACAGCCGGTTGGCCACATGGCCCGCTACAGGTTTTCGGATGCGGATGGGGGTGCGCTCTAAGCTTTCATAAAAGGCCCAGGCCTTGGAGACGACAGTCTCATCCTCTCCATAGATCTCCACCAGCGGCAGGAGATGCGGCGGATTAAACGGATGAGCAATGATCAGCCTGCCAGGCTGTTTCATGGCGCCCACCATATCCGTCCACGTCAATGACGACGTGCTGGACGCAAATATCGCATCCGCGGGCGTGATATTTTCAAGGTTTGCGAAGAGCTCGGCCTTTAGATCTGGTTTTTCCGGCGCATTTTCCTGCACCAGGTCCGCGTGCCCGGCGGCCTCCTCCAAACTGTCCGTCACTGTCAATGTGCCATTCCCAGTGAACCCTAGCGCGCGCAGCTGTTTTATCTGGCCAGTACACATAGCCTTCACTTGGCCCCGCACTTCCGCTGATGGATCGAAGACCCTGACATCATAACCGCTTGCACAGAAGAGGGACGCCCAGCTGGTGCCAATCAGGCCGCCGCCAACCACAGCGACTTGCTGCATATCCGGGGGCGCATCCGCCATCTATTGTGCCGCCCGTAAGGAATGAGTCTGGTCCAGATCGATGACGCCATCGGCAGTGATAGCAACGCCGTAGACCTTCGCTGCGCGGTCTGCGGTGATCCAGTTCTCCCGCACGTCAAGGGCCACAGCCTCTGGATCGCGATCAAAAGGCGGGCCATAGCCACCACCGCCGCAGCAGATAGAGACGATTTCTTCTCCATCCAGGATATTAACCTGCGCGCAGGCGTCCAGCCGCTCGGCAATGTCCCCATCTTTGCGGCGGAATTGGTTGGCCGCGCCTCCAGCCAAGCCACCGCGCACGCCCAAGGGCGCGTTGATGCAACCATCGCTTACATAGCCCACTTCAATGTCCGTCCCGATGGGCCCGAATGAGACTTGCAAACTAGGTGCTCCGCGGAAGCGTCCTGCCCCTTCTGTATTCGGCAACAAGCGCCGCTCTGAGACCATGATGGGCTGGTAGAGCTCATCCAATTCAACGGAATCCACGAAACACATGCCGCCATTGCCCACATGCAAATAGGTGAGCCAGCAATCGCCGAAGGGTGTACCTGCGCCAACGGTCGAGCCCAAGAAAAGCTGATTTACAAACGCCTCGCCCGTGCGCGGGTCCTTACCGGAAATCACGGAGGACGATGGCGGCAGGAACGCGCCATATTCTGCCTGGCCCACACCATCCGCAAGGGAGGCAAAAGCGCTTTGGACCGCATGTGTGACGCGGTCAGCCAAGTTAGTCGTGGAGACTGAGCAACTATAAGGATGCTCAGCAATGCCCGCCACGCTGCCGCGCCTTAGGTCAATCTCTACCCGGCGGAAGCTGCCTGCGTTGCGCGGCACCCCGCCCCCAAAACTGTTGAAAAGAGCTACTAAAACCGCTGTGCGGGAACACGCTTCTGACAGGTTGAGCCCACAAGGCAAGGCGTCCGGGCAATCGGTCAAATCCACACGCACCCTGCCTTCCTCAGGGAAAGCCTCGACCTTGGCGGTGACAGTAATCCCTTCCGGCGGTGTACCGGGGATAGGGTCGTGCGTGCTTTGGCCTTGGGCCTGACCTTTCGGCAGCGTGCTCAGCTTATCAGTCATGAGCTTTTCGCTATATTCAAACCACTGCTTGGTGAAATTGTCCAGCTTTTCCCAGCCGACTTCCTTCCCCAGCGCACGAATTTCGCGCTCGCCAATGCGCGCAGAACCGATGGTGGCCAGATAATCACCGCGCCATTGTTCCGGCACACGGATGCGCATTTCGCACATGCGGATAATATCGTCGATATCCTCATAATCGCGCTGGATTTGCACCGATGGGAAGATGAGCGCGCCTTCTTCATAGACGTCGCGCGCTGCGCCCATATAGGTGGTTGGCGCGGCATTGCCGCAGTCAGCCTGGTGGGCTTTGGTGAGCACCGTAAAGCGATGAACGCCCTCATCATCCATCACCGGAACCAAGATCGTATGGTCAGCCGCGTGGGAGCAGCCGTGATACGGTGAATTGTTTAAAAATGCGTCCCCGGCCTTCAGTTCCGGCTTAAACTCTTTCATGGTGCGCGCCATCATGTCTGGCCCGATGAGCACATGAATGGGCAGGCTATCCGCAGTGGCCAAAAGCTCACAATCAGCCGTGACAATGCAGCAGGAAAAGTCCTTCGCCCGATTAAGCACGCCCGAGCGGCCTGTCCGGAACAAGGTGTTGGTCATTTGCCGGGCAATGCCCTCAAAGCGGTTAATGAGCACCGCAAGCTCTGCGCCGTCTAACGCCATGTCACTGCCCTCCTTGCTGCTGTGCCGGTCCGCCGGGCTTGACGATCAAATGTCCCGTGGGCGTGCGCCAGTAGCGCGCGCCAGGGTCCACGACGACAGTGGTAAAGGCCGATTCAATCAACGCAGGGCCAAGGGCGTTGACGCCATCTTCCAATTTGCCAAAAGAGAGGACCGGCGTTTGTGTCCAGCCCGTCTGTTTAAAATAGGCCTGGCGATAGACATCGCTCGCTTCCGCGCCGCCAATGTTCACCAGCCGCCGCTCTGTTAAGTCGCTGACTCTGGCACTCACGGCCACCCGCCAAGCTATCATCTCAATATGCGCAGAGGTATCGCGGTAGCCGAACACGCTTTCGTGCACATTGTGAAAGGCAGCTTCTAGATAGGCCGCGCCGCTGTCGCCGCACAGTTGCGCAGGGTAAAAGGGCACATCAATTTCCCAAACCTGATGCGGGTAGCGCGCTTCAACATACCAGTCGAGCTTAGGGCTGCCCATGGCGCCTGAGACACTGCTTGCAAAGGCTTGCGCTTGTTTTTCAATGTCCGCGATAACCGAAGCAATCCGGGCCACGTCCATATCTTTCGTATCAGCCACGCACAGCTGGCGGATGTTGCGACCCACATCGGAGACGATAGCGCCATAGGCCGACAAGGCCGCGCCCGTCTCTGGAATGATGAGCGTGCTTGATTTGAGGCGTGCAGCAATCTTAACGGCATTCATACCTGCCGCTCCACCACCGCCGACTATGGCAGAGGTTGATGGGTCAATGCCTTGATTGACCGTGATCTCGTTTATGGCCTGGACCATATTCTCCGTCCAAACATCCAGCATGGCGCTGGCGGCCCGCTCAACCGATACGCCCAGCGGCTCAGCCACATAGCGCCGGATAGCCGCTTCGGCGGCATCTTTGTTGAGGCTCATGAGGCCGCCCAGGAAGAAGTCAGGATCGATATGGCCAAGCACTAAAGAGGCGTCGGTGACAGTCGGTTTCTCGCCGCCTTTCCCATAGCACACGGGGCCAGGCACGGAGCCCGCGCTTTGCGGGCCCATATGCAACATGCCGCCTTCATCTACCCAAGCGATACTACCACCGCCGGAGCCAATGCTCTTCACATCCACAGAAGGAAAGCCTGTCATATCACTGCCGAAAGGTCGACCAAGCCAGGTCTCTTGCGTCATGGGCACACGCCCGCTGCGCACCAGACTGACGTCAAAGGTAGTCCCACCTGTGTCGAAGATGATCACATCGTCTTCGTCGGTTTCATCGGACGCCACGCTCGCGCCGCCAATGGGCGCCATGGAGGGCCCAGAGTTAATCGCTAAAATGGGCGAAGCTGCCACCTCGCGCGCATCGACCATGTTGCCCTCAGAGGTGAGCACATAAAGCTGGCCGGAAAAGCCAGCGTCTTTCATGGCGCTATCAATGCCCGCGATATAGCGCGTCATCAGCGGCCTTAGGGAGGCATCAATGGAGGTGGCCACACAGCGGCGATATTCGCGCAAGCTGGAGACCAACTCATGGGATAGAGTCATGGGAATGCCCGGCGCTTCTTCGGCCAAAATCTCCCGGACCCGGCGCTCATGTGCACCATTGACGACCGACCAAATGAGGCAGACCGCAATTGCCTCAACACCGCGCTCTTTTAACGTCTGGGCGACGACCCGGACGGCGTCTTCATCCAGTGCGGTGCGAACACTTCCATCGGCTAAGATACGCTCAGGCACTTCAAATGTGAGCGCTCGCGGGATCATCGAATCGGGAAAGCGGACGGAAAAGTCAAATGGCTCCGTCCGTCCGCCTTCCCGCAGGACCAAAATGTCAGGGTGGCCCTGTGTGACGAGAAGCGCGGTTTTGGCCGTTCGGCCTGTTACAATGGCGTTGATGGCATGGGTGGTGCCGTGGATGAGCGTATCACAACGGCCTAGAAACTCCTCCCGGCTCTGGCCGAAAGCGTCGGCTGCCCTGCCACATGCCGCCAAGACACCTTGCACAGGATCGCTTGGCACCGTGGAGGCCTTGTACATGGACAGTTGGCCGTCATCATCTTCAACAACCAAGTCCGTAAATGTTCCGCCGGTATCGCAGGCCAATCGCATCAAGACTCTCCTAGTATGCCGACCAGCCGCGATCGACAAAGGTCGTAGTACCGGTCATGGAGTCTGCGTCACTGGACGCTAGGAACACGGCTGCACCCGATAGCTCGTCAGGCTTCATCCACGGGTTGCCGCCGCCAAAGCGGTCAGAGGCGCGCTGCATGAACTCTTTATCGGTTTTCCGGTAATCTTCGTTTAGTGGCGTCTCGATCCAGCCGGGCGCGATAGAATTGACTTGAATGTTCTTCCCACGCAGCTCCAGCCCTAGCGTTTTAGTTAGAAGGTTCACTGCGGCCTTGGTTGCGCAGTAAATAGATGAACCGGGAAAGCCGGTATTGCCAAAGATCGATCCGATGTTGATCACCTTGCCGCCGCCTTTCTTTTCGAAATGCGGCATTAGCGCCTGCATCAACAGGAATGGCCCACGGATATTGACGTTCAGCATTTGATCAATAGCGTCAGTGTTTGTCTCCCCCAAGGGGGTGAGGAGGTAGGCACCAGCGTTGTTGACCAGAATATCGGGAATGCCAAAATGCGAGATGGTTTTACCACAGGCCTGCTGAATGGCTTCCGGGTTGCCGATATCGCAGGCAAAAGCCGCGGCCTGGCCGCCAGCATCAACAATCCCATCAACCACGCGCTCGGCTTTTGACACAGTGCGGTTAAAAATGGCCACTTTTGCGCCTTCAGCGGCATATCGTGTTGCGATAGCCTCCCCAATACCCTGGGATCCGCCGGTCACGATGGCGATCTTTCCCTCTAAACGCATTTGATCCTCCCCAAATCTACGACGGCGCCTTAGGGCGCCCAAATTCCTTCAGATTCCAACTGGTTTGCCAGCGTATCCAGCGCGCGAGCGAACCGCACGGCAATCAGCTTGATGTCGTCTTGACCAATGATGAACGGCGGTGACAAAGCCATGATGTCATTGATGAGCGCGCGTACGAGTATGCCCTCGCCCTTTGCAATCTCGCGCATCCTGGCACCCACACCCAGCGCCGGCTCAAAACTGGTTTTACCAGCACGATTAGTCACTAGCTCAACACCAATCATCAGACCCTCACCGCGCACATCGCCCACCAACGCATGCTTCGCGCAGGTAGCGGTCATTTCAGCAAGAAGCGCTTTGCCCGCTTCCCCCGCTTTTGCGACAAGGCCTTCTTCGTGAATGATGTTGAGGTTGGCTATACCTGCGGCAGCCGCCACAGGATGCGCCGTGGTCGTAAAACCGTGCCCGAAGATTCCTAGATCTTCGCGGCATCGGCTGATGACATCGCTCACCCGCTCGCCAATCATGACCGCAGACATGGGCATGTAATTGCTGGTCAGCCCCTTGGCCGAGACGATCAGATCCGGCTCCACATCAAAATGCTGCGCGCCAAACCAGGCGCCAAGACGGCCAAAGCCGGAAATGACTTCATCGAGCACGAGGAGAATGTCGTGTCGGTCCAGCACTTGCTTGATCGCAGCGAAATAGCCCGGAGGTGGCGGAAGTACGCCGCCCGTGCCCATCACCGGCTCGGCGAAAAAGGCCGCGAATTGATCCGCACCTTCCTGTTCAATCAAAGCTTCCAGCTCATCGGCATAGCTCTGCGCATCACGCTCAGGCTGCCGGTAAAGATCAGGCGGGCTGACATGGTGAAAGCCGTCTAAAGGCAAATCGAAGAACTTATGGACCCCCGGCAGCCCTGTAAGAGACCCCGCCGCTACTGTGACTCCATGATATCCCCGGGTGCGAGCGATAATCTTCTTCTTGTTCGGCCGGCCAAGCAAATTGTTGTAAAGCCAGATGATTTTAACCGCGCTGTCGTTCGCGTCCGAACCGGAATTCCCAAAGAACACACGGCGGATATTTTTGGGCGCGACGCTTACAATTTGCTCCGCAAAGGCCAGCGCAGGCGCATTTCCTGTTCCATTAAAACTATGGAAAAAACCTAGTCGCTCGGCTTCCTGCGTCATGGCCGATGTGATGGCTTTTCGCCCGTAGCCGACATTCACGCACCACAGAGCCGCCGCAGTATCTATAAACTCCCCACCTGCATTATCCCAAACACGCACACCATTAGCGCGCTCGATCACATGCGGCGGCACAGTTTCGACCTCTTTGACTGAGGAAAACGGATGCAAAAGTGCAGAAACTGACATAAGCACAGAACGATTTATTTTGTGATCAACGATCACTGACATCTTCTGTGTTTATTAGCAAGCCAAAACAGCTTTATTGCCACAACTTTCGAAGGGTATCGGCGCTGCCGAGCGTAAAACCCATAGCGGACAGGCTGCCCGCTGCAGCACATACCAAGGCTGCATTGTCTGGCGCGACAGATCCGTCTGGCGTCCAAAGATTGTTTTCAAAGCCAACCCGAACATCAGCCCCGAACAAAGCAGCCGCCGTGACCGATTGCAGCTCCGCGGGCCCAAAGGCACAGGTCATCAACGACTTTGGCTCTAGCCGCGGGTGGCTTACCAACTCGGCAACCTGTTTTAAGCCATTGGGCGTTTTGGTGTAACGCCCCAGGACATAAAGGAGGTTGAGGCTTTCCACGGTAAAATCATGCGCTGCGCAAAAACCCTGAAGGCGCTCAAGGTCGGGTAGATCATAGAGAATGATTTGCGGCAAGGCGCCTGCCTCGCGCATCCAAGTCAGAAGCGCTGCGAAGGCATCGGCATCGGCCCCATCGTCTTGCGATGGCACAAACTCACGAAAGGCTAGAGATGCTGCCTCCGGGCGCACATCCCGCACAATCTGTCTTTGAGCCTCAACCGGGTATTTCCCAAGCGTTTCAGTGGTAATTTGAATGAGGATATCATCGCCGCAAGCAGTCTTGACCGCCGATATAGCTTGGTCATAGGCGTCTTTATCTAACAGATGACTGCCATCTGGCTCACGCACATGCAGATGGATCATTGCCGCGCCCTGGTCCAAACAAGCCTTCGCGGTTTGCGCCAGCGATGCCGGATCGAGGGGCACTGCTGGGTGATCACTATGAACCCGGCGCCCACCATTTGGTGCGACTGCAACGAAGCGTACATCAGGCAACGTGCGGCGCGCGGTGCTTTGAAGGACTGACGCAGAGCTTTCAGTCTGACTAGGCGAGGACATATGCTGTCTTTACGTGCGTGTAGAATTCCGCCGCATAGGTGCCCTGTTCTCGAGACCCGTAAGAGGAGGCTTTTGTGCCACCAAACGGCACATGATAATCAACGCCCGCGGTAGGCAGGTTGACCATCACCATTCCCGCCTTGGCTCGGCGTTTGTACTCTCGCGCATGTTTTAGGCTTGTAGTGCAGATGCCTGACGACAAGCCAAAATCGGTATCATTGGCGATCGCCACGCCCTCCTCAAAATCACTGAAACGCAACACACTGGCGCACGGGCCGAAGATTTCTTCCCGGCTGACCCGCATGTCATTCTTCGCGCCTAAGAACAACGCCGGTGCCTGGAAATTACCTTCTGTTTTGCGATTGAGGCGCTCACCACCAATGACCTCGGCCCCCTCGTCCCTCGCTAACGCGACATAGGCCAAGTTGCTGTCAAGCTGCGGTACACTCGCCACCGGCCCAATCTGCGTGCCGTCTTCAAGTGCATGGCCAATCCTCAGGTTCTTCATGGCGGTTTGCATTTTCTCTATAAAGGCGTCGTAAATGCCATCTTGAACAATAAGGCGGGACGCTGCCGTACATCGCTGCCCAGTCGCAAAGAATGAGGCGTTGATGCACGTGGCGATGGTGTGATCAAGATCTGCATCATCCATGACCACAAGCGGATTCTTCCCGCCCATTTCCATCTGCACTTTCTTTCCGCTCTTCACGCATTTGGTGGCGATATGATACCCCGTGGGGACAGAGCCGGTAAAAGAAATAGCTGCAACATCGCGGCTTTCCAGCAACGCATCGCCCACAGTTCCGCCTGAGCCCATAACCAGGTTGAACACACCGGGAGGCATACCCGCCTCATCCAGCGCTTTGGCCATCTCCCATGCGCACCCGGGCGTTAGCCCAGCGGGCTTTAAAACTACCACGTTTCCGCAAGCCAAAGCCGGCGCAGCCTTCCAAGCAGGAATAGCAATCGGAAAATTCCAAGGCGTGATGAGACCGATGACACCAAGCGGTTCACGGGTGATCTCCACATCAATCCCTGGCCGCGTTGAGGCTATGTTCTCACCGGCCATGCGCAAGGCTTCGGCAGCGTAGTATTTAAAGATCCGGCCAGCGCGGTTTGCTTCTGCTGCTGCTTCGGCAAGGGCTTTGCCTTCCTCGCGCGCAAGCAGCGTGCCGATAGCCGATGCGCGGTCTAGTAAAATTGCGCCCGCCCTATCCAGAATGTCAGCGCGTTGTTCCGGGGTCTTATTCCACCAGAGTGGCTGAGCAGCTTTTGCCGCCTCTACAGCTACTAGGACATCGCTTTGCGACCCCGCTGCGTAGTGCCCTACAATGTCAGAATGGTCGGAGGGATTGACGTTTGTAGTCTCAGTTTGTCCTTCTACCCACTCGCCATTGATATAATTCTTAAAGACGTCCACGCCATTTCCTTTTCATCACGCTGCCTGGACCCAACACCTCGGGCAGGAGACTATTGGTACTCATAAATTGATTAGTGATCACAAGCAAGGTATCAAATTGATTATCAACCGCGGCATAAAAACCTGCGATTGGGGCGGTGCAAAAGTCAGCCATTTGGTCTGCGCCTTGGGGCGTGCTGCCCGCCATAAAGCGAGCGCATTCCAAAGGGCACTGGCCGATAGGCCAAGCTGATAATGGCTTATTTGGCGTGCCGGGATTTGCTTTGGTCGAGACGGTAGCGTTCGCCGTTCATCTCGAGGAGATTGACCTAATGGGTCGGCATCTCAAAGAGCGCGCCCGTTAGGCGTTTGGTGCAGAATGTTTGCGTCCACTCTTTGAACGGCAAATTGCTTCTGATAAGCGGCGAGCCTCGTTCGTACCGCTGCGAGATCAGTTCAAATAGCAGTTGCGCACCGGTCTTGCTCAACGGCACAACGCCCAGTTCATCAATGCCTGCCCTCGCGGAGCCGGGGGATCAACGGTTCGACCTTGGCCAATTGTCGCTGCAATCATTGTAGACGCCTCTTATCTCCGGCCCACATAAATGCATGTACAAGAGAGGCAGCAGTCACAAGGCGGACGGGTATTCCCTTTTGGCAGGCGGCCCCATCAGCGTCAACCTCGCCGCCGTAGGATACAATTGCAAACGCATCGCAGCATAGCTCAAGGCTCTTTTGGCTCAAATTCTAAGGAGGCTAATGCAGCAAGCGAAGGCGCAAATCGCCTGAAAACCAGACTCTAAATTAGGATCTAATCCACGAAAAAAGACCAATTTTGGAACATATACAAGCAAGTACTACGTATTTCACCAATAAAAACCCGCAGTACACCAGTTGCGAAAAGTTTTAACTTTACATCAGCCATATTTTGTGATCACTGATTGCTGATGGGCTTGAGAGGTGTAAATACAATGCCTCCCGCTCATGCAAAGCTTGATATTAGTGGAGGGAAAAATGAGGCTTTCAAATCGATTAATTGGTACGTCGTCCGCTTTGGCAATGGCCGCAGTCAGTTGGAATGCATCAGCGCAAGATGCAGGGGGACAGAATGATGACACCACGGAAACAATTACTGTTCAGGGGCGCTCGTTCCGTGCCGTTGGAGAGAGCGCAGCGTCGAAGCTGGATATTCCGATTGCTGAAACGGCGGCGCAGGTAACAATTTATACAGACGAGTTTTTGGAAGACATTGGTGTATATAATTTTCGTGACGCCGTGAACTATGTGCCTGGCGTGACGACTTATGCCAATGGTTATGACAGTGCCCTGTTCTTTGTGACGCGCGGGTTTGGCGTCAATGGCCAGAATGGTGTTCGGGTAAATAATGCTCCGATTGGTGGAGAGTATTTCTTTGACAATGTGGCGCTTGACCGCATTGAGTACGTTAAAGGCGCTCAAGCTGCAGCTTATGGGCAAATTTCTGCCGCAGGTTTTGTGAATGCGCAATTCATCTCACCCAAAGAAGAAGCAGGGGGTCAGGTAACTCTGCGCTACGATACTTTTGATACCATTCGCGGCGAAGTTACCTATAATACACCTTTGACATCAAATGGTTCAGTGCGCGCAGTTGTTGCTGTTGCAAGCGAACACAGCAACGAATTTTTTGATACGCCTCGTGGTTCCGATACTCAGGCGATTTTTGGTTCCATCGAAGCAGATGTTACAGATAAATTAACCACCCAAGTCAGCTTATATTATGATGGCCGCGACGGACCATTTAACGCTGGAGCACCCTTAGGTGAAGACCTGACTGATCCTCTTAACCCAGTCTACAGCGTCGTGTCGTATGACAAGGACATTTATGCCTCTGGTCAATTTGCCAATGTGAGTTCAAATTTCTTTTTCGCTCAATTTCTGGCGACTTATGAATTCAACGATAATCATACGCTAACGGCAAATGTCTCGCGTATCGATGCCAATCTGGAACGCGAAGTCTCAGAGCCATTTGGCTTTGGCTATGGAGAGTATGTTAATCTCACGCCTACATCGCCAAATTTTGGTGACGCCAACCTTGATCATTTTGCAAATGATCGCGACATCAAGACAACATATGCTGAGCTGCGTTGGACAGGTGCCCATGATATCAGCGATAACGTAGCTTTGAATTTCATCGTATCTGGTGAATACAATAAGATCGAGCAAATCTTTACCGGCTACGATTTAGATGACGCAAATATGGCTGCGCCGACATTGAATTTGTTTAATCCTGTTCGAACAGGAGGCAACCCGTTTGAAGGCAAGGTTTTCGGCGGAAATTTTGGCTTTGATAATGAAGTCTTGTCAATATCTCTTCTGACCAACTTCGATCTCTATGAACGGTTAAGAATCTCGCTTGGCGTTCGTTATGATGACCGTCAAGGTCAAGACAATATTACAGATGATGTAGAAAATATTGAATCATTTAGCACGACGAATACTGTCTTTTCGGCTTCTGTTGTCTACGATATAACTGACAACTTGCACGCTTACTATGCTTACGGTGAAGGAGTTGAGTATCTCACCAGTTTTACATGTGATGGAGGAACTCTTGACCCAGAGACCAACACGTCTCATGAGGTGGGCCTCAAATGGGAACCAACGGACAATCTGATTGCGAGTATTGCCTACTTCAATAATACAGCAGATAATTCTCCTTCCGAGATCGAAGTGTGTCCGACTGGTTCATTGCTCCAATCTGCAGCAGCAAGTGGAGAGTCAGATCAATTTGGTGAAGGATTTGAAATTGAGTTAATTGGTCAAATCACACCGCAATGGAACGTTTCAGCGGGTATTTCCTATTTGGATGATGGGATCGGAGAATCTCCTTTCGTTACGCCCAAATTCTCTGCCACTTTTTTCACGACTTATGACTTTGATTCTGGTTTCTTAGAGGGATTTGGTATCGGCGGAGGCATTAGAATGGAATTCGACCGCCCGGTCGAAGCGGATGTCGATGTTCCAGTTAATCTAGCAGACGTACCGACATTTGATCCTGACGTGGATGCAAGCCGAAACATCTCATTTCCTGACCAAGTTGAGTTAGGTGATTTTGTTGCGGTCGATTTGGCATTATACTACACCCTGAACGAGTCGATTGATTTTGCTTTAAATGTGCAAAATGTATTTGATGAGGAATACTATTCCTCCTTCGGTGATCCATTCTTCAATATAATTCGCCAGCCACCGCGTAATTTTACATTCACAATGAACTATAAGTTCTAGAAAAATCAGGGGGCTCCAAAATATAACGGAGCCCCCGTTATAAATTTGATCGTAAAAACTAATTTTCATCTTGGCTAGGAGTGTTATCTTGATATCGGCATTCTTTAATCTGCGTTGGTCAAGTTTGACCTTCTGTATGATGTTAGCAAGTTTTCTTAGCCAAGCGGCGGCTGCAACAAGTCTTATGACAGTCAAGGATTTAGTGCGGGTCCGCGAAGTCGTCGAGTTGGCAGTAAGCCCGCTCTCGGGCGCGGTCGTTCAGGTAGTGACGGTTCCCAGAAATGTTCTTGATGGAGAACCAGACGGCGGCGTAAAGACTCGGCTTTACCTATCGCAAACTGCAGATATAAACCGGCTTTTGCCGACCGCGCGAATGTCGCCACGGCATGTAAAATGGCGTCCGGGCAGCAACGCTATTACGTTTCTTGGAAAACGCGACCAAGACAAGACAGTTTCGCTCTATGAAATAGCTAGCGACCTTAAAGATCCGGTTAGAGCCTTTCGCTTTGGAAGCGATATAAACGCGTATGTATGGAGTGCAGATGGCAAGGAGCTGTTTTTTACGGCCAGAGCGACCCCCAAGGCTGGAGACGATACGTCAACTACCATCAAATTTCCTGGACTCCTTTTCGAAGAGAATTTGCAATTCCTAAAGCTTTGGCAGGTTGATTTGTCAGCCAATCAACCCGTACCAAAAGAAATCCGGTTAGAAGGACATATCGATGGCTTAAAGATGTCGGAGGACGGCTCGGTACTCGCGGTCAAAGTGTCAAAAACACCTCTAATTGATGACCGTTTGGTTGCGCAGCACATACAAACAATACGCGTTAAAGATCTCCAAAATCTGGCAAAGTTTACACCTCCCGGAAAAATAGGCGACTTTGACGTGTCCCCGGACGGTCGTATTTTGGCGTTTGTTGGAGCACATCAAGCCACTAATATTTCCGCTAGCGTTCTTCATTTAGCAAATGTGGCGACTGGTCAATTTAAGTCGATCAATCCTGACGCTGAATATGATGTACGGGTTCTTCAGTGGATGACGAATGGGAAATTGGCTGCGGTCGTTAACCGCGGCGTAGAAACAGACTTAGCGACGCTGGATCAAGACGGAAATATTGTTAAGCGTTTTCAGCGAGTTGGCTTGATTACTAAGCACATTTCAACTTTTATCGATGGCGACCGAATTGCCTTGTCTGCTTCTACGGCAAACCATCCTTCAGAGGTATTTGTTATTGATGGATCGGGGGAAGCTGTCCGTTGGAGCCATCATAACAGTTGGCTCGCAAACCGCGCTTTAGCCTTTCAAGATACTCTGCGATACAAGGCGCGTGACGGGCAATCGATTGAGGCTGTGAGGCTAACGCCTGCTGGCAAGCCTCCAAAAGAGGGATGGCCATTGGTCATTCTTGTCCATGGCGGACCTGAAAGTCATCACTCAAATGGCTGGTTAACGACCTTTATTGATCCTGGGCAGATTTTGGCTGCAAAAGGCTATATGGTTATATATCCAAACTATCGTGGCAGTACCGGGCGGGGAATTGCGTTTACTGCGCTGCATCAAACCAACCATGCTGAAGGTGAGTTTAATGATTTGGTTGATGCGATTGACTCGCTCGCTAGACAAAGCATCGTCGATCCCAAGAGAGTAGGGATAGCGGGCCTTTCGTACGGGGGATATGCTGCAAGTTGGGGCGCAACAGCGCTTTCAGATAGATTCTCAGTTGCAGTGTCAGCAGCTGGGATCGCTAATCAGACAACACTGGTTATGAGTTCTGATATTCCTAACGAATATAGACAGGTCCATTATCTAAAATGGCCATGGGAAGAGCGACAAAAATTGCTTGAAGCAAGCCCAATTCATCACGTCCAGAGTGCTCAAACGCCGCTTCTCTTATTACATGGTGAAGTTGATAAGCGAGTGCGTCTCGCACAGTCATTGCAGCTTTACCGATACATGAAGGCCAGGTCAGATGCGCCAGTTCGCCTTGTAACTTATCCGGGTGAGGGACATGTTCCAAAACGCGCTGCAGCCCAGCTAGACTTCAGCATGCGACTTGTCAGATGGCTTGACCATTACCTCAGCGGTAAAGATGAAATGCCGCCTGACACACCGATTATTTTCAAATAAGGACAAGTTTGCCCTTAAAATAATTTTGACAGCTCTCTGACCTGCGGCTGCCGCGAACACATCGACGCTTGCTGACAAGCGTGGTACGTGTGACGTGCTCCCATGAATTAAAACGGTAATCATCCCCTTTTTAGTGGGGTTTAGAACTGGACTTTACGCAGCGTGTTTCAGTTTCATTGCTGGCGTTATGCCGCCGATAGCCATGTTCGGCCGTTCGTTGTTGTATGTCCAAAGCCACCGCGTGGCGTAATCCTGCACCTCCTGTATTGATTGAAATATATACTGCCCAAGCCACTCATGCCGGACAGTACGATTGTAGCGCTCCACATAGGCATTCTGCTGCGGCTTTCCTGGCTGGATGTATGTAATACCGATACCGCGCTTTTCTGCCCAGGTCTGAAGCGCGACACTGACATATTCGGGACCGTAGCACGTCGGGAAGCTGAGTTGTTTCAATAGGTTTTGGCCGCCTGCGAAGCCCCATACATCGTAACGGCCCGATTGAGACCGCCTGGCTTGGTTTGATGTAAGATCTTATGTTCCGTCGTTATTGGCGTCGTTAACGACGTCGTTTTGATCGGAGCGGTTTTGTGCGGCATGAAGTGATTGTCGGTGTTGAGCGTCGGCGGCGTTGGTCTGACGATCAGAAGCTGTCGATTTTGGCCGAGGTTGGCGTTGACGGCGCGAGCGTGGCAGAGATTGCACGGCGGCATGAGTTGACGCGCCAGCATATCTATCAGTGGCGGCGCGAGCTTCGCGGCAAGGGTTTGTGGCCTAATTCCGGGGAGACTGTTTTTCTGGCACTGGACCCACCCGCTGCGACGCAGCCACCAAGAGTGTCGCGTGACGACGTTGGGGTGGCGGTTGAGATTGTTCTGACGAATGGGCGCATAGTGCGCTGCCGCGGCGGTATGAGCGATGCCGATCTTTCCCATCTGATCCGGCTTGTCGAAGCTGCATGATCGGTCCTGGGACGGGTGTACGGGTTTATCTTGCCTGCGGCACAACGGATATGCGCAAGGGCATTGCTGGATTGGCCGCCCTGGCGCAGGATGTGCTCCGCCATAAGCCGACGAGCGGCGCCGTTTTTGCGTTTCGCGGGCGCCGCGGTGATCGGGTGAAGCTGCTATAATGGGATGGCCAGGGATTTTGCCTGTACTACAAGGTGCTTCAGCGCGGCCGGTTCCCATGGCCTTCTGTGGCTGATGGGACCGCGCGGCTGACCTCAGCGCAGCTGGCAATGCTGTGGGAGGGGATTGATTGGCGCAGGCCGGATTGGGGCGCGCCACCTGCCGGCGTGGGGTGATTATCTCTCTGATATTGTTTGCTTTTTTGTGGTGCGTGCGCGGCGTGCATGGTAGAGAATGCCATGTCTGTCGTTCTTGCTGATTTGCCCGATGACCCCGCTGCCCTAAAGGGGGTTATTGCCGCTTTGCAGGCTGAGAATGCGGCCATGTCAGCAACGCTGCGGACCCACGATCTGCTGATCCAAACCCTGCGCATGCGGATCGCCAAGCTGCGCAAACAGGCATTTGGAGCACGCTCTGAGAAGATAGAGCGCGAGATAGAACAGCTTGAGCTGGCGCTTGAAGATTTGCAGGTGGCGGTTGCTGAAGATGAGGACATCCCCGAAGATGTGGCTGGCGACGAAGACACCATCACATCTGCATCAGCAAAACCCAAAACACCGCGCCGCCGTCCCCGGGTGGCAGATGGCACCCCGCGCGAGCGCCGCACATTGGATCCTGGCGAGACCTGCCCGGAGTGTGGTGGCCTGCTTCGGATTGTTGGCGAAGATGTCAGTGAACTGCTGGACTTGATTGCTGCCCAGCTCAAGGTCATTGAGATCGCCCGGGTAAAGAAATCTTGCCGCAAGTGTGAGAAGATGGTGCAAGAGCCCGCACCTCATCGCCCCATCCCAGGCAGCATGGCAGGCCCTGGCTTGTTGGCATATATCCTGACCTCAAAGTTCGATGATCACATTCCGTTATACCGCCTCAATGAGATCTTTGCGCGGATGGGCGCTGACATCCCCGATACCACTCTGGTCGATTGGTGCGGCAGGGCGATGAAGACTCTTCAGCCGCTCATTGATTTGATTGATGCTGAGGTCATGAGCAGTGATCTTTTGCATGCCGACGACACGCCAATCCGGGTTCTTGATCGATCGCGGCGGGATAAGGGCTTAGGCAAAGGTGTCCGGCAAGGCCGCATCTGGACCTATGTCCGTGATCAGCGGCCATGGGCTGGCCTCTCGCCGCCCGGGGCGGTTTACCGCTTTGCCCCTGACCGCAAGGGGCAGCATGTCCAAGATCATCTCGGCGGCACAAGCGGCATCTTGCAGGCAGACGCCTATCCTGGCTTCAACGCGCTTTACGAACGTCGTAGCGACGGCTTTCGCCAGTTCCGCGAAGCGGCCTGCTGGGCGCATCTTCGCCGTGACTTTCACGACGTCTGGATGGGCACAAAGTCGCAGATCGCCCGCGAGGCGCTCGACCGGATTGGCGCGCTTTATGATATTGAGCGTGAGATTGTTGGCCGCACCGCTGAGGAGCGGCGCGCTATCCGTCAGGCAAAGAGCAAAGCCAAAGTCGATGCCTTCCGCCGCTGGGCCGAACAGCAGCTCAAGCACATTCCAGGCAAGAGCGACCTGGCCAAAGCCTTTCGCTATGGCTTGAGCCGGTGGGACGCGTTCTGCCTTTTCTTAGAAGATGGGCGCGTGGCGATTGATAACAATGCAGCTGAACGCGCGATGCGACCGATCGGCGTTGGGCGCCGTAACTGGTTGTTCGCGGGGGCTGAAAGCGGCGGTGAGACTTTGGCGCGAGCCCTAACCCTTGTCGAAACCGCCAAGATGAACGGCCTCGACCCACAAGCCTGGCTGACCGATGTGTTGGAGCGCATCCACGACCATAAACAGCACCGCCTTGCAGAGCTGTTGCCGTGGAACTGGGGCCCGAATGCAGCACCCGTGAGCCAAGCCGCCTGATGGGCCGTGATACCCACGTTTATGCAATTGACTATGTGGTAAAGATCATCGACGAAGACGTGGACTTGCTCCTCCACATTGCCGCCAATCCCGACAATATTGACTATGGCGAGATGATCGATGTAGCCATCGGACCCGAAGAGCACATCACCGCCTTCACCAGCCACGGCATCGAAAGCCTCAAGGAGTTTATCGCCGACATTCGAACTTGGCCCGGCGGCATCCGGCAATTCCTAACCCAAGCGGGCTGCGACCCGAAAATCGTCGAAAAAATCTGCAGGCATGAACCGCGGTAACAATCGGGCGGTTACCATACATCGCGCAGCAGGCGGTCATAACCGGCCCATAGGTCTCTATAGTGGTGACGAAACCCCGATGGCGCAGCCATGTTTTATGTAACCATTTCTTTGGCTCTGTTGGAAGGCCGATCTGCTTGTAGCCCCCCCATAGCGGAAAGTTGATCGGCCGGATGCAGGGTCACTGGAGCCGGCGGTCTATAGCCGAGTGAGGTATGCGGACGGATGGTGTCGTACTGCCTGCGCCAGTGTTCGATGATGACTTTGGCTTCGGTCAGATGGT
>JBCCLR010000007.1:0-37866 GCA_039026755.1 Pseudomonadota bacterium | reverse complement strand
GCAGCCCGGCCCAACCCCAGCCCCGCGCAGCGCGCCTGCAAACGCATCCACCTTCACATCATACTGCGCATAACTATACGCCAAACGCCCACCAGGCCCACACACAACCAATGCCTCGCGATCAGGATAAAGCGACGCAAACGCGCGTAGAGATCTGGCGTAGGGAATGTAATCAGTCATGGGCTGTCTTTACCATTTGGTCTTCAGTCTTGTTTGGGCGGTTTTGCCAGTCACGCATCTGCGTTTGGCTGGCGATGAACATGGCCAGCGCCGCAAAGAATAGGAAAATGAGGGATAGCAGCATGGAGCTGCGCAGGCCGTCATCTTGCCCGTATGCTGCGAAATAATCACTCAAAGCCCCCACAAACAGAGAGCCCAAACCAATGCCGATAAGGTTATTTGCGAACAAAATGCTTGCCGTGCCAACAGCACGTAGCCGCGGCTCTAAAATACCCAACATGCTGGCATAAAGCGGGCCGGAGTGGACAGCGCCCACAACCATGCCGATGGCGAGACTGGCAAGGCTTAAACGTGTGTCTGTAATGAGGAGCGCTGCAGCAAATAGTGGGATACAGGCGAGGGCCGCAAGCGCGCTGAGCCAAAGATACCAACGCTTGTCATGTTTCGCCAGCGCGTCGCTCATCCAGCCGCCGGCGAGGGCGCCGATGGTGCCGCCAATACCAATAATCAGCGCCAACAGTGTGCCGACCTGTCCGGCAGACATGTCATGAAAGCGCAGATAAAACGAGGGTAACCAAGTCGTTACCCCATAGCCGGCAAGGGACTGGATGCCGAGCCCGATGGCAATGGCCGTAAAAGATGGGCGCTTTAATAAGGTGGCGAGATCGCGCCAAAACGGTTTGTTTCCAGATGCTGCTGAGACATCGTCCTGCATGCCGCGCACGGGTTCGCGCACCGTGCCCATGAAGATGATCGCGATGATAAGACCTGGAACGCCAGCAACAAAAAAGGCTGCGCGCCAGCCATAAAGCTCGCTCACCCAGCCGCCCATGAACAGGCCCAACAAGATGCCCACATAGATGGCCGATGCAAATACCGCCATGACGCGCCCACGCAGGCGTTCAGGGAAATAATCAGCCAGCATGGATTGGGCGGGTGCCACGCAGCCGGCTTCGCCAATGGCAACGCCAAAGCGCGCGAAAGCGAGCTGCCAGAAATTCCCCACCATGGCGCACAGGGCTGTTGCGACGCTCCATAAGGCAACCGAGGCGCCAATAATATTGCGCCGCGAAGACCGGTCGGCCAGCCGCGCGACGGGGATGCCAAAGGTTGCATAAAACAGCGCAAAGGCCAGCCCGCTCAAAAAGCCCAGCTGGGTATCGGACAAATCGAGGTCGACTTTCATTGGCTCAAACAAGATGGACAGAATTTGCCGGTCGAGAAAATTGAGCGCGTAGATAATATACAGAATAAACAGCACGTATGAGCGCTCGCGCGCCGTCACGCTATGGGCGTGCGTCATCGCCGCCCTGCCAAACGGAAAGACAGATTTTTGCTGAACGCTTTGGCGCGCGCCCGTCATTGGCTTAGACCTTAAAGCCGACCGAGCAGGTCAGGCCGCCGTCAACAACCAGGTCAATCCCGGTGATATAGCGGGCATCATCGGAAGCTAGAAACGCAGCGGCGCGGGCGATATCCCAGGCATCGCCCATATGCCCGAGCGGTACGGCTGCGTTGCGGCGCGCTTTCATCGCCTCAATCTCTCCACTGACGACATCGTTATAGGAAGCCACAATGGTGGGCGTATCCATAAAGCCAGGGACGATCACATTGGCGCGGATGCCAAACGGCGCATATTCAAGCGCTAGGGTCTGAGTGAACTGCACAATGCCAGCTTTTGCCGAGGCGTATGGGGCAAAGGGAACATCTAGCCAGCGCCGATCGGCAATGGACGAGGTGTTGATAATCGCCCCACCTTTATTGGCTTTCATCAAAGGGACAGCACTGCGGCAGGTTAAAAAGGCACTTGTCAGATTGATGTCGATGCCGCGCCGCCACTCTTCTAAAGACAGCGCATCGGTTGCCTTCATAAAGGCGGTGCCAACATTGTTGTGCAGCACATCAAGGCGGCCATAATCGCTTTCAAGACTGCTAAAAAACCCGGCGACGCTGTCTTCTGATGTCACATCAATCGCCATGGCCTGACAGGCACCGCCTTCGTGTTGGATGATCTTTTGCGTTTCTTGAGCCGCCTCTAGGTTGATGTCGGCCGCGATAACCTGCGCGCCTTCACGGGCGTAAAGGGCTGCGGCTGCCTTGCCATTGCCCCAGCCTGGGCCGATAGCGCCCGCGCCGATAACGGCCACTATTTTGTGATCAAACCTGCCCATATCCTACCTTTGTGTTTGGTTTAAGCGGCGTATCCGCGCGCTGCGTGTGTTGCAGCGGCGTCACCACGCCGCCTTTAAATGCTCAAGCAGAAAGTCTGTGTTGCGCGCCCAGGCCTTCGCGCCTGCATGGGCATTGACCGCCGGCGTTCCCCCCACCGCAATGAGCAGCCGTGCATGCTGATGGTACATCGACGTGGTGAGCGATGTGATGGTGCCCGTCGGCGGCAAAATATGGCCCGCGCCGGGGAAGGTCAGATGTTCTGCCTGAGCATTACTGTGATATTTTTTAAGCCGTTCAATGACCCGGCTTGCCGCATGGCTGCACGGCCAGATGGCGTCATCCTCGCCGGTGATTAAAAGCATTGGCGCTTGCGCGTGCTCGATGGGGATCCAGACATCGTCATCGTGCTCTGCATTGGTGATGTTGTTTAAATAAAACGGTGCGACGGGCATCCCGCGGCTCATGTCAGTGCCTTGCTGTTCGCACGTTTCCGGCGTGGGAACCGGGGTATTGGCAAAGCTCAAATCTTTGCCATCCAATGTCCATGCTGCCACTTGGGTTTGCGTGCCTGGGATAAAGCCACCAGTTTTGACATGTATGGGAACCTGCGCGACGATGCAGGCGATATCCTCAGCAAAGGTTGACCCAATCAAGAGAACAGCTTCGCCGCCGCGCGAGACGCCTTGAATGCCAACCCGGTCAGCGGACGTTTTGTGCTTTAGCCAATCAATGGCCGCTTTGAAATATTCGAGCGGGATGCGGGTGAGCGTGTCTGGCAAGCCCGGCACCTGAAAATAGGCGAGGTTGAGAACCGGAATGCCAAGCGATGCGAGATGCCGGGCCCAATACCAATCATAGCCCCCGCCCGATCCGCTGATGGCGATCACGCCTTCACGCGTTGATGGCGATTTGGGCGCATAAAAAAAACCGCGCAGGCCATTGTCACTCACCGGGACAACGTCAACATCGGGTGAAATTTGCTGCCGCACATAGCGGCCTTGCGCAATTTCTGTATCGCCTGAAAAGGCTTTGACATCAATGTCGTAGGGCCGGTGCGGATCTTTAAACACCGGCTGAATACCTGGGCGGCGGCGGTATTTATCATCCAGCGACATGTCTGGCGTGATATCGCTCGGCTGCATGGACCAGCACAGGCCAAGCGCGTCGACGCCGTGATAGGTGCCGCCTTGCGATGCGCTGGTCGCACTCGATAAGGCTCCAAACACGTCGGCGTACATCTGTGCCTGCGACCGCCAGAGCGTGCCGGCATCATCTAAAAAAGACTGCTCTAAGCGAACGGCAGCGGCGGGCGCGTGGCCCGTTAGCGAAATCGTCGGAACGCTGCTCGGCCCGCTTGGTGCTGCATGATCGTGAATACTAAGATGCGCCATCGCGGTAAATTAGATCATCGCATTTGGCATATCACCTCAGCGCAATTTACCGAGCGGGATCAATTTATGCTCCCTTGCTTGAAATTCTGTGCCGGAGATAAGGCGTGTGTTTTTATGCCCTTATCGCGAACGTTTAGGCATAGATGCATGAAAACACTTGGTATCCTTGGGGGCCTCAGTTGGCGCTCCACCGTGTTTTACTATGAGGGTGTCAATGCCGGCGTGGAAGCCGCCCTAGGGCCAATGCATTCCGCACGGATTGCCATGTGGTCGTTTGATCTGCAGTCGTTTTTTGGCGAGGGCATTGATTGGCGCGCGGATCCCGGCCCCATGTTGAGAGCAGCCCAGATCCTCAAAGATGACGGCGCCAATGGCGTGATTATTGCCTCTAACAGTGCGCATACCCATGCGGCGGCGATTGAAAGTGAAATCGAAATCCCGCTCATCCATGTCAGTGATGCGGTTGGTCAAGCGGCAAAGTCGCAATCCATTCGAAAAGTTGGTCTGATCGGTATTCCGCTCACCATGGAAGAACCATTTTATATTGAGCGTATGCGCGCGCACGATTTGGAGGTCCTTGTGCCTGGCGCGCCATGCCGGGCGCAATGGGGTGAGGTCATCCATGGCGAACTGTTTGCCGGACATGTAACGTCAAGCGGTGCTCAATTGATGCAAGATACACTTGGCTACTTTGAAGAAAGCGGCTGTGATGCGGTTGTTCTTGGCTGCACGGAACTGCGCATGTTGCCCCGCCCAAAAGACAGCATGCCAGCGCTTGATTCAGTAGATGTGCACATCGCTGCGGCCACGCAGTTTATTCTGAATTAAAGCAGGTTAACATGGCGAAACTGGTCACATTTCAATCCGGTGATCACCAAGGCTATGGTGTGCTTGACCATTCTGCCAGCACCATTTGTGATTTCACGCAGGTTGATTTGAGCCGCTATGGCGCGCCTGATAGCGTGCGGGATATGCTGTCGCTTATTGAGCTGGGCCATGCAGGCGCGGCGATTGCCAACCGGGTGCGCGATGATGTGGACGTTTGGCCCGCTGCGGCCTGTGTTGACTTGGCTGGCGCCAAGCTGCTGCCGTCATTGCCGCGGCCATTAACCGTCCGCGATTTTGTATCTTTTGAAAAACATCTGCTGCAATGCGCGCGTCGGCATGAAGGCTTTGAGGATTGGACACCGCCGCAAATCTGGTACGATCGGCCCGTTTATTATCGAGGCAACCCGCTCTCCTTTGTGGGCCATGAGGCGCCTGTGCCTGCGCCCAAAGCCACGCAAAAGCTCGATTATGAATTGGAGATGGGCTTTATCATCGGCAAACAAGGCCGCGATATTCCGGCGGATGCTGGTCTGGACTATGTGTTTGGGCTGACGATCTTCAATGATTTTACCGCGCGCGATGTGCAGCGTGAGGATGCGGCCGTCTATATGGGGCCATGCCGGTCGAAAGACTATGACGGCTGTAATGCCATGGGCCCGTGGATTGCAACGCTCGATGAAATCCCCGACGTCACCGACCTGACCATGACCATCCGCCTGAACGGTAAAGAAATCGGCCGCGGCAAAAGCGGCGACGCGCATCACTCTATTGGCGACATGATTGCCATAGCCTCCCAAGAGACCACACTTTATCCTGGCGAATTTATGGGCACCGGCACGGTGGGCGATGGGGCCGGCCTTGAAAAAGGCATCAGCATCAAATCTGGCGATGTGGTGGAGCTAGAGATCGACCAGCTTGGCGTCTTGCGCAACCCGGTTGTCACACACAGTGCTTCAAATGCGTGAAGCAGATCAATGGGATTAGCAACGGGCCGCTTTCGGCTCGTTCCTCGGCGCGCCCGGCACTGCTTTAGCGATTTGCCCATTATAGTCCTGTTCGCGGCGTTTGAGCCATGCGGCCATGCCTTCTAAATGCTCGTCAGAAATGGCAAAGCTATGCGCGGCAGGCTTGATCAGGCGCAACTCAACATTTTCCAATTGGCCCGCCACATAAAAGGCTGCGTCACGGTGCACCAGCATATCTGAGTAGCCCTGAAGCAACAGCACCGGATGAGCAATAGATTTTAACCCCTCCAATTGCGACCAATAAATGTCGCTGTCATTAGCCTTTTGTGCAGGTTTCTCTGGTAAATCCGCGCTGCGTATCTCCATTTCAATAATGTCTTTAAACGGCGACATGAGTTGTTTCATGGGCCGCTCTTTAAACATCGTAATGAGCGCGCGGCGCACCTCATCAACGCGCGGATTGGTGCCATGCCAGGCCGATGGGAAATATGCGGTGAGCATGTCTTCCGCCGCTTTTTTTGGGTCACTGGCTTGCAGCGCAAGACCATTAAAATAGATGCGCCGGGCGTCGTAAATGTTTGCATAGGCGCGCTGATAAACACTTGGCATCCCCGCATCTGCAGCAGCAATCGCCAGCGCGCGAACCCGCTCGGGATAAGATGAAACCAGCTCAAGCGATAATGCAGCGCCAAAAGAGGCGCCCCAAATATGCGCGCTATCCCATCCCAAAGCATCTAAAACAGCGATGACGTCTTTAGCATGCGCGCTTAAGGTGTAGTCGGCATCCGGTGTCAGTTCAGAAGAGCGGCCAATGCCGCGTAAATCAAACCATGCGCAGTGAAAATCCGTCTTAAAATGCGGCAGATAGAACTGCTCAATCCAGTCGCATGGCGGGCCGAAGCCATTGATCAGAAGCAGCGGCGTACCCGTGCCGCAGCTGTCATAAAAAATCTTGTTGTCGCTAGAGAGAACGTAAGGCATAGAAATTCCTAAAAAAAGTACCGCCTAGCTCTCGGCGGATTTGAAGTTCATGATGAGCCTGCCACCAAACAGAGCGTGCATCGCTGGTGCTGCGCCGCTGATAATGTCAATCGCCGCAGTTGCAGTGTCTCCCCACCGGGCCGCCATTTCAGCACTGCTTAGAAACGAGACGCAGTTGCGCGGCATGACCACAGTGCTGTCGCTGGCGTGTGGCAATTTAAGCGCCCGGCGCAGCTTGGCGGCCGCTTCAAATGGCGCATCTGAACGCAGATAAAGCGTTTCAATCGTATGCGCTTGATTGGGATGGCGCTGCAGCTGTGGGTGCCACAGCATGTCCGGCGTTAAATGCTGCACCAAAAAACAGCTGGCACCGGTGATGGTGTTTTCCGGCAACCAGCACAGGCGGAATTTGGCAATGCCTTGTAGCAACTCAGTTTCGACCGCGCGTTCTGCCTCGACCCAGTCGCGCGCTGGCTCCTGCGCGAATGCGTCCACATCGCTGTGGCGCATCGCTAGCCCAAAAAAGCCTTCTCCCCAGGCTTGAAGGTGCGTCTTCAACCTTAGGCCAAACGCCTCTGGTGCTGTAGGGGCTGTCACTTCCAAATAGGTGCCGTCTAGCATGGCAAGCGAGTTTTTAGATTTCAGCGCCAGGTGGTTGCCGTCCGGGGTCATTTCAAAGCCGAGCTGGGCAAAGATTTCGCGTCCGTGGTCAACTGAGTGGACGCAGATGATAATGTGGTCGATGCCCTCTACTTCCATCTCACGTCCAGGCATAACGCTGTGCGGCCTTTCATACGCGCCTAATGCGCAGCGCATGCGCGCGGCTTTTTGGAGGGGCATTGCTTGCGTGCAAGCCTGTTTTTTCTACCGGATGCCTTGCGGGATTTGAAGCAAGCGGCCAGAGGCAATCCTGGCCTAACGCCGAATGCTCCCGCGCTGCAAAACGTTAGCCCGCTAGATGGCATCCGCATAGACCTTCAGCGCCGTGACAGCCAAGCTATGTCCACGAAGTGGAAATGCTGAGGTCGTTAAGATCGCGGCTGCCAAGCAGGTGGTCGATCAGTGTGAGCCAGTAGCGCACGCCGATTGGGATGATGTCATCGTTAAAATCATATTCCGGCGTGTGCAGCTTTGCCGGCGCATCGCCGACGCCTTGGCCAATCATCGTCCAGCAGCCGGGACGTTCATTGAGGAAAAACGAGAAGTCTTCCGCGCCAAGGGTGGCTGGCATATTGGGGATGACATGATCGTCTCCAACGACAGCGCGGCCGCAGGCAATGGAAATTTCTGCGGCTTTCGCATCATTGAAGGTAATCGGTGCCCGCTTGATATACTCCACCGTGATCTTGACGCCGCTGGCCATCTCAATGGCGGCGGCTTGGCGCGTGATGATGTCTTCAATCAGCTGCCGGCTCGGCTCGTGTAGCGCGCGCACGGTGCCTTGCAGCCGCGCGGTGACGGGCACAATATTAAAGCCTGACCCAGCTTCAAAGCGGGTGACCGAACATAGCGCGCTTTGGGTGGAGTCCGTGCGCCGCGCCACGTGTTTATAAAGGCCGCTTATAAAGTCTGTGCCCGCCACAATCGGGTCAATGGTTAAATGCGGTAAACCGGCATGCCCGCCTGCGCCCTCAATAAGAATGTCAAAGGTGTCCGCCGCAGCCGTAAAGGCGCCTGGCCGGGTGGCTATCGTGCCAAACGGAACGCCGGGAAAATTGTGGATGGACCACAGACTATCGCAGGGAAACTGCTCTAATATACCGTCTTCAAGCATGGAGCGTGCACCGCCTGGCACCTCTTCGGCGGGCTGGAAAATAAACGTAACCGTGCCTGCAAAATCTGCATTAGCCTTCAGCCGCCGCGCTGTTTCCAGCAGCATTGCTGCATGTCCGTCATGCCCGCAAGCGTGCATGCACCCGGGGTTTTTAGACGCATAGGGCCGGCCTGAATTTTCCATGATCGGCAACGCGTCCATCTCTGCGCGCAGGCCAATAGACGGCCCCTTACCGAGGCTGCCGTTTAAGGCAGCTACGACACCGGTGCCGCCGATCCCGGTGGTAACGTCAAGGCCGAAGGAGGTCAGAACCTGCGCAATGCGCTGCGCGGTCCGGTGTTCTTTATAGGCCAATTCTGGATGCGCATGAAAATCATGCCGCCAGGCAAGGGCCTGGGAAAAATCGCTATCGCGCTCTAAACTGTTAACAAGCATCATGAACCCTCCTAAAGATCTGCATTGATCCTAAAACGATTGCAGTTTGCAGCGTTGGATCAATTCCAAGCCGATGCGTTCTTTCAGGCGCGGTTCGCGCGAACCAAGCGGCAGCTTTTCTAGGCTTGAACTTTGAGCAGTTTGCGGCGGATAATGTCCTGCCTGCGATCAGTTAGGGGGAAGCGCCAGATGACAAAAGCAGCAATGCCGTAGGGCAGGGCAGGCAAGATGAAACACACAAAACGCAGCGCCTCTAGCCCCTCTTCAGTCACATTTTCAGGATCAAAGCCGAGAAGACCAATCAGTGGCAGCGCCACACCGACGCCGATGGCCGACGTGGCTTTTTGAATGGTGTTCCAAATCGCAAAATATTGGCCGGCTTCCTGGCGCCCGGTTTTCATGAACGCGTAGTCAGAGACGTCTGCTAGGATGGCGGGCGCGAGCGTTAGCGGTGCGGCGGAAAAAGCGCCCGATAGAATAAACAGAAAACCGAAAGCAGCGGGCTCTTTGGGCGGCAAAAAGGCGATGGCAGAGAAGCTGAGGGTCCAGAGCAGCATGCACAATGCCATGGTTTTATGCTTGCCGAGGATGGTGGAGGCTTTCACTGCTGGCGCCACTGCAACAATCGCGCAGGCAAAATAGGCGAGGAAAATTGGCCCAGCCAGCTTGGGCGAGGCCACATAATACGCCACATAAAGCACGAAGGTGGCCTGAACCAATGCAGAGGAAAGATACGCCAGAAAAGAAAAGACTACATATTGGCGGAAGGGCTTGTTGGACAGCATATAGCGCAGGCCCCCGGTCCAGTTTGGCCGCGTGATCTGCAAATCTGTTTTCTCTGGAGTTCGAAGCGTTAAAAACCCGCCGACCAAAAACAGCGGGCACACGACATAGGCGAGCCACTGCATGGTGAACCGATCAATCCCATGGCCATAGAGTGCCGTTGCAAATGGGACCGATAGGACGATAAAGGTCCCAGCCAGATGGCCAAATTCGCGCCAGCCAGCAATGCGTCGGCGCTCGGCTGGGTCGGAGGAGAGGTCTGCAGACCAGGCAGAATAGGGGATATTCACCAGGGACCAGCCGAGATAAGCAAGGCCCACCCAAATCAGAAGATACCTTATATCAACGACTTCCGGCGGCGCATAGGTCATCCATACGGCTGGAAAAAGCAACACAATCCCAGCGGCAATCCACGGCCGCCGACGGCCAAAGCGGGTTTTGGTAATGTCAGAACTATAGCCGATGGCCAAATCAACAAACACATCAAGCACGCGCAAGGTGGCGAGAGCCACGCCAATCGTGGCTAGCGAAAGCCCCATTTGAGCGCCATAAAACGCTGGCACGAAGGATGTTACCGGCACGGTCACGCCGGTCAGCGGTATCGCCAGCGCACCGAACGCGATCAATTGGGTTTTTCTCATCTCATGTCCAATGAAGCGGCACGGTCGTGCGGTAGTTTAACGCATTTAGGCGGCGCCCACCGCCGCCACCTAAAAAAATCGCAAGGAGTGCGGCGGACCGCGCTCCTCGTCGTTCTTGAAGCGCCTAAAACCGGAAGCGCACGCGGCCGAGGAACGAGCGCGGCGCGCCTGGGATGGCGCCAAGGACCCCGGTAAACATCGTCGAGCCTGCGTCTGTGAGGTTGAGGGCGTAATATTCGTCAAACACGTTTTCCACGTCCAAGGAGATGATAAACTTACCGACTTCAGCGCCGGCGCTTAAATTCACCAAATTATAGGATTCGATTACCAAGTCATTGGCATCGTCGGCAAACTGCTCGCCCACATAACGCCAGCGACCACGCAGAAAGCCCGCGATGCTTGATGTGATGGGTTGGGTATAGTCCCACCCAATGGTTGCTCTGATATTGGGCGCAAAGAAGAACTCGTTGCCACTTAAATCAACATCAACGTCGGTGCCGAGGAACTGGTTGATCACGAAGTTCTCTAGTTCAGTATCGAGATACGCAAAAGAAGTTGATAAGGTAAAGGTATTGGTTACCTGCCAGCTGCCTGACGCTTCAATCCCTTGCGAGCGGGAGCCTTCGCCGGCGTTGGTAATGCGGACAACACCGCCGCCTGTAAAGGGCACATCTTCGGTCGTCTGCCGGTTATCATAGCTGATGGTAAAGGCTGCCAGTTCAAAGCTCACTCTGTTGTCAAACAGGGTGCCGCGAAGACCAATTTCAAAGCTGTTTGCAGTTTCTGTGCCCACGCTTGGGTCATTTGGCTGGAACGAGAAGAGCGAGAATGTGCCCGGCTTAAAGCCATTGGCCCAGGTCCCAAATAAGGTGATGTCATCCGTTACGCGAAACAGTAAGGCAGCGCGCGCGGAGACCTCATCGAAGTTAAGATCGCTGTTATTCTCAAACATCAAATTCACCGGCGGCGCAAGACCCGGCGCGAAGTTGGAGAAGAAATCGGTATCGACGCCGCCGTCTACACCAACATTGGTGTAGCGCAGGCCGCCAATCACGTCCAAACGATCGGTCACGTGTATGGTCACATCGCCAAAGGCCGCGATCGTTTGATTGTTTGTTTCAGAACTGAAGCTCAGATCCAGCAGCCCCGTGAGCATATTGGACTGGTCTTGCGTGAAGTTTTCATCAAAGAAGTAGCCGCCGACCAGCCAGTCAACCTTGTCCCCAATGCTCGAGGAAAACCGGACTTCCTGCGAGAACTGGCGTTGGTCATTTACAAAGGTGTTGGCAAAGCCAAGCGAACTCAGGAAATCGTCGTATGTGAATTCGCGGTACGATGTGATCGACACCACATCAAAAGCCTCGCCGTCGTAATTGACGCGCGCGGCAATGCCAAAGTTATCGCGGCGTCCAAAGTTGCCAGCGGGTTCAGCCTTTTCATAAGTGCCGAGGGGGACATCATTGACATTTGAGCCATTAAAGTCGCTGTAATCAGCGATCACATCCAGTGTTATCTCCTCTGTCACATCGAAGGTGAGGACACCGCGCAGGCTGATGCTGTCTGCCGGGTCGATCTTGCCACCTGTTGCGGTATTGTCGATGAAGCCGCCAAACTCATTATAGCGGGCCACCAATTTGGCCCGAATACCGTCGGTGATGGGCCCTGAGATGTAGCCTTGGACATCAAACTCTTCAAAGCTGCCATAAGCGATTTGGGCGGCCGCATCGATCTCATCGGTGGCGCCGCGGGTAATCACGTTGATGGCGCCGGCCAATCCATTTTGGCCAAACAATGTGCCCTGCGGGCCTTTCAAGACTTCAACGCGCGACACATCAAGCAGATCAAAATCAGCCAGGTAATTGGGCAGCGGTACATCATCAAGATAGACCCCGACATTTGAATCCGTACCATTGGGAATGCTATCGCCAATGCCGCGAATAAGGGGCCGATTGAAGGCGCGGGTGCCGCCGCCTGGGAAATTAAGGCTTGGAACCAGCGCGCCCAGCTCAGCGGTTGAGAGGATGTTTTCATCTTCCAAACTGTCGCCAGAAATCACCGACACGCTGATCGGCACATCAAGCAAGCTTTGCTCGCGCCGCTGCGAGGTCACGAAAATTACTTCAAGATCCCGCAGGTCATCATCGTCGCCCGCAGGTGCCTGGGCATTGGCATAAAGACTTGGCAATAGGGCTGATGATATAAGCGCAAGTGCTGTGGTTCTGAGCAACATAGTTTCCTCTCTTCCTCGCTTTTTAGGCCGTCATGAGCACAGCTTGAGGTGCGTTTTATTGGTGCTTGCGAGGGGGCGCGCGTTAAACCATGCTCATCAGCATAGACACCGCAATTTCGGCAAAGACACAAAAGATAAGGCTTTGCACAAACGGACGATTACGCTGCACCAATGTTGCAACTGCGTCTCATTCCAAAAAGAGATGCCGTCACGCAACAATTTTCGCACGTCGTTGATGAAAACCCAAAGTCGCTGCTGCACAGGGTTTGCGCCGGGTGCGCAGATATGGACTTGACGTTGTGACAGAACCCAGCGGGACGCACCCTGTGGTTTAGTCTGGGGCGCTGAAAAATGGTTTCGCGAAATTCCAGAGTATGCGGTGGCCACTATAGTCTTGTGCATGCTTGCCGGTCAGCAGCAGATTGATCACGAAGGGAAGTGGGCGATCACCGGGGATGGTGTGGCTGCCGTTTTCAACGATAGCGAGGCTGACCGGTTTTGCGCTGCTGCAGGCGGTATAGGTGTGCACTCGCGTGATCGTGCCATCGTTTGGATCGTTGTCTGGCAGGCGGGCTTCTGTAAAGCTCTCCGTACAGCCATTGGCGCTGCGCCAAAATTCAATCGTTTGGGCGGCTGAAAGGGTTGGCTCTAGCGGGTATCCTTCCGCCTCGCGCACCTCTTTTAGCCCGAAGTAACTTGCATAGCCGCCATCAAATCTGTTGGTACCGTCGGCGGTGCCATGATTGATCAGCGCCGGCGTTGCATGAGCGCAGCCGTTCTTAAGCAATTGCCGCGATGCCGGCGAGCCGTAGCTGCCAACGGCGGCAAAAGGCACCGCTGCTTCGCAGGCCATCCGCATCGCCATGGTGCCGCCGTTTGAATAGCCGGAGATGACCACATTGCGCCGGTCAAAGCCATAGCGCTGCGATAAATCCTGGATCAATAAAGTCAGCGCAGGCGCTTGATCTGGCACGGTTTGCGCGAGCGGATGATTGGCATTTTCGCCATCCTTCCAAACATCGAGATCACCGCCTGCACTGGGCACTAAAACCAAGATACTCTCATCATTGGCCAGGCGCAGCAGGGGCCTGCCAGACAGATATTCCTGCGCCGGGCCATTAAGGCCGGCACCATGCAGTAAGACCAGCAGTGCCTTAGCCTCAGCCGGTCTGTCTGGCCGGATCAGCCGGTAGTCAATCGTCAGGCCAGCCGCTTCAAAAGCGCTGTCACAGACGCTGTCTTGGCTGCCTGCGCAATCGGCCAAGGCCGGCCGGTCTAATTCATCGGCAGCGCGTTTGTAAGACCAAGCCGCTGCGCCGAAGAGGAGGAGGATTGCGCCGACGAGGGTGCCAAGAATTTTAAGCCATGTCTTCATGTCTCAAGACCTTCTTTTTTAAAAAATGGGCGCGGCAGCTGCGACGGACGTGCGGGAGGGAGATGCCCAGCGGTTTTGATCATGGCGTTATTGATGACATCGATATGGATCACGGCGCTTTGTGCACAACGCCGCCGCGCATCACAAAGTCCACATCTTGCAGCTGCGTAATGTCAGAGAGCGGATCGCCATCGACTGCAATAATGTCGGCGGCTTTGCCGGGCTCCAACGCGCCGAGCATATCGCCGAGCCCTAAATACCGCGCACTGGCAGTTGTTGCCGCCTGGATTGCTTCCGCCGGGGTAAGGCCAGCCTCCACAAGCCGCACCAGCTCAAAAGCATTCGCCCCATGCGCTGAAGGTCCTGAATCAGACCCGGCAATAATAGGAATGCCGCGCTTTTTAGCGATGCGCACGGCGGCAAGCATATCGGCGCTGAAGGCATCCGCACGTGCTGGGTCAAGGCCATAGGTTTTGGCTTGGTTTTGCATCACTGGGCCGATGGACAGCGTGGGCACAAAGACAGCGCCGGTTTGCTTTGCCAATTTAGCCGTTTTATCATCCATATAAGAGCCATGCTCAATGGAATGCACGCCCGCGCGCAGACATAGACTGATCGTTTCAGGTATAAATGCATGGCAGGCCACTGTGCGGTCGAGCGTTTCAGCGGCCGCTACAATGGCCGACACTTCATCTTCAAATAAGACGATGAGTGGCACCAGGGAACCGGTTAGCGGTTCGCCGCCGGAAATGGCAACTTTGATGAGGTCTGCGCCGGCTTCAATTTGCCGGCGTGTGATGCGGGTGCATTCATCCGCGCCTGAGCATTGAACGGCGGTAACATTGTTTTGGCCGCCTTTCACCACGGCGTGCACTTGATGGCCGGAGGCGAGAATGCGCGGGCCGGGCACTTGACCTTTGGCGATGGCATCGCGCAGCCCAAAAATCACCTCATTGGCGCCGCCCAAATCGCGCACGGTGGTAAAGCCCGCCAGCAGTGTTTTCTTTGCATTTGCGGCAGCATCAAAGGCATAGCCGACTTTTGTTTGTGTCAGGTTTTTTAAAAATGCAGCAGGGCCAAGCGTGGTCTGCAGGTGTGTATGCGCGTCAATCAGCCCCGGCAGAACCGTCATCGCCTTTAAATCAATAACAACGGCTGTTTCTGGCGGCGTCACATAACCATCCAAAACCTGCGCAATGCTGCCGCCGCGGATGACCAGGGTTTGTTTGGTTTTAACCGCATCGCCGGGCACAGCAATGAGCCTTCCTGCATGAATATAGGTTTGCGGGAGAGGCGTTGTTGAAGGCGTTTGCGCTAAAGAAGCACGCCCTGCCATGCCAACACAGCATGCGAGAACAAGGGCAAGAGCATAGCAGAGCTTTCGCACTAGTCCTGCCCTCCTTTATAGACCACGCCGCCTTTCATCACGAAATCGACCGCTTGAAGGGCTTTAACGTCGGCAATTGGGTCCTTGCCGATCACGGCGATGATATCCGCGGCCTTGCCCACCTCGATCACGCCGGTGATGGCATCGACATTGAGGTGCTTGGCGGCGGCAACCGTGCCGGCTTGGATAGCTTCCATCGGCGTGAGGCCGGCGCGGACCATGAGGTCGAGTTCAAGAGCGTTTTTGCCATGCTCTCCGGCGCCGGCATCAGTGCCCAAAACGATGGTTACGCCGCCTTTATGCGCCCGGGCCATGGCGGCCATGAGGCGCCTGGTAAAGCTTGCCGCTTCTGCGCGCATGGCGGGCGGTGCTGCCGGGTTTGCCGCAAGCGCTTCAACCACTTGCCCGGCCATCAACGTCGGAACGAGCACTGTGCCGGCTTTGCGAAATAGTGTGACGGATGTGTCATCCAGATAGGTGCCGTGCTCAATAGAGTGCACATTGTGTTGCAGGGCGAAATTGATCCCATCCGTGCCATGGGCGTGAACCGCCACTTTCTTGCCCATGCTTTCAGCCGTCTTAACGATGGCATCAAGCTCAGCGGCGGAAAAGCGTGCCGGCAGACCGCCGCCAAATTGGATGCCGCCGCCGACCAGGGTTTTAATCACATCCGCGCCTTGCAGGATTTGATCACGCACCACTCGCCGGCATTCGGCAACACCGCTGCAGCTGCGGTTAAATGATTCTTCAAGCGGCGTAATCGGGCTGCCTGAGGCTAAAATCCGCGGCCCTGGCACTTTACCCGCCCGGATGCCGTCCCGCAGCGCAAAAATAGCGTCGTTCTTGCCGCCCAGATCTTGCACCGTGGTGAAGCCCGCCATCAGCGTGGCGCGGGCATTCACAACGCCGTCTAGCGTCGCTTCTGCGAGGGTTTGCGTTAAAAATTTGATTTGCAGTTGCGGGCCTAAGTTCATTAGCAAATGCACATGCGCATCAATCAGCCCGGGCAGGACGGTGCCGTCTTTCAAGTCGATGGTCGCCGTGCCATCGGGCGCTGGCACAAAGCCATCAAGCACATCGCTGATGCGGCCACCGGTGACTATGATGGTTTGAGCGTCGCGGCTTTTACCGGCTTTTACATCAATGAGCGTTCCGGCATGCAAGTAGGTTTGCGGCGGGGTTTGGCTGAAGGTTAGCGGCGCAAGGGCAAGCATCGCAGCGCTGATGCCAACTGCTAAGATGATAAGCCTTAAAGCCATGACCGCCGTCTTCTTGATCGTCCCGCCTGCCGCGCATAGGCGTGCCTGAATTGGACTATCACAGCCTCTAAAGCGGCGTTTTACCGAAGCGGAGTGATGGCTGCCTCAACTGGAGTATCTCTAAAGCAAGCGTAAAAAACGGGCGATGCATGCGGTATACAGTGCGCTGTAGGCATATATATAGGCGCCCAAGATTATGGATGATATCGACAATTTTTCGGGATTTACGACGCCGGACTTTGCTCCGCTCAAAGACGTCTTTCGGTATAATTTTACCGACGATGAAGAATTGGGCGCATCGCTTGCTGTGTATAAAGATGGCCAGCTTGTTGCCAGCTTAAGCGGCGGCTGGGGCAATCCGGAAAAGACCGTCCCCTGGACGCAAAGCGCGGCCATCTGCACCATGTCTGCCGTTAAAGGCCCAACCTCACTCTGTATGCATCTGCTGCTCGATCGCGGACGGTTGCACCTAGACCAGCCGGTCGCCGATGTGTGGCCCGACTTTGCCAAACATGGCAAGGAAGCGATTACGGTAGGCAACGTGCTCACGCACCAGGCCGGCCTTCCGTCCCTGCCCGATGCACCTATCGGCTGCGCTTATAATTGGGAGGTGATTATCAAGGCGTTTGAAGATCAAGCGCCGCTGATAGAGCCAGGCACCACGCCAGCCTATCACGCCCATACCTATGGCTATCTGGCGGGTGAAATTATCCGCCGGGTGACCGGATTGATGCCCGCGGATTATTTTGCCGCTGAGATTTCTGGCCCCTTCGATATTGATTATGAATTGAAATGGCGGCCAAAGTTTCAAGGCCGGACATATGAGCTGATCCCCTCCTTCATGCCGCCGGCAGAGCAGCTGCATCATATGTCGGAATACTTTGAATCGCTGTTTGTCGGCGAGGATTGGAAACCTAAAATTAGCCGCATCTTGCTCCCCCACTTCGATACCTCAAGTGCGCCTTGGCGGACGTTTGAAAACCCAGCTGCCTTTGGCCATGGCAGCGCTAAGGGCCTGGCCAAACTTTATGCGATTTTAGCGGGCGGCGGTGCGCTGGGCGGCCAGCGGCTGGTGTCTGAGGCCGCTGTGAAGCGCATGCAGCAGCAATGCTGGCATGAAAAAGAGGCAACCACGAATGGCCATTGGCGCTATGGATATGGGTTTATGCAGGATGTGGAAGGCTTGATGATGTGCGGGCCGGGCGGCTTTGGTCACCCCGGTAATGGCGGCGCCACCGGATTTGCCAATCCAGACCTGGGGCTCAGCTTTGGCTATGTGATGAACAAGCGCTATGTGGGGACAGACGGTATGGCAAATTGTGGCCCGCGCTCTGCCCGTTTGTCAGAAAAAGCCTTAGAAATCGCCGCGGCACTGACTTAGCGCCCAGGTGAGCTACGTAATTGATCCAGCGGCAGCGCGGTGCGATATGTGACTTGTTTAAGCGCAAAGCTGCTTTTCATCTGGCCAATGCCTTCCACGTCCGTGAGTTTGGCGATGAATTCTTGGAAGCCGTCCAGGCCAGTAGCAACCACACGCAACAGATAGTCAAAGTCGCCGGTCATGAGGTAAAATTCCATCACTTCCGGCCAGCTCGAAATGATCTCTTCAAATCGGCTGAGCTTTTCGCGTTTTTGCCGGCTCATGGTGATTTGCACAAAGGCGGTGACTGGCAGGCCAATGGCCTGCTGGGAAACCAACGTGACTTTACCGCGGAAGAACCCCGCATCTTCTAAAATTTTGACCCGCCGGGCACACGGTGTTGGCGACAGCGCAACCCGCTCGGCCAGCTCCACATTTGAGATATCCCCGCTGCGCTGGAGGATGCTGATAATCTCAAGATCAATGCTGTCCAAAGTCATGTCGTGCCGTTTTTCTTGAAGACCCTTAAAACCTTACATATCTAATAATAATAGAGGAATATTTCTCTGCAGATGTTTATACTAGTCAAAACCTCTAAAAATAAAGATTTTTATACGCTATTTTGCTGGGACTGCCTACGCCCCTCTGCGGTATCACTATGCGGCACGACATGGGAACGCACGGGAGGGCTCGGCCATGGGGTATATTGACCGCTCATATACGCTGTCTGATCGATATAAGCGCGAAGATGGCCGGGTGTTCTTAACCGGTATTCAAGCGCTCACGCGCCTGCCGATGATGCAGCGCCAGCTTGACCGGCACAATGGGCTCAATACGGCTGGTTTGATTTCTGGCTATCGCGGCTCGCCGCTTGGCGCCTATGACCAAGAGATTTGGCGCAGCCAAAAAGCGCTGAAGCAGCACGACATCGATTTTGAGCCAGGCATTAATGAAGACCTGGGCGCGACGATTTTGTGGGGCGCGCAGCTGATTGACCATTACCGCGAAGATGCCACCAAGGATGGAGTGTTTTGATATTGGTATGGCAAAGCGCACGGCGTTGACCGGTCGACCGATGCATTTCGCCAAGCCAATATTCAAGGCACAGCAAAACATGGTGGTGTGCTGGCCTTTATCGGCGATGACCATAACGCTGAATCCTCCATGTTTTCCCACCAAACCGATCAAGTGTTTGAATCGGCCATCATGCCAATTTTGTTTCCCGCATCGGTCGAAGAGTTTTTAAGCCTTGGCCTGCTCGGCATGGAGATGTCCCGCTTTTCCGGCCTATGGTGCGGCTTTAAGACGATTACTGAAACGGTCGAGAGCGCAGCGTCGTTGGTTTTGCCTGCATTGCCGACCATCATTTATCCCGATATTGAGCGCCCGCTGCATGGGTTTAATTACGATCCACATCTAAATTGGCCTGCCGAGCGGCTGGAGTTTGAACGCCGCATGATTGAAGAGCGTGTGCCGGCGGCGCATGCTTTTGCCTATGCTAATAAGATTGACCGGACGGTGTTTGCAGCGCCTCAAAAGCGCCTTGGAATCGTGACTACAGGCAAAGCCCATGGCGATCTAATGGCCGCGCTGAAGCTGTTGGGTCTCGATGAGGCGGCGCTTTCAGCGCTGAGCATAAGTATCTTTAAGGTGGGCATCAGCTGGCCATTGGAGCCGCGCGGTATCCGCGAATTCGCCGAAGGCATGGACAGCTTGCTTGTCGTTGAAGAAAAGCGCCCGCAGCTGGAGAAACAAATCAAAGAGCAGCTGTATAACTGGCCAGCTGATCGCCGCCCGCAGATTGTCGGCAAGCGCGATAGAGCGGGCCAGATCTTGCTCCCAGAAATCTGGGTGTTTACGCCAGAAATCGTATCAAAAGCGGTGGCGCGCTGGCTCACGGATTTGGGTCTGGATGGCCCCTTTGAAGATGCGATGAACATCTCCGGGCGTGAGACACGCAATGCCAGCGAAAAGCTGGTGGCGCGCACGCCTTATTTTTGTTCCGGCTGCCCGCATAACCGCTCCACCAAAGTGCCGGAAGGCAGCAAGGGCGGCGCTGGCATTGGCTGTCATATCATGGTCATGGGCACGGGCCGGCGCTCTGAAACGTTTACCCATATGGGTGGGGAGGGCATGCACTGGGTCGGCTTGCACCGCTATTCGGCCCAAGAGCACATGTTCCAAAATCTTGGCGATGGGACTTATCAACATTCCGGCTCTCTGGCCATTCGCCAGGCCGTCGTGAGCGGGACGAACATCACCTATAAACTGCTGTTCAATGACGCTGTCGCCATGGTGGGCGGTCAGCCAGTGGAAGGCACGCCATCGCCCGGCATGATCGCCCAGCAGCTTTTTGCCGAAGGTGTGAAGCGCGTGGCCTTGGTTAGCGATGATATTGAAAAATACCGGAACGACGGGACCATTCCGAGCGAGACTGAACGCCATGACCGCGGCGAATTAGACGTCGTCCAGCGCAGTATGCGTAAGACCGAAGGCGTGACCGTCATCATCTATGAGCAGACCTGCGCGGCGGAAAAGCGCCGGCGGCGCAAAAAGGGCCTGCTTGAAGACCCGGCGCGGCGGCTGTTTATCAACGACCGGGTGTGCGAAGGCTGCGGGGATTGTTCGGTGCGGTCGAACTGTATCTCAATCGAACCTAAAGAAACGGCCTTTGGCCGCAAGCGGCAGATCAACCAATCGAGCTGCAATAAAGACTATTCCTGCGTCGAAGGCTTCTGCCCGAGCTTTGTCTCCGTCGTCGGGGCACAGTTGCGCAAGCCCGATATATCGCATGTCGAAGCGCTCGAGGCAGAGCTGCTGGGCGCTATTCCTCAGGTGAATGTCGAGCCAGTGACCCGCGAATATTCTATTTTGATTGCCGGCATTGGCGGAATGGGCGTGCTCACCATCGGCGGTATTTTATCGATGGCCGCGCACTTGGAAGGCAAAGGCGCTACAACGCTCGATTTTACTGGGCTCAGCCAAAAAAATGGCGCCGTGACTGCCCATGTGAAGCTGGCGCCGCAGCCGCGCGATATTGACGTGCCGCGCATTGCCGATGGGGCTGCGGATCTGCTGCTTGGCTGTGATATGGTCTCGGCGGTACCATCCATTGCCAAAATTGGCCGCGATAAAACGGCGACCATTCTCAACACCGAAGAAGTGCCTGTTGCTGCTTTTACGCACGATAACGACATGTATTTCCCGGCGCGCGAAACCAAAAGCAGCTTTGTACTCGCCAGCAGCGAACAGGCCGTGAATTTTGTTCATGCCACGCATTATGCGCTGAAGCTGTTTGGCGATACGCTTGCAACGAACATGTTCATGGTCGGCTATGCCTTTCAGAAGGGGCTTATCCCGCTCAATCTAGATGCCATCTTGCGCGCCATAGAACTGAATGGCGTCGCCATAGACTTTAACAAGCGCGCCTTTGCCTGGGGCCGTCTTGCGGCCCATGACGTGGCCAAGATTGATGCGCTGATTGCTGCAAATACATCACAGCCAGACGCGCCGCTGGATAGCGTGGATGACAAGATCGAGCATTTCGCCAAGGAGCTAACGGCTTATCAAAATGCCGCCTATGCACAGCGCTACCGCGACACCGTGCAGGACGTGGCAGCGCGGGAAAGTAAGGTGTTTGGCGCCCCCGGCGATATCACTGAGACAGTAGCGCGTAATCTTTATAAGCTGATGGCTTATAAAGATGAGTATGAGGTTGCCCGCCTGTATAGCGACCCAGCCTTTAAAGCGAAATTAGAAGCGCAGTTTGATGGCGATTATACGCTGCAGTTTCATCTCGCCCCGCCGCTCCTCTCGCGGCATAACAAGGCCACCGGGCGGCCCGACAAAATCACCTTTGGCGCCTGGATGCTGACCGCTTTTAAAGTGCTGGCCAAGTTGAAAGGTCTGCGCGGTACGGCCTTTGATGTGTTTTCTTACACCCAGGAACGCCGCGATGAGCGCGCTTTAATCGGCGAATACGAAGCCAAGATCGCCGCCGTTCTGCCGAAGCTTTCAAGCCATGACGCGGCAAGCCTGGAGGCCATTTTGAATGTCCCAGATATGATCCGCGGCTATGGTCCGGTGAAGGAAGACAATATCAAAAAAGCGCGGCAAGCCTGGATAGAGCTTGAGGCCGCACTCGATACACCCATGCAGAAAGCAGCGTAAATGTATATTGGCCTTAATGAAGATCATATCCTCATCCAGGATACAGCGCGAAAATTTGCGCAAGACAAGCTCGCACCCCTTGCCGCCGCGCTTGACACTGGCGGTGGTCACGATGCGTTTTTAGAAAATCTCAAAGGCTTGAGTGACCTTGGATTTATGGGCCTAAATATCAATGCTGATTATGGCGGCGCGGCATGCGGTGTTCTTGCCTTCAGCTTAGCGGTCACGGAAATTGCCCGCGCCTGCGCGTCGACAGCGGTCACTATGTCGGTGACCAATATGGTTGCTGAGGTGATCCAAGCCATCGGCAGTGAAGACCAAAAGCAGCTTTTGTTGCCAAAAATCTGCACTGGTGACTTTGCCGCAGCGTCCTTTTGTTTGTCAGAAAGCGGCGCAGGCTCCGACCCGTCCGCCATGCGGACCAGGGCGGTTCAAGATGGTGATGATTGGGTCATCAATGGCAGCAAGATGTGGATTAGCAGCGCCAAAATCGCTGGTGTGTTTGTCGTCTGGGCTGTCACCGACCCGAGAGCGCCGCGTGGGCGCGGGATTACGTGTTTTCTCGTGTCGGCAAATACGCCGGGCATTTCGCTTGGCCAAGCGGAAAAGAAAATGGGCCAGCGCGCGTCTGGCACCTATACGGTTCATTTCGAGGATTGCCGCGTGCCCGCATCGGCTATCCTGGGCGTGCTTCATGGCGGCTATTCCATCGCCATGGAAGAGCTGGCGGGCGGGCGCATCGGCATTGGCTCTCTGGCTCTTGGTATTGGGCTGGCGGCGCTGGATTATGCCCGCGATTATGTCAATCAGCGCGAACAATTCGGCCAAGCTCTGGCCCGGTTTCAAGGCATCCAATGGACCCTAGCCGATCATTACACGTCGCTGGAGGCCTCCCGGCTCCTCCTGCTCAATGCAGCGTTTTTAAAGGAGCAGGGTCTGCCCTTTGCCAAACAAGCCTCAATGGCAAAACTCCACGCCTCAGAAGCTGCAAACCGGGCGTGTTATAGCGCTCAGCAGCTGATGGGCGGCATTGGGTATACGCAAGACTGCCCCGTTGAGCGCTTCGTGCGCGATGTGCGCGTAACAACAATCTATGAAGGTACCAGCGAAATTCAAAAAACGATCATCGGCAAGGCGGTGTCGCGTGCGCAGTAAGTGAGACCAAAAAAGAGATCTGGCGAGAAGCTAAGAGTGCCTAATCATTTGGACGCACGCCGCGCAAGCCGGCGGGCAATGATATCTTGTCGTCTCGCATCCAAAGGAAAAAACCAAAGGAGTACGGAACCTGCGATATAGGGAATAATGGACAGGCCAAAGCCAACAAAGCGGATGGCATTGAGGCCCTGGGTATCATTTTCGCCGGTTGCTGAAAAGCCAAGCGCGGCAAGCAGCGGCAATGCCACACCAATGCCTAAAGCTGCCGAACCTTTTTGGATCATGCTCCAAATGGCAAAATAAAGCCCGGTCCTGTTTTGCCCTGAGCGCAACGTATCATAATCAATCACGTCCGCCAAAATGGCGACGGGCAGGGTGAGCCCGGCGGATGCTGGCAAGGCGGAGACCAGCATTAAGGTGACAAAGCCGGTGACGCTGCCGGGCGGCAACAGCGCAATGCAAAAGAAGAACAGGCACCACAGCAGTGTGGCGGCGGCGGTGGTACGGTGTTTGCCAAATCGGCGGCTGATCAAAACCATGGGGTGAATGGCTGCCAAGATAAGCCCATAATAGAGCAGATAGACCGGCCCAATGATGGTTGGCGAGCCGATATAGTGGGTGACGTAGAGCACGAAAGATGAGGACAGAAACGCGTTCCCGGTGAAGATGATGACGGCGAAAACAAAGAAGAAGCGAAACGGTTTGTTTTGCACAAGCAGGGTCATTGATTGCTTTAGGGTAAGCCGCTCTTGCCGTTTAACTACCACCGGCTCCGGCACAGTTGCGACGGCAATGGCCACGCTAGGGAAAATGAGCACTGCAATTAAAATGCCCACCCAGGTCATTGTGGTACGGTCGATGCCATGGCCAAAGAAGGATGTGATAAAGGGAATGGACAGCGCCAACAAAATGCCGATGACCGTGGCGATTTCCCGGTAGCCGGCAATGCGTGAGCGCTCGTTGTAATCGCCTGAAAGCTCCGCGCCCCACGCTTGATAGGGGATTTGCAGCATCGTCCAACCCAAATAGGTCATGATCGTGAGCGTCGTGAGATAGAGTGGCCCAGCGCCATCCGGCGGGGTGAAAAGGAAATAGATGCCGCACGCAAACACCGGCGCGCCTGCCGCCATCCAAATCTTGCGTCGCCAGCCGGGCAGGGCCGTGCGGTCAGATAGGGTGCCAATAAGCGTATCGGTTATGACATCCAGCGCCCGCATACTTAATAAAATGATGCCGATAGTGGCCAGCGGAATGCCCACCTCTTGCGCGTAAAAAGCGGGCATCAGGTTCAAGAGCGGTGTGGTGGTGGACGCGAGCGGAATGGCTGGCAGGCAGTAGAGCCCCAGCGTTTTAAACGAATATGGGGTTTTCTGTGTCATCGGCCCGGATGGAACCAGACGCTCTCGCTGGGGTTAGGCTGTATGTCCACCCTCGCCAAAAACAGCCGCATCGCCATATTATTGCGTTGCTTTAAGGTGGCGGTGCAAAAACGCCACCTGACGATGGAAGGCGGTTTCTATGGCCACGGCGTCAATCTCTGGTGCGCCGCCAGGCAGGATCAGTTGCTTGGACAGGGGGTGCATGAACTGGGTGAAACCAGAGCGTACGGGCCGCGGCGAACTCAGCATATGGCCAGCGCCGGAAAAATCGAGCCATTCGGTCGCATGAGGAAACGCGTATCGGTCTAGCCGCTTGATGATCGCTTGGGCTGCAATACTGGATGGCCAAATCTCATCGGCGTCGCCACTGATAAGCATGATTGGCGCGTCAATCTTTTCAACCTGTATGGCCGCATCGCCTGGCTCGAGCATGCCGGGCAGAAAAAACGTGCGCCAGGTTCCATCGGTCTCGCGGGTGTCAAAGCCTTCGCCGTCCGCAAAGCCATAGGCCGCGCTTGGAACAGGTTTGCCGTTTATGGTCCAGGAGGCCTGCGCGGCGGCTTTGGCATCGCAGCAGCCAGGCCAGGCGACATTTGATGGCGCCAGAGACACGACGGCTGCGACATGCTCGGGATAGGTGGCGGCAATGAGCAGCACCGCTTCGCCGCCGCGTGACCCGCCGAGCAGCCCAACCCGCTCTTGCCCAGAATATGCGCGCAGCCAATCAATACCACCGCGAAAATATTCCAGCGGTATTTCGGCAAGGCGATCAGGCCTGCCGTCATAGTTGAAATAGGCCAGCGCAAATACGTTAAACCCCTGCGCGGCAAACAGTGCGGCTGTCCAATCAGACACCCCGCCGCCGGAGCCAGAGACCAAGATGATGCTGGGTATGGCGGTGTTCTCCTTCGGTTTGTTTTGTTTTGGAGTGGGCGCATAGAGAACGCCGCGCAGTGCGCCCTGGCTGACCTTCTGGCGAACGACTGTGCCCGCCGGCGTGCCAACACTTTGTTTCGCGGTGAGGATCTCGGTGCCGCTGATTTTCGCCCGGTAGACAATGCGTGTCGGCCCAAGTGTATCAAGTGCTGGCATCGGCGGAGCGCTGGTTGGCAGACAATCGGTGGCGCTGCAGGTATTGAGCGTTTCGGCGGTGGCGGGCAGGGCTGACCAAATTAGCCCGCGTTTATAGGTTCCAGTATAGGTGCCGACCGCTGAAGCCATGCGTGCGACATCGACATGGCCATTTGCGTCAGCATAGTACTGACCGCGAGACGTCCATTGCACGCCTTTCAAGTCTTTAAACGTGGCTTCCAGAGTGACGCGCGCTCCGGGGGCCGCGCCCGACACACGCACGCTTGATGGCGCAAACCAATGGCGGGCGCTGGGCTCCACGTTAAGCTCCGGCGCTGCGCTTGCCGTGCAGGTGAACATCAAGAGGCCCGCGGCACTGCACAGGTGCCTGATAATGGCTGGCAGACGCGGATTGGGCCGCAATTGGGGCATGATGTGTCTCTTGTTCAAACGTGCCTTATGTTCAGACGAGGCTTGGCCCTATGCGCAGCTGCGCATAGGGCCAGCCGGTTTGTTAGAAGCTGGCCCGCACTTCCATGCCGATGGTGCGCGGCCGATTGATGACGATACGCTGAAGGTTGTTGACCTCAATGCCGATCGAGCGGTTGTCCCCCAGATTGGCAATTTCGTTGGTCAGATTTTTCGCATACAGCGTAAACATATAGCGGTCATTTTGAAAACCGATGCGCGCATCTAGGATGTTGTATGACGGGCGTAGGCGCGGGTTTGCCGTATCATTTGTGGCGCTAAAACTGTCGCCAATGTGGCTGAATTCAGCGCGGACGAAGCCGTCATAGTCATCAAAACTGCGCCAGACATACCCGGCGTTGGCGGCGAATGTCCAATCAGGCACTTGGAAAATCGGGTCGCCCTCTTGTTGGCCGGTGCCTTGCCCGGCATCGGTAATGCGCGCGTCATTATAACCGGCGTTAACGCCAAAGGAGAGGCCTTCGATCGGCTCGACCGCGAGCTCGATTTCAAACCCGTCAATGGTTGCTTGGCCCACATTGGCCGTAAAGCCTTGTCCGCATTGCAATAACACTGTCGTCTGCCGGTCATTCCAGCGGGTGCGGAAGGCGGCGGCGTTCATGGTCACACGGCCATCTGCAAGACTTGCTTTGCCGCCAAGTTCGTAGGTCCACAAACTGTCGGAATCGAACGTATTGGTGGTCTCACGGTCGATACCAAGCTGGGCCAGTTCTGCATCGCAAGTGTCGATGAGATCAAAGTTGCTGCCGCCAATCCGGTAGCCTTCAGAGGCGCTCCCGTAAAACAGCAGATCCGCTGTCGGCTCATATTCGACCAGGAATTTTAGATTGATACCGTCTTCCGCCTGATCTGCGATCAACGCGCTCGGCCCAAAAACGCCTGTTTGGTTTTGATCAATGGTGGTCTTGTTATCAAAATAGCGCGCACCGATGGTGGCCTGCAGGTTTGATAGAATATCATAAGACACTTCTCCGAAGACGGAGATTTCCCGCTCGGTCCGCGTCCGCCCGAAGGTGAAGAAAATATCATTCGGATTGGCAAAAGTCGCTGCTGTGCCTTCGCCAGTCCATAGATATCGGAACGGCGCATCGGTGCTATCGGCATAAAAGAAGCCGGTATTGACTTGGAAGCGTCCGCCAAAGGTAGAGGCAAAGCGGGTCTCGTGCACAAAGCGCTCCAAGCCGGTGTCGCGGGTAATCGGCGCTGGAACGGGCTCGGGAAATAAACCACCGAAGAACAGGTTGAAGGCATTGCTTGAATCTTCAGTTTCCGAAACGAAGCGGTCGGTATAAGATGTGGTGGAGACAATTGTGCCCCAGTCGGCCCTATATTCACCGACCAGGCTCGCCACATACCATTCATCCGTGCCGCCTTCCTGCCGGTCAAAGATTTGCCGCTGCAAGAAATTGCCTGGCGTGAGGTCGGCAAAGGGAAAGCCATCGATCTCAACATATTGATACAAGATGCGCGGCGTGATGGTCAGGTTTTCCGTGGCTTCCCAGCGCAGCGCAATCTGCCCGCCATAGGAGGTTTGATCATCAATGTTTTCGACGATGGAAACCGGCGGTTGATCAATGGGGCCGCCAAACCCTTTCTCAAAGATGCCTTCGTCATATTGATAAAACGCGCTGATGCGGATAGCCAATCGGTCTTCGACCAACGGCATGTTGATTGCGCCGTCGGCAATATAGTTTGCGCCGCCTTCTTCGGTAAAGGACACGCCGGCATGGCCATAACCCTCGATGACTTCAGTATCGGGTTGGGCGGTCACCAAACGGATAAGACCGCCCATGGACCGTGCGCCAAACAGAGTGCCTTGTGGCCCGCGCAGGATTTCAATGCGCTCAATGTCTAATATTCGTGGGTTTAAGCTGTCGATGATGGGTACATCATCGATATAAAAGCCCGTTGTTTGGCTGCCGCCGACGCCGCGAATGGCAACGCCGCGTGCGCCCAGGGCACCATCGCCGGTAAAGCCAAAGGACAAGTTGGGGATGTCCGTGGCAAAGTCAAAAAATGTCTCGACGCCGGTGTTGATTAAATCGTCTTGCGACAGCGCGGAAACGGATATCCCAATGTCTTGGATGGATTCTTCCCGCCGGGTTGCTGTGACAAAGATTTCATCAATTTCCAGGGCGTCTTCGCCCACCGCGTTTCCCTGTGCGGCCGCATTGCCGCACGCCAAAACTGAAGTGGTTGCCAAAAGGCACCCACAGAATCTGCTTGCAAATGATGTCATGGTAAATCCCTGATGATGTGTATCTACAGCCGCTTTGTCGTTGGAAAATGTCGCGGCTTGGCAAGACCTGCCGTAGCGCACCTGCACAAGCGGCGGAACACGCCGACCCGAATAGCAAACGTTTAATCCCGCGCGGCTACTCGTAGACGCGTTAAGCTGCAGCCATGACCGTTGATGAGGGGGGTATTGGTGAATGCGCGGCGCCACGACAACCGGAGGAGGCGAGGGTGATGCTCAGCCCCCGCAGGCAAAGCGGCTATCCGCAAAGCCGATTTGTGCAGTGCTTGCTTTTCTTACCCTTGCAGCGTTTGACAGAACACAAGACATGAACACGCATAATACCACAGCCGCTGCAACACTTGATCACATTGTTTTAGGGGTGCCCGATCTTGAAAGCGGTATTGCCTATGTCGAAGACAAGCTGGGCGTGCGCGCGGCCTTTGGCGGGATTCACCCTGACATTGGCACACACAATGCACTCTTGTCGCTGGGGGATGGCGTCTATTTAGAAATTGCCGCCATAGCGCCCAATGTGGCTGCGCCGCCCAATGATTTTACAGACATTCTTGGCACGCTCACCCAGCCCCGAATTATCAGCTGGGCGCTCAGCAGTCGTGACATCGCGCACCATCGCCAGATTGCGCTGGACGCTGGCCTGCCCATGGGTGATCTAAAGGATGGTTCGCGTGCCAAGCCAAATGGGGATGTACTGCGTTGGCGTTTAACGCAGCCGATGCCAAAGCCGCTTGGAGGCACCGTGCCCTTTCTGATTGATTGGGGCGAAACGCCCCATCCGTCAAAGGCAGCGCCAGCGGCCGGCGCGTTTGTGGCCTTGCGCTTTGCTGTGCCTGAGCCAACGGCGCTGCAAACCGGCTTTACAGCTCTTGGCCTCCCTTATGATGTAACATCAGCGCCCGAACCGCAGATGACAGCAACCATCAAAACCGCTCATGGTCTGGTGGAGCTTCCCTAAGTGGGTCTATGGCACTGTTGCGCAGGGCCGCACTTGGTGGGTAGCCAAAGTGGCGCTGAAACGCCCGTGAGAAGGCCGCGTTGCTGGTATAGCCGACTTGATAGCCCACTTGCGCGACGTTCATTCCGCCTTTTTTGAGGAGCTGCTCGGCTTCTTGCATGCGGTCCATGCTTAACAGGGCAAAAGCGCTGGTGTTGTAGACAAAACGAAAGCCCTGTTTCAGCTTAAACTCATTGAGGCCCACCATATGCGCCAGTTCAGACAGCGTCGGCGGTGATACACGCCGCTCGCGCAGAATTTCCCGCGCTTTGCGCACCCGCTCGACATCTAAAACGCTGAGCAAAATCGCTTGTTTTGTTGGCTCATCCGACATCAATTCGGAAAAGCCCACTGCCAGCATTTCAAGCGCCTTGGCGCGGAAAAAAGCATGGTTGAGGGTGGCCGGCAGTTCGGATCTAAGCACCTGTTCTGCAATCACGCGCAACGCCGGCGAAAGCCGCCTAAAATCAGCGAAATATCCGCCTTTGGGGGACTGCAGCGCCGTGAGCAGCAGCTGTGGCACGATGCCTGTGTCATGGCCGATATGCTTTAGGATGTACTCAGGCGACATCAAGATTTGCACACTTCGAAGATGCGAGCCTGCGGGATAGGTAAAATGCGCTGATTTGGTGCCGGACCAGTAATTCAGCTGCAGCTGACTTTTATCGGCAACGATTTTCGGCAAACCGGTAACCTGACCGGTAAAATTCCCATCTAAAATGCAGGCCAGACGAAACTGGCCGATGAGGCCATCAAGCGTGGAGACCTTGTCGAATTTTATGTCAACAAGCCGAAGCGTGAGGCCGTCTTCAACCTCATATTCCTCAAAACGATCACGCGAGCCGCTTTGAAATGACCATCGATAGTCTGTATCGCGCACTTTAAGCATAACGCATTTAAAATGACCCACATGCTTCAGCGTTTTCAAGCGTTATTTCGCGTGTCTACAGGGCATGTGGGGCATCGTTTTAAAGCCAAAGTACTGCCTGCAGAAATGGCTACGAAACCTGAGAAAGCCTGTGGACAATGGCTCCCTGACCGGAAGTAAGCGGGGGCGTTTCAGTGTTTGGGCAAGAGCCTATTGCTGGTTTAATGATCCGCTGGTTTCATCGCCAGCGATGGCGCGGCGGATGTCGCCTTGTTCATTGGAAGATTTGCTCAGCCACCAGGCGCGGATATGCTGCGCTTTTCTACTTTCAGTATAGTCGGCGTATTCGGCCAGCTGTGCAGCTGGAAAGCCGCTATCTTCGCCGCGCATATAGGTATTGAAAAAACTGCGAATAAAATCCTTCTGAGCGCCGAGAATAATGTCTGCTGGCGCTTTGCCGAGCATGGCCTGGGCAATTGGCCCGCGCAGGAACAGTGGATAGTCGGTCAGCCCCATGTGCGCAGTGCGGTTGAGCTCAATGCGGTGGATGTCCGCGCGCTCACCGGCGCTGCCAAAGCGTTCATAGGAAAAATCAAACACCCAGTGCCGCTGTTTCAGGTCTGGAGCATAATTTCCCTTGCCCATCATTGATTTGTAAAACAGGTCATGATCGGAGGTGAACACCATGAACGCGCCGTTGACAGCTTTGTCCATGACCGGGCGCTGAACCAGCGCGCCGTCGATATTGATGCCGGCAACGCAGCGCGGATCAGCCGCGCAATGCATGCCCGCAATGGCGCCGCCAAAGGACATACCCATATGGCCGGATTGGGCAAAATCACTTTTTGCTGCAATGTCCGCAATCTCTGCCGGCACGTGCCCGGCTTCAAGTTGGTCAAGCACGAAGATGCGGTCTTCCAGCCAGACATATTGACCAGAGTGAATTCGGCTATCATCGCGTTTACGCCGGCTCAGCCAATCCAGCTGCCCGGCCAGCCGGTCATCCAGGGCTTCAGCGCCCATGCCTTTAATAATCGCGTCTTTATAATCGCCCTTTGCTTCTTTGGAGGTCTTCGCAAACTCCAGAAGGCCTTGGTCGATGGCAATGACATCGCCATTGGGAAACACCGTGTGGGCAGATTCGCCCACATGTTGCACGCTGTAAACGCCGTAGCCATGGCTGGCGAGATCTTCCATAAGAAAGGTGCTTTGGTTCAGCCGGCTAAGGGCCCCGTGGCTGAACAAAATCGGCGGTAGCTGTGTGATGCCGTTTGCCAGCGGTGCATTAGGGTAGGCGTTGGTTTTGACATGTTTTAAATATGTCATGAGCGGCGGGAATTTCATGAATTCGCCAAAGGCCCGGGCTGTGGTTTTCGCTTCGGCGGCGCTGAAATAAGGCGCCGGTTTTGCACCGGTTGGCACCTGGGCCGGATACCACACCCGCACCAACAGCCGCCGCGGCGCGTTTGCCTCAACGCCGAAAAGCCCTGGCCGCGTTTCATCACTCAGCTCAAACGTGCGCATGCCAACGCTATACGGCCCAGACGGCGCGGGTATATTGCCAATGGGAAAAGAGTAAAGCGCAAAGGCCGGCAGCGCCGCAAATAGCGTGATGATCGGGCCGGAGATATAGGGCAGCGATTTTGGCAAGCCGCCGCGGAGAACCATCAAGGTGGTCAGGGTGATGAGCAGCAGCCCAAACCCAGCACAAATCCCAGCCTGCCAGCGGTCATTCAGCGCGCCATACAGCCCGAATGCGATCAAGCCGCCGGCGCACAGAAACAAGATGAGTTGGCGGCTGGGCAGGGCAGGCACCCACCAGAAAACGAGGACTGCCGCCAACAGAGCAAACAAAATGCCGTCAACCAACGCCATCACGATGTACTGCCGCGTGCGCTGCCGTCTTGTGGTGCTGGTGTCGTGACAACATAGTCTGAGGCAAAGGACCAGAACGCCTCATAGCCGCTGTAATCATTGGAATGCCGGCCCGTCAAAAGGAGATTGACCACAAAAGGATAGGGCCGGTCGCCAGGGACCGTGTGTTGACCGTTTTCGACTACAGCGAAGACGACAGAGGCATTGCTTTCGCACTCATCATATCTGGTCACTGTGGTTTGCGTGCCATCACCTGGCGCGGCATTGGGGATGCTCTTGCGTTTGGGTGCCGCGCTGCAGGCGTTGTTTGTTCGCCAAAATTCTGCCGCTTGTTGTGCTGGCAACATGGGCTGCAAGGGGTGTCCGTCCAATTCGCGAATATCCATGCCTAAAAGTGTGGAATAGCCTCCATTAAACTTTACGCTGCCATCCTTTGTGCCATGGGTTAGCAATATCGGTATGGGGCGATCACAGCCTTGCGCGATTAAAGCGCGTGGTATGGGGGCGCCGAATGTGCCGACGGCGGCGATGTCGAGCGGGCCATTACAGGCCATGCGCATGGCCATCGCGCCGCCATTGGAAAAGCCCGATACCAGCACATTGCCCGCAGCGATTGCATAGTCCTCGCGCAGGCGATCAACCAGAGCAGACAGGATGGTGAGGTGGTCAGGCAGGGCTTTGACAGCTGGGTGGCCTGCGTTCATGCCGTTGTTCCAGACTTTTAGATCGCCGCCCGCGCTGGGCAGCACAATGATGAGGCGCTCACGCGACGCAAGGGCCCTTAAGGTTCCATTCGAGAGCCACTCTTGCGCCGGACCATTTAAATTCGCGCCGTGCAAAACAAGCATCATGGCCACGGGCTGCACGCCGTTTTCGGGCCGGATTAGCCGATAAGGCAGCGTATTGCCTGCACTGGTGAAGCTGCTGTCGCATATCGCCTCGGTCGTCTGTTCACACTGCGCGAGCGCTGGGCGGTTAAAGTTGCTGGTTGCGGTCTTAAACGCAAAAACCGCCGCGCCGGCGATGCAGACAATGACGGCAACGACAATGCCAAGGCTTCTAAGCACCCTCATTGGGCGGCCTCCATCTGCCCTTGTGGTTTATCTTCGCGGGTTTTCATGAAGCCTTTGGCAAACGCCCAAAACATGGCATAGCCATCAAAGGCCGTGATGTGCTGGCCGCGCTGTAACAGCATCAGGGCCCAGGGAAACCGGCGCGAGCCAGGCACGAAATGCCCGCCATTTTCAATCACCACCTGCACAACCGGGCTTTGGCGCGCATCATCCGGGTAGGTGTAAGTGCGCGTTGACGTGCCATCGCTGGCGTTGATGAGAATGTCTTGCGGCTCTGGCGCGCCCATGGCGCCATTGGTGCGCCGCCAAAAATCCACGGTCTCTTGCGCCGATAAAACCGGCACTGCCCCGCCCAGCTTGATATCCATGCCGAGGAATTTTGAATATCCGCCCTCAAAGCGATTGGCGCTGTCTTTGGTGCCATGAAACAGCATGACGGGGACTGTGTTTTGACTTCCGTGCTCGATTTGATGCCGGGTTGTAGGCGAACCAAACGCACCAAGGGCGGCAAATGGCACCTCCGCTTCGCCAGCCAGCCGCATCGCCATGGTACCGCCGTTTGAATAGCCGGCAATGGCCACGTTGGCGCGGTCAATGCCGAACTGCGCGGTATAATGATCAATGAGCGCGAACAGGGCCGGGGCCTGGTCTGTTGCTACCTTTACATCAGGGTGGTCGGGGTGCTCATTGTCGAGCCAGGTGTTATGCTTGCCGCTTGCGCTGGGCAGTAAAATGATAATATTTTCCTGCGTTGCCAGTGCCTGCAGGCTGCCTTGAGAAAGGTAATCTTGATAGCGCCCATTCAGCCCTGCGCCATGCAGCATAACAAACATCGCGGCCGGCGCCGCGTTTGAGCCTGATGCGTCGCCGGGATAGAGCAGCCGGTAGTCTAGGTCTAAGTCTGGGCCGATGAAGGTGCCATCGCACGATTTTGGCGCGCCGGGCGTGCAACTAGCAAGAGCCGGGCGACGCGTTTGTTTCAGCCCACGGATAAAGCCGATGATCACCACACCAAGCACGGCGATCACAACCAACACCGCAGCACCTAGTATCTTCAATGCCATCATAACGCCATCTCCGAGATCACCACCGTCCGACTACACATGCCGCATCGGGCAAGACATTAGACCCCAACTAAAAATGATTAGCATAAAGCCCTTTGGGGCGTTTTACCGATGCGGACAAAAGAGTGTTCAAATCGGAGTTGTTGCTCAAGCGCCGCAAACACGCGCGGCAGAGTGAGGTATGGCTAGGGCGGATTAAATGCAGCGCCTCCCGCCTGCCGTCGGTGCACCCACGCTGCTGTGATCGTTCAAACTGCTTGAATTCGCGAGGCCTTAAGGCATGATAAACCCGACTATGCCAATCCCAGATGAAATTATCATTAGCGGCACATTTGAGCAGTGCCCACAAGACCGGCTGGAAGACTTTGAAGTCGAGCCAGGCTTGACGTTGCGGATCATCGATATTCAGTTTGATGAAGAGGTGTCTTTGGAAGCGCCAATGGACCGGGTGGGGCTATCATGTGTGCTTGATGGGTCATTCGAGGGGCAAGTCGAAGGTCTGCCAGAATTGGTGGCTGATAGCAGTCAGCTGCGCATCTTTTTCTGGACAGGGACCAGGCCCGTACGGCTGTCCTATCCGCCCGGGACGCACTTGCGCAGTGTTCAGCTGCTCATTGCGCCGGACTATGTGAAAGACCAGCTGGCGGACGATCCTGGCGTGGTGCCAGGTCTTTTGTTGTCCGCGCTGAATTCCGATGAAGGTGGCTATTATATCGACCAGCGCCGCTTGCCGCCGGCTTTGCGAGTTATTTCGGAACAAATTTTACGCTGCTCGCTGGCGAGCACCTTGCGCACCGCCTTTTACCGAGGCAAAGCCCTAGAACTCATGGCGATTGGATTTTCTGAGTTGCATACTGAAGAGCCAAGCAAGCAAGCCATGCTACTCAGCTTATCGGATGTTGAACGTGTGCGCGAAGCGCGCGCGATTTTACTTGCGGACCGGGCATCCCCGCCCACCTTGTCACAGCTGTCGCGTATGGTCGGCCTCAATGAATTTAAGCTCAAACAAGGCTTTCGCTTCGTCTTTAACACGACCGCCTTTGCGCTTTTAAATATGGACCGGATGGAAGAGGCTGAGCGGCTTTTGCGTGAAGGCCGGATGAACGTAGCGCAAGTGGGCTATAAAGTTGGCTATGCCAGTAACGCGGCCTTTTCACGGGCCTTCCGACGCTGTTTTGGCTATCCCCCAAGTGCCATCCGGCGCAATACCGCGCTTGATGATGAGGATGTCGACGCACATTAAGTAAGCTTCTTAGAAAAATGGGTGCGTATTGTTAGCGGAACTGGTGCTTGAACGCGCTTTGCATCGGTTCTAGCCTTCTTAGCGGGGTTGTCATGGGAATTGGGAATTGCGCGAACTTGGCGCGAGTTCTAGCCTTGCCTGATGAAAAACAACCCCTTCCGCCAATTCAAAACGTCCCCTGAAATCATCAAGCTTGCAGCGATGATGTACATTTCATTTTTGCTCTCGCTCAGAAATGTTGGGGACGTCCTGCATGCGCGTGGAATTGATGTTTGCTACGAGAGTGTCAGGCTCTGGGTTGATCGCTTTGGGACTGTGTTCGCAGGTCAAATTTGCAAGCGCTGGTTAATGCATGCCTCGTTATACAATCATTTTAATGGAGACAAACACCTCAGCAGCCGATCAATTTTCAAGGCCTACCGATCCGAAGCGCTTTCGCAATGGCGTCAGCTTGCACAAGCGGCTGGCTGAAAAACCCAGTCTTCCGGAAACTGAGACGATTTCGCGTTAGACTGAAAACACCCTTGCAACCAACGCGAAGTTTGTACAATTCAATGAATAGCGTGCAATGCAAGAACCGCCCTTCAGCGTAGAAATTTTGAGAAAGAAGAAACTGGATGAGTGATTGGTGGAAAGGCGCTGTAATTTATCAGATCTATCCCCGCAGTTTCTGCGACTTAAACAATGATGGAGTGGGAGATCTTAAAGGCATCACCTCAAAGCTAGACTATGTTGCTAGTCTGGGGGTCGATGGTATTTGGCTGTCGCCTATTTTCACCTCGCCAATGCATGATCACGGCTATGATGTGGCCGACTATCGCGATATCGACCCGGTCTTTGGCACGCTACAAGACTTTGACGCGATGGTGTCTAAAGCGCACAGTTTGGGACTAAAGATCGTTATTGATCAGGTTTATTCTCACACCTCGGATGAGCACGCTTGGTTCGAAGAGAGCCGCCAAAGTCGAGACAATCCAAAAGCGGACTGGTACGTGTGGGCAGACCCGAAGCCGGATGGTTCTGCTCCAAACAACTGGCAAGCTGTTTTCGGAGGGATTTCGTGGGAGTGGGAAACGAAACGACAGCAGTATTACTTGCACAATTTCGTAAAGCAGCAACCCGACCTCAATTTCCATTGCGAGGCGGTGCAAGAGGCAATCTTAGACACGGCTCGGTTCTGGCTCGATCGGGGCGTTGATGGCTTCCGTCTAGATGTTGTGAACCTCTATTTTCATCACAAAGACCTGCTCGATAACCCACCTTCAACAACCAGTGGCCCATTGATGCTGGGGTCGGACAATCCCACGCGTCCATATGCATATCAAGCCCACAAATACGATCATACGCAACCTGAAAACATCCCATTCATTGAACGTTTGCGCGCGGTTACGGACAGCTATGGTTCACGCTTTATGGTCGGCGAACTGGGTGCGCCGTTTGAGACACTGGTGGAGTATACCCAAGGCCAACACCGTCTTCATACGTGCTATAGTTTTCCGTTCTTAATTACATCTGAGCTCGATGCAGAAATGGTTCAGCGTGTGTTGCAACCTTGGAATGAGGTCGATGCCTGGCCGTCTTGGTCGTTCTCAAACCATGACGTCAAACGCGCTGTCTCTCGCTATTCAAGAGAGGGCAATCCAACATTTGCAAAAATGTTGATCGCCTTACTGGTCTGTATGCGCGGTACCGCATTTATGTATCAGGGAGAAGAATTAGGCCTGGTGCAGGCCGATGTGCCCTTCGAATTGATGCAGGATCCAGCGGCGGTAAATTCTAAAGAGCCGCATAGAAGTCGAGACGGTTGCCGAACGCCCATGGTTTGGACGAAGGGAGCACCGCAGTCCGGCTTTTCAGCAACCACGCCATGGCTACCGATCGACCCTCGCCATGATGAAGTCGCTGTCGATCAGCAGGACAAAGACCCTGCATCGATCCTGAACTTTACCAGAAACGTGCTAAACCTTCGAAAACAACATCCTGCTCTCAAAGCCGGGACATTGTCGTTCATCGATGTGCGAAACGACCTCATTGTGTTCGAACGCGAACACCAAGGGCAAAAACTCTTGTGCGGTTTCAATCCGACGGAAGCGACGCTGAGTTACGATCTTGGCGACACAGTCGAGCTACTAGAACTGGGACTGGGCGCTAGGATTGCTGATGGAAAGGTTACTCTTGCGCCTTTCGAAGCTTTTATCGCCATGATCAAGCCGCCTGTTCACTGTCATCCAGCAACAAGTTAAGCTCTTTTTCCTCTGCGAAATAGCCTTCATAGTTCGGCACCGGCAGTGCGGCGAGCGGGCCACCGTAGAGGCAGTCGATTTCTGAAACGATTGCTGGGAATCCTCATAAGGTTTTCGTAACGGACAATGGTCAGCACTATTATCTATAGCGCGCCGTCGATCATGAGGGCGAAGTATTAGAGGCTTAAGCTACTAAAAAACGAAATAAAGCTGCCAGGTTGACG